>NZ_JAGYWV010000004.1:0-284414 GCF_019279065.1 Psychrobacter sp. BF1
AGTAAAGTTCGGTTAGGTTGTCCATGTAAGAAGTCCTCTTTTCGCTATCGTTTGTCTTGGTAAACTTACTTTAGCGGATTTGGACTTCTTTTTTTACTTCTTTCTCGCTTATCCCGAATTGGGGTTAGATTACCTATTGAAAAAGATGCGTTTGTCACACCCTTATCCGACATGATAAATTTTATTGATAACGCTAAAATGCGTCTATGGGAGCGCGAGCCTAAGGTTCGGGACCTTGCATAAACACCTCTTTATATTGCCTTATTTCATCAATAACCCAGCTCATATGCTGGGTTGTTTTTTAGGTATAGTAGAATTACTTTAAAATCGATACAGTACGACTGGGATAAATTTTTCCTCCCCTTTGTGATAACAACAAGCAAGAAAAACTGATAACAGTCGCATATATAGTCAAAATATCCTAAAAACGCTACGGTATTGCTGATATCAATTTTTTGTAGCCTCTGTCTGCGCAGGCACAGCAAGCAAGAAAAATTGATATCAGTAGCGCGTGATGTATCGATATTACTTTTCACTGACTATAGTTATGACGTATCGCTTTCATTTTAAAGTGGCCCTATGTTATTCCATGCTCACTTTGACCTTTATGATATTCTAAAAAGTTGTGAAAATAGTATAAAAATCATTCAGATGCACTTATTAGTAGGTTGCCGTCATACGTTTACAAACCTCTATGGTCATTATTAGAATGTAGGCGTACTTACTGATTAACTTCCTCAGGCTCCTGTTTTTTTTCTGCAAGACTGGTCTGCCTATCCTCAGTTTGTTTTGTTCTAATATTGTTCAATTCTAGAGCTGATGCAAAAGCATGCTTGTCAGGCGTAGGAATATGGCTTTCATTCGTTAATGAGCGATCATTTTCAGCAAAACGAGCAGCCGATAACAGTTGATCATTTTTTTGCTGATCTTTAGTGTTGAAAGTATCTACTAGAAGATATAAAGAGACTGGAATTAGAAAAAGAGTTATTAGTATTCTTTTGGTGAGCGCCTTATGTGGACGATACTTCCATTTGTACAGTGGTGCTAATAACATTAGCACACAAATAACGGCTACTAAAAGCTTAAATAACGTATCAGTGGATAAGTTAAATATATTAGCTATCATATCTTTGTGTCCAACTTACCCGTTCTATTAGTATTGTTTCTAAATTTGATTTAAAAGGCAGCTTTAAAGCGGTCTGTTAGAGGATCAAGCAATCAATCTTTAACAGATAATAAATATTATGAGCGAAGAATTCGAAAATTTTATTTGAATCCTTAACTCAAGATACTCTGTAATAGCCTCTAGCTCACTGCAGTTAAATCCATGCTATCACTAATGATTAATATTGTCATTATATATAGCCCAGTTAAAGATAGATTTAGTCAGCAGTTTAGGGTTTAGCAAGCTTATCTTTTATTCATAAAAGTAATAATAACTAAAATTGAGTAGCTTACTATCTTTTAGATTGGAACCTATCAGGTTATGATATTTAACATCCTACAAAACTGATGACTATTTATGGGGAATATAAGTTTTTATGATCTGTTCTTTCCAGTATTGCTCTGTCTGAACTCTCCGTATGGTGAGTCGGGGCTCAAATGAATGCAGCTACTATCAATTTTAATACATTAGCTGGCCGCAGCATAGTTGCCGCACAAGATTTATCACTTTGAAATCCCTTAACAAATCATTGTTTTTCTTGTAACAACAAATAAGATAGAGGATTTCTTTACTCACACTGAGATTCTAACCATTTAGATAGTTTAATAATATCATCCTGATGATTCTTTAATTCCTTGTAAACGAAGTAAAATTTATCCCCTGTTAGTAATTCATGCATTGGAATTCTAATGAGTTTCTGCTTATAAGATGGATCTAGCATCATATAGTTGTTAACGAGGGTAACTCCCAGATTATACCGTGCGGCTTCTATCGCTAGTAGTACATGACTAAAATGATTTATCTTTATATCCTTCGGTAACTCAAATCCGCCTGCCTTACACCACCGCAGCCAATCCTCCGCTGTATTCTCGCTTGTATCTGCATATCTCACGGACAATATTGGATGCCGCCACAATGTATCAGGAAGTGGTTTATCTCTTATTTTCTCCCAAAGCTTTTGACCACAAACAGGATATAAAGTTTCAGAAAATAAAAACTTACTGATGAAAGCATGTGGAGGAGGATCGACGGTGATATAACAATCGGCCCTTTGCTCATTATAATCAGAGGGATGATTAACCATATCTAAAGTGAGTTCTATTTCTGGATACTGTCTATAGAAGTCTTCTAGTCGAGGAATCAACCAATTCACTGCGACTGAACTGTACAGAGCTAAGCGTATATGCCCAGGTTTTCCATGTTTAATAATCTGACTACTATCTGAAAGTAGACCCAATGCGCCACTCACATCTGTGAAATAACGCTCACCAACCTCTGTCAACGAAAAGGTCCGGCCTTGCCTGTAAAACATTGCTTCCCCAAGATACTCTTCAAGGATGCGTATTTGGTGACTCACGGCACTTTGTGTCACATTGAGGCTTTCTGCTGCTTTTGAAAAGCTGTTAAGCCGTGCAACGGATTCGAAGCATTGTATGGCACGCAATGGGGGCAAATCCATTATTACCTCAGGTAATACTAAATATGTTTTATATCATTATACATCATACCGTTACTTGAATATACTGCCTGACAGATCGTTAAATCAGCATGAACCCATTGGGGTTTTAACAGTTTCTGAATTTAAAGTAGGGCGGGGAGGATAAGAATGCCAAAGATAAGTGTTGCATTTGCCATGACGCTATTGGTACTAGGAAATATCATTGCGGTCTTCTCGGACGCCTTGATAAAGGACTTGCCCTCTGAGACGGCGGTATATCAATTTATCCTATTTCGTCAATTAACAGCGGTTTTAATGCTGTTGCCATTTTGTTTAATCAATAAAAAGAGCAAGTTATTCAGTAATATGAAATGGCACTTTGTCCGTAGTCACGTTTGGTTGTTAGGTGTGATATTCATGGTACTGTCTCTTCAAGTATTGCCTCTCGCGACTGCGAACGCTATTTTTTATGCCGCCCCTTTATTTGTATTACCACTGGGTTTTTTATTTTATAAAGACAGATTAACCTTTTCAACTATAGCGGTAGCTATGTTAGGTTTTGCGGGTATCCTCGTTATTGTACAACCAAAACAGATTAATTTAGGGGCGGTGTTTGCGCTTATAGTAGCGGTAACCATGGCGCTAAACAATCTGTTAGTTCGTAAACTCCCACAACATCATACTGTCTATCAAACGCTACTTTTGACCAATTTATTAGGAATCCCATTCGCGCTTGGTTTGGCTATTTGGGAGGGACAGCCATTTGACTGGCGCTCATTGATTACGGCCGCCAGTTCAAATGTATTCATTTTGATTTATGCGGGTATATGCGTACAGGTGTACCGACACATTGAAGCGTACAAGGTCTCTAGTGCGGAATACTCAGGTTTATTAGGAGCGGTGGTGGTCGGAATCATATGGTTTAACGAAGTACCAAATATGACTTTGTTAATAGGTTCTGCGCTGATTATCCTACCTTTGATATGGCTTGCTACTCTTGAATCTATGAGGTTTAGACAAAAAATTGGGTAGGATAACTATATGTCTTAAAGCTAAAAGCTAAAAGCTTTCTTTAAAAATCCCCTAGAATGGTGTTTGAGCGTGAGTATTTTAATTGAATGGACTGAGCTTATAGCCAGTCTTGGGGCTATTGATCAAAGGGCTTTTATCAGCGTTGCTAGGGAACGCAGCATTCAGCTTGTTAGGTAATCGTCCCATGCATAATGCATTTAATTAATAGCATTAAGATGCATGGTTTGGTTTTTGTATAGGCGTAAAACCGCCATTACCCATGGGCGTTCATGATTGTAATGGTTTAATAAAATACGATTGATAGTACGATTCGTTATGTGGCACCCTTTAAGTTTGAAAAGCGCTATTAGGATAATCTTAATCAGTCAGGCATTGCTGCCTGACTCAAGTAGATCAGTCTCCGATATAGTCGGGACAGTTCACTTTCGAAGTTGAGAATGGGATAAATGAAGCTAATATTATCTGTCTTTATTTCTTCTAGAATGGCGTACCAAGCACTAAGTTGGTTAATAGTGTTGATGATCTCGATCTTTTGACGTTTAGCTTCAGCAAGCTTTTCGGAGATAGTAATCAAATCTTTATCAATATTGAGAGTACCATTGAAATGATCGTTCAGATGGCTTTTAAATTCAGCAAGAGTAAAACCAATAGCCTGTGCACTTTTAATCATTTTAATACGCTCAATACATTCTGGATGAAACTCGGTACATAGGCGAGAACCCGCTTGTCGTTTTCGAGAGTTTAGTAGCCCCATTTCATCGTAATGGCGAATAGTATCTTTGGTTGTATTAGCCTGCGTTGCCAAAGCTCCTATTAGTAGAAATGATGGATCAGATCCCATACCATAACCTCAAAAATATAATTTTTATCTAGCTTTAGACAATTATACGCACTGAGACTGTCCTTTGCTGTTAAGTCCGTAGATAATAACTTGCGTGACTATCCTTTTTTAGACACCGCCCAATATCCTAGTAAGCTTGGCCAAATAAGGCTTATCATAGAGCTTAGGAGTCGAGTTAGAAAGTGCTTAATCTACTCAATATGTGCGCTGTGAGGTCATCGCTGTTATTACATACAGCCAAAGATCCTAGTTCTCACTAGAAACGGCGATTACCTGAGGTTATCTAGGCTTGATAGCTACTTTGAGTTGTTAAAAAAACGCCCCACTAATTAATAGTGAGGCGTTTTTTATAGCTTATCAGCTTATTTGACAGACCTATTTAGCAATAGCTTTAAAGCTAGCTACTTGATAAGCATTAGTAATGGTCAGAACAGGTGAATTATTAGCACTTTTACTTATACTGTATTTGCCTTGCACTGTTTCCGCTGCTGCTTTGTCAAATTTTGCCAAGGGTTCAGGACAACCCATTCGAGTACTTCTTATACCGCCTAGTTGTACGTTACCATTCACAACGTTGTATCCGGCTGCTAAATTATTACAGGTATTCATGAGGGAAACAAAATTGTTACCGTTTTCAGTCATGAAATTTAAAACTAATGGGTTCTTTGGATCAAAGAATAACTGAGGAACTTTAACGTTATTAGTCCCTTTGGCATCAACCAACTGCCAATTATAGGATTGTAAAAGATTGGATGTAACTGTTTGTTCTACTGGAGCGGTCACGGTAGGAGTGGTTCGGCAACCAGCGGCCAATGTACCTACTGCTAAAACACCTGCCATCATTACTTTAGTCATGTTTTTCATATAAACGCCTGGAGTAGTTATTTAGAAATAGCTTTGAATTGAGCGACTTGGTTAGCATTGGTAATGGTTAAAATAGGTAGATTGTTGCCACTCTTGCTTAAGCTATATTTACCTTGTACTGTTGCTAGTGTAGCAGTATCAAAACTAGCTTGTGGCTCAGGACATGCCATTAAGGTGCTGATACCATTTTGAATTTGAACGTTACCATCCACAATGCTATATCCAGCGCTCATATTGTTACAGGTATTCATAAAAGCAACGCGGTTATCACCGTCAGCAGTCATGAAATTTAAAATTAAAGGTTTGGCTGGATCGCAGAACAGCTGAGTAACCTTATCACCGTTGCTACGCTTAGCGTCAACTAACTGCCAATTATAAGCTTGTAGAGCATTCGATGTAATTGCTTGAGTGGTTGGTTCCGTCACGCTACGAGTGGTTTGGCAACCAGCAGCCAACGTACCTACTGCTAAAACACCTGCCATCATTACTTTAGTCATGTTTTTCATATAAAACGCCTATAATATTTATATTTGATGTATTAGACGTGAGCATTATTGCAGAGGAAAAAAAACGACACAAGTATAGGTAACTATTTAAGTACGGTATTTCTAATATGACACGTAGATAGGAGGTTCAATAAACCTTATGCTAAGGCCTTTTTTTAAATGCCTTAGATTAACACATGAAGTGCAATTTCAAAGAGCAGGTGAAAAAAAGACCTAGATGCGCTAGCATCAAAGTTTTTATCCACCGACCAAAGTGAGATTGCAACCATGAACTATACGCATCTAAGCCTACGGGAACGATACCAGATTTACGCCCTTATAGTGGCAGAACATAGTATTAAATTTATAGCTGACACATTAGGCAGAAGCCCTAGCACCATATCGAGAGAAATCAGACGCAATAAAAGCCTACGAGGTTACCGAGCAAAGCATGCTAATAACAAGGCTTGTGACAGACGGCCTAACAACGCCACAACTATTGTGGCTGACATCTGGGCATGGGTGACAGACAAGCTTAAAGAAAACTTGCGTCCTGAACAAATAGCCGGGTTTCATGGTGGTATTAGCCACATGAGCATCTATCGCTATATCTGAAAGGACAAGAGACAGGGCGGCAAGTTATGGCAGTGTCTCTGACGTAAAGCCAAACCATACAGTAAACGTCTAACCGCTGAGACTCGTGGTCGTATCAATGACAGAGTCTCGATTCATGAACGCCCTTGTATTGTTGAAGAACGCTCACGTATTGGTGACTGGGAAGCGGATACCGTTATCGGTCAGCATCACAAGCAAGCGATTGTAACGCTCGTTGAACGTAAAATGGGGCTACTGAAGATGAAGCGTGTGGGTCATAAAACGGCACAGCAAGTATCAGAGGCAGTGATAGAACTCATAAAGCCAGTGAGGTTGCAGGTTAAGACCATTACCTCTGACCATGGTAAAGAGTTTGCTCAGCATAAGAAGGTGAAACAAAAGCTCTTTAGCCCTTTCTTCTTTGCCGATGCTTATGCGTCATGGCAGCGAGGAACCAACGAGAATACCAATGGCTTGATCAGAGAGTACTTGCCTAAGGGTTGTGACTTTAGACAAGTCTCTGATAATGAGATGCAGGACATTGAGAAAAAACTAAACAACAGACCAAGAAAACGCTTAGGGTTTAAAACGCCTATGCAGGCGTTCTATAATATTAATTAGCGTTGCACTTGGTATGTTAATCTAAGATTCCATTACTCTTTTTATAGACATCAGAAACAGGCTTATTACTCAGTAGTAATAAGCCTGTTTCTGATGTAATGATTCTCGCAAATGTGCAACGAGCAGTTTTAACTTTTGATCCGGTTGCCTCGCTTTAGGATAAACCGCATATAGGCCCAGTTTCTTTCTGGTAAAACATTGCAAGATCTGCGTGAGTGTATTTTGCTGTATCTCATCATAGATCAACACTTGTGGTAAAAAAGCGATACCTAAACCGCTAAGCGCGGCTTGTTTAATCGCACTAAGATGATTGCTATGAAACCGACCATGGACAGATATTAATTGCTCTGTGCCGTCTATAAATAATGGCCATATGTTATTAGAGGTATTATCAAACTTATAGACCAAGCACTCATGATTCTCTAATTCTTCAGGAGTTTGAGGAATACCATATTGCTTTAAATAGTCTGGCGTCGCACATATCACCCATTGGCTATCTATCAGGCGCCTTGCAATGAGCGAGGAATCTTCAAGCACAGCGGTCCTTAGTGCCAAATCAAATCCTTCTTCTATCAAGTCAACCAATCGATTGGTAATTTGTAACTCTACCGATACTTCAGGGTGTTGTTTACAGAATTCGGCAATAGATTTGCTAAATATGAAATTCGCAGAGACCACAGGCATGGTTATACGTATATTGCCTTTCATATCTTCGCCGTAACCCGTTACCGCATCTTCGGCTTCCTGAAAAGCAAGTTTAGCAATTTTAGCTTTGTTATAAAGCGTCCTGCCTGCGTCGGTCAAGCTCAACTTTCTGGTGGTTCTATAAAGTAGCTGAGCATTTAAGTTTTCTTCTAATCTTGCAATGCGCTTGCTCACTACTGAGTTGGTTAATGACAGTTTTTCAGCAACCTTAGAAAATGACCCTTCTTCAACAACTTGGACAAATAAAACCATATCGTCGGCTTTGACCATATTTGTGCTCCAATTAGGGTAATAGGCTTTAGATTATAGCAAAAAAAGAAAATAATATTTTCCTTTGATGCAATATATCTATTTATTAACAAGGCGTAGACTCCTTTAGGGCATTTTGAACAGTAAAGGATGGAATAACTGAGATTGTGCTTGGCATTGTCTGAAAAACAGCTTGGGTCAATTAGCAGTCCCTGTTTGTGAATGTTTAATACAACTTAGTCATCATGGAGTCGTCAAAATAAAGGCTTTAATGACTTGGTTCAAGGAAGATTAAACGGTAATAAAGGATATGATTTTGAATCAAACAATATATGGTCTACTGGCATTACTGCCAATTGTTCTCTGTGGTATTTTTTTGATAGGCTTGCAATGGTCAGCCAAAAAAACAATGCCGATAGTTTTAGCGGTTACCGCGGCGTTGGCTATTTTTATATGGGATATGACGCTCACTCGAGTTTCATCATCTATCATTCAAGGTTTGGTCATTACGGTTTCGGTATTGTGGATAGTCTTTGGTGCTATTTTTTTGTTGAATACATTAAAACATACTGGTGCAATCGCCGTTATCCGTGCTGGGTTTACCAATGTATCGCCAGATAGGCGTGTGCAAGCCATTATTATTGCATGGTGCTTTGGCTGCTTTCTTGAGGGTGCCTCTGGTTTTGGTACAGCTGCCGCTATTGCAGCGCCTTTGCTGGTGGCAGTAGGATTTCCGGCGCTGGGTGCAGTGTTGATGGGAATGATGATACAAAGTACACCTGTATCATTTGGTGCGGTCGGTACGCCTATTGTGATAGGGGTAAATGATGGGTTAGATAAAGCTGCCATTAGCGCTCAACTGGCACAAGAAGGAGTACAGTGGGGCGAATTTTTACAACTGATTACCAGTCAAGTCGCCATTATTCACGGTGTCATTGGTACGTTTATGCCCCTGTTTATGGTGATGATGCTCACTCGCTTCTTTGGTAAAAATAAAAGCTGGCGGGAAGGCTTTGCGATTTGGCCGTTTGCGATTTTTGCAGGCTTGGCATTTACAATCCCTTATATGATAACCGGTGTTTTTTTAGGGCCAGAGTTTCCGTCACTGGTCGGTGGCTTGGTCAGTATTACTATCGTTGTTAATGCTGCTAAAAGAGGGTTTTTGGTACCAAAAACCATATGGGATTTTGAACCGCAAAAAAACTGGCCGAGTGAATGGCTTGGTAAGTTAGTGGTCAGTAAAGAAGATATTACGCTGACCTTGAGTGATAAGAAGATGTCCACCCTTATGGCGTGGTTCCCTTATTTACTGGTTGCCCTTTTACTGGTGTTTTCAAGAGTATTTACAGGCTTTCAGTCTTTACTTAACAGTGTGGCAGTAGACCTAACCTCGATTTTAGGTGAGACAGATATCAGTGCCAGTTTTAGTCCTTTATACTTACCAGGCGGCTTGTTACTAATTAGTGCTTTGGTTGCCGCCGCTTTTCAAACTAGAAAGTCCGTCAGCGCACTAAACAGTGCCTTTAAAGAATCAGGCAAAACTGTACTAGGGGCAGGTTTTGTACTTATCTTTACGATTCCAATGGTTAGAATTTTTATCAATTCCGGCATAAACTTATCAGATGTGGCGAGTATGCCAGTCGCCAGTGCAGAGTTGTTTTCAGGTACTTTTGGCAATGTTTTTCCATTGATTGGTCCAACCATTGGAGCGTTAGGAGCCTTTATCGCGGGTTCTAATACCGTATCTAACATGATGTTCAGTCAATTTCAGTATGAAGCGGCGATGAGCTTAAATATTTCACCCTCTTTAATCATAGCGGCTCAGGCTGTTGGTGCGGCAGCCGGTAATATGGTTGCCATACATAACGTGGTGGCTGCATCAGCAACGGTGGGTTTACTTGGTATGGAGGGCGCCACACTTAGGCGTACTATTTTACCCACCATATACTATGTGTTGTTCTGTGGCATCATCGTCATGGCCGCCATTTACATTTTTGGTTTTCAAGGGCCCTTAGCATGATGAATGACACACAATCACAAGATAAGGAGCATCATATATCTTCGTCAAATCGCGATTCTCAAGGCATGCTTAGTCCTGATCAAGTACTAGACAAGCTAACACAATTACTGGGTGCTAGTAATGTACAGGCTGATCCAGAGAAAAATGAGCACTATAGAATGGGGTGGCGCTCTGGTGGTGGCAGTGCCTTAGCCGTTTTATTTCCGCAAACACTGCTGGAGATTTGGCGTAGCCTAGAAGTATGCGTTGAAGGCGACTGCATCATTATCATGCAAGCGGCTAAGACAGGTCTGACTGAAGGCTCAACACCGAGCGGTAATGACTACGATAGACCAGTTGTGGTGATTAATACGCTTGCAATGAACCAGTTGTATTTGGTGAATGACAACGAGCAAGTGATCAGCTTGCCTGGTGCGACATTGCATCAGCTACAAAGTCAGCTTAATGCTGTCAATAGAGCGCCTCATTCCGTCATCGGTTCCTCGACGTTAGGCGCGTCTATTATTGGCGGTATATCTAATAACTCTGGTGGGGCTTTGGTCAAAAGAGGGCCTGCCTATACCGAGCTTGCGTTGTTTGCCCAAATAAACGAACAAGGACAGCTGGTATTGGTTAATCATCTAGACGTAGAGCTAGGTGATACGCCAGAAGAAATACTGACTAATTTGCAAAATGGTAATTTTGATAAAAGAGAATTACCTGATAGTGGCAAGCTCGCATCTGACAAAGAGTACATCGCCAGAGTAAAAGACGTTGATGCAAGCACGCCCAGTCGCTTTAATGCGGACAAGCGCAGACTGTATGAAGCCAGTGGCTGCGCTGGCAAGCTTGCGGTGTTTGCAGTACGTCTTGACACTTATCCAATAGCGGCAAAAGAGAAAACCTTTTACATAGGCACTAACAGTGTGAGTGAGCTTGCACAGCTCAGAAGGCAGATACTATCAAGCTTCGACAATATCCCTGAAGTGGGCGAGTATATGCATCGTGATATATTTGATGTCTCCGCTAAATACGGTAAAGACACGTTCCTAAGTATTAAGCATCTCGGCACAGATGCCTTACCTAGATTGTTTTCTATCAAAGGCGCTATTGACGCTAAATTTCATAAGTGGTCATGGATGCCAAAGCATTTTACTGACAAAGTCATGCAGTTCATCGCTACTCTATTTCCAAAGCATTTACCGAAGCGCATGATTGAGTATCGTGAACAATATGAGCATCACCTAATCTTAAAAATGAGTGATGAAGGGATAGCAGAGGCACAGGATTTTCTGAAGACCTTCTTTGCTGCTTCAGACACGGGTAACTATTTTGAATGTAGCCAGGAAGAGTCAGAAAGCGCGCTTTTAAATCGTTTTGCGGCAGCCGGTGCCGCATTACGCTATGAAATCATACATGAAAAAGAAGTTGGTGAGATATTGGCATTAGATATTGCCATACCGCGTAATGAATTAGAATGGCTTGAAACCCTACCTGAAGAAATTGAAAAACACTTAGAGATGAAGCTGTATTACGGACACTTCTTTTGCTATGTGTTTCATCAAGATTATATTTTGAAGAAGGGCAGTGATGCACACCTTGTTAAAAAGATGATGTTAGAGCTATTGAGCGCACGCGGAGCCAAATATCCTGCTGAGCATAATGTAGGGCATCTATACGAAGCAGAGCCTGATTTGCAGAATTTCTATAAAAGCCTAGACCCAACCAATAGCTTTAATCCCGGCATCGGTAAAATGTCGAAAACCAAACGTAACTGCTCGTGCTGTGTGTAATAGTGAGTGTGGGTTGAGCTTGCCGCTTCAAAAATAAGCCAATTGCATCCATCGTTTAGCACTAATCAATAAATAATTAGAGATTCAAAAATATTACATAGATATTTAACAGAATAAGGGCAAGCGTATGATTATTTCATCTCCAAACGACTACAGGGCTGCTGCCAAGCGCCGACTGCCACCATTTCTATTTCATTATATAGATGGCGGTGCTTATGAGGAATATACCTTAAAACATAATGTTGAAGATTTATCGAAAATTGCCCTTAGACAACGTGTACTAAATGATATGTCACTGCTTAGTCTCGAGACGCAGTTATTTAATGAAACTCTGTCTATGCCTGTCGCGTTGTCACCCGTGGGTCTGACAGGTATGTATGCCCGCCGCGGAGAAGTGCAGGCCGCTATGGCAGCCGATCAAAAAGGCATTCCGTTTACCATGTCGACAGTTTCGGTTTGTCCGATTGAAGAAGTAGCGCCTAAAATTAACCGTCCGATGTGGTTTCAGCTTTATGTATTAAAGGACCGAGGTTTTATGAAAAATGCCTTGGAGCGTGCCAAAGCGGCGGGGTGTTCGACCTTGGTTTTTACGGTAGATATGCCAGTACCAGGGGCACGCTACCGAGATATGCACTCTGGTATGAGCGGTAAAAATGCTGCTATGCGCCGTTACTTACAGTCTATGACGCATCCGCAATGGGCATGGGATGTAGGGCTAAATGGCCGTCCGCACGATCTGGGCAATATCTCTACTTATTTAGGTAAGCCAACAGGATTGGAAGACTATATAGGCTGGCTAGGTAATAACTTTGACCCCTCTATTTCTTGGAAAGATTTAGATTGGATTCGCGAGTACTGGGATGGGCCTATGGTCATCAAAGGTATTTTGGACCCAGAAGATGCCAAAGATGCGGTGCGTTTTGGAGCCGACGGCATAGTCGTATCGAATCATGGTGGGCGACAGCTGGACGGTGTTTTATCCAGTGCACGTGCTCTGCCTCCTATTGCCGATGCAGTTAAAGGAGAGATTAAAATTTTAGCCGACTCTGGTATACGTAATGGCTTAGATATTGTGCGTATGTTGGCTTTGGGCGCTGATATTTGCATGCTAGGGCGCGCTTTTATTTATGCTTTAGCAGCGGATGGCGGTGCAGGGGTAAGCAATTTGTTAGAACTGCTAGATAAAGAAATACGCGTCGCAATGACCTTGACTGGTGCCAAAACGATTGCTGATATTAATTCTGACTGTTTAGTAAAGCTGGAGAATTAAACTTGAAGCCGTTAGTTTAGTCATCAATCGTAATAATGAAACTCATAATATTGTTGGCTGACTAGGGATAGACAGATATACCATTACAGGAATGGCTGACCCAGTATCACCAAAAAATAAATGATTAATACATAAAGCTGACAACGTCTTGGCTGATGAGAAGCGAGAGCTTCGAGATCCACATAAACAGGTTAAATGGCTTACACCATAGAAAACCTACATTTAAGACCGCACGACTATATTTGAATGAATTTGATCAGGAGATCAAAGATGACTATTGATAACGACGTACTACGTGAACGCATCAGCTTATTAGGCTCATTTCTAGGAGAGGCGATTTCTCGGCAAACGGGCGAACAAACACTCAACACGATTGAAACCCTACGCCAAGGTTTTATCCAGCAACGCCGGGCGCCTAACGCAGCGAACCAGCAACAACTCATCGACTTTATTGCCTCGTTAGACAACCAAACCTTAAAAAATGTCATCCGCAGCTTTTCTATCTATTTCTTCTTAGCCAATCTCAGTGAAGAAAATTACTTACGAGAACAACGTCAAGCCTTGCGTATGCAATCGGAACATAGCTGGGAAGGCTCGTTTCGGCGTACGCTGCTTGAATGTCGTGAGCGCAATATTGAACCCGCCCAAATGCAAGAGCTGATTGAGCAACTAAAATTTATCCCAGTATTCACCGCCCATCCGACTGAAGCGCGTCGCCGTACGACGATGAATCTATTGCAGAGTTTATTCAAGCATAGCGATGCTTTGAATAATCTTCCTGAAAACAGTTTCGCCTATGAGCAAGCGAAAGAACAAACGGCGCAAACCATTGATTTATTATGGTCATCTGATGAAGTACGGACGCGTAAACCTTTAGTCTATGACGAGATCAATAATGGCCTGCATTATTTCAATGCCAGTTTATTCAGCGCCATTCCCAAAGTTTACCGTAATATTAAAGACGCCATTGTTGATATCTATCCTGAGCTAACAGACTATCCCTTACCGGCGTTCATGAGCTTTGGTTCTTGGATCGGTGGTGACAGAGATGGCAATCCCTTTGTCACTCATGACACCACAGAAATGGCCGTATTGATGCATGCCAATACCGTCTTGCGTCACTATCAAGTGTTGATCAAAAAATTGCGTCGTGAACTGATTCACAGCGATACAATTGTCGCTATCGAACCTGACGTGTATACAAAAATTGAAAGTTATCGTGAGCTCGATAGACGAGTCTTTGATTACAATACTGACGATTACAACAATGAGCCGTACCGAAGACTGTTATCGATTATTCTTGCCAAAATAAAATCGACTAATAGCCATATTCAAAGCAAAGGTAGTGATAGCGAGGCTGAAAAAGATGCTTACACCAATCCGCAAGAATTGTTAGAAGATTTACGCATCATTCGGAAAAGTGTCAATACTCACGATACGGCACATGGCGAAGGCTTATTACTTGATATGATTCGTTTGGTCAAAACCTGTGGTTTTCATTTGGCAGCGCTCGATATTCGTCAAGAGTCCTCTTATCATAGCGAGGTGATAGCAGATATTTTTGCCAATGCCTCTAATCTGCCAGATTATCAAATGCTCACTGAAACTGAGCGCCAAGAATGGCTAACGCGCTTACTTGAAAAGCCCGGTACACCGCTCATCTATACCGATAACTTGACTGATAAAACCCGTGAACAATTAGCCTTGATGAACTCAGTGGCAACATTACGTAAGCTGGTCGGGCAAGATACTTTCGGCAGTTATGTCATTTCGATGACCAATAATGCCAGTCAATTATTAGAAGTCTTACTACTGATGCGTTTTGCAGGCTTATGCAGGGTTGATGATGCAGGTCAGCTGTCTGCTGACTTACCCGTCGCACCCTTGTTTGAAACCATCGAAGATCTTAAAAATATCGATAAGATCTTACCTGCCGTGTTGGACAACCCACTGTATCGAGGGTTGCTACAACACTCAGATAATACCCAAGAAATCATGTTAGGTTATTCAGACTCATCAAAAGATGGCGGCATCATTACGTCTGCATGGCAGCTTTATAGCGCGCAGCAAACCATTAACCGTATTGCTGCTGAGTATGGTATTAAAACGCGCCTGTTTCATGGTCGTGGCGGCTCTGTCAGTCGTGGTGGTGGCTCAACACATAATGCAATTGCCGCTCAGCCCGCAGGGACACTGCATGGAGAAATTAAAGTCACTGAGCAGGGCGAAGTCCTTTATGCCAAATATGCCAACACCGATACTGCTGTGTTTGAGCTTACTATGGGCATCACTGGTACGCTCAAAGCGTGCTCAACAAGATTTGTGGTGCAACCGCCTGAACTACCAAATTATGAAGCACTCTTTGCGCGTTTAGCAGACGCGGGTGAACAACGTTATCGTCAGCTGACTGACCATACCGAAGGGTTCTATCAGTTCTACTCACAAGTGACGCCAGTACAAGAAATCTCTTTATTAAATATTGGTTCACGTCCGTCGCACCGCAACAAAGGCCTGCCAAGTAAAACAACCTTGCGGGCAATTCCTTGGGTATTTGGTTGGTCATTAGCGCGCTTTACACTGCCAGCTTGGTATGGCGTTGGCAGTGCACTGCATAGCGTCATCGATGATGAAGCATTAATGAAGGAAATGATAGACTACTGGCCATTTTTTAACGTGTTTATTAGCAATATTGAAATGGCGTTTACTAAGTCTGATATGAGTATTGCTCATGCCTATAGCCAATTATGTGACGATGAGACTTTACGTGAACAGATTATGAAAGCGGTGACTGACGAGCATGAGCTGACTTATTCAGGTTTAAACTCCCTGCTTAATCAGACCTCATTATTGGCGCATCAGCAGAATCTTGCGGCTTCCCTTGAATGGCGAGATGCGTATTTAGATCCAATTAACTATATACAAATCGAGCTGTTAAAACGTGCCAGACAAAAAGATGCTACTGGTAATAACGGTGATCTTGCTTTTGAAGATACTTTAGTACGCAGTATCAATGCTTTAGCAGCAGGTTTGCGCAATACGGGATGATTGCTAGAGAAGTACATTCAGATACCTAAATACATTACTTTACTCTAATCAACTTAGGAAGGTTGAAGAAGTGTAGGGTTAACTAATTTAGACATTCAGCTATACTAGTAGCTGAATGTCTGTATGAGGAACTAATCTTTATCTTTATAAGAAACGTTATGACAAATGACTCTGTATGTAGTGGCATAATAAAACACGACTGCATAGCACGATTGGTTATGTGTCACCTTTTGAGTTTGAAAAGCGGTATTATGAAAATTTAATCCTGTCACGTATTGCTGCCTGACTTAAGTAAAACACTCTCCGATATAGTCGGGGCGGTTCATTGCATAACGCTTACTCTCATTAGGGTATAGATCACTAAGACAGGCGTGGTTTGATTTTTATCGTCATGCTGCGTAATCAAAATCTCCCCAGTTTAGTTATACGGATTTGACAGCAGGGGGCAATATTGTTCTTTTTGGGCAAGTGCGTAAGCCTTAGTTTAAGGAAATAGATAGAAAATTAAGTAGCCAACAAAAAGGAAGATTATGCTTGATTTTTTAAAACATAAAAAAGAAGATACATGGTCCGATAGTTTATTAGTCATAGTGATACGCCTTACAATTACAGGATTTATAGTAATGCTAGGGTTCTTCTTGGCATTTATTGCTACGATGGGTCCACCTATTGCACCTCATATTTGGAATGGGGGTCTGGATGGCGGTATTAGAATAAGCACTATTGTTATCGGCTTGGGTTCATGTGCTGCTATATTGCTTTGGTTTTTCTGGACATTATGTTGTGATATTTATCGTCTTATTATTCGTACCACATAAACTATCAGTGGGTTGACTTGTGAAAGAAGGATTACAAAATGCGTTTTTTATATCGCATGCCTATTTTTATCATACTATTTTTGTCCATGAAAACCGTCTGGGCTTGTATGCCGCATTCACCAAATGATGTATTTATTGCACGTCTGCAATCATCGCAGCCCACTCTAATGGATAATCAGCAGAAAGGCTTTGACTTGCAATTTAGTAATCCACGCTTCGTTTTTCGTACGCTTAAAATGGGGTTTTCTTATTCTACTCCTGAGCACTGGCAAAGTTATTTCGAGTTGAAAAGTATCGAGCCAAACGACCTAGTTATTGGCTTAGCATATGCGGCCAGTGGTAATGAGCCAGCAAACTATAAGGTGGTATCACTCGCGACACTGAGCTGTAAAAATGATAAGTTAATAGTTGATAAGCCATTGGTGCCTTTTTTAGCATGGAATCGAGTAGAGGGTAAATGTGGTCATGACAGTAGCTATAAAGTTGGCATACTGGATGGCTTTATTGATGAAGATCAAGCTTATTATTTAAAACAGTTACAAGCCAAATATCCTACTTGTAATAAGCTGAACGCGGCGTTCCCTAGCGGCACTGATAAAAGGGAGTTGAGTAATAGTACCGATTCAGTTAATACTCATAGTACATCCAAACAAGACAGCCATCCTCAAATATCATTTTGGGAAAAGGTTAAGTTTTGGTTTAGGCAGTGGATATAACGCCCCATATTTAACGACAGACTGTGAAAACGTAAGCTATATAAAATAAGGAGTTGCAATGAATGTTCTATATAAAGTAACAGGCTTAATGATACTTGTGTTAAGTTTGATATCTTGTGATGCGCTATACAGTAAGAGTACAGCTAAGAGCGCATCAGAGGACAATCATCTTAATACAGCCATAAGCGAATTAGACAAATCACTTGCCGCAACAGATATGAGCGACAGTGATTTCAATAAGTTAACACACGCCATACAACCAAATTTTTCAGATAAGCCGCTGCCACAATCCGGCTTAACGTTGGCAGATAAGAACAAACGCTCTGATTGTGGTTTTGATATGCGCGTGGCTGATAAAGCAAAGCAACTGACTTAAAGGTAACTGTTAATCCAACACCATTGATAATATAGTCGGTCTTTTATAAATAAGATATAATCGTTTTAAAACTGATGAGATGCCAGAACAACACATGACCTATTCAGTAGATTTTTGAGCACAAGTGATTAAAAGTGTCGAAAACAAAGATATGAGTATTCGTCAGGCTTGTACTTTCTATAATATTAGTAGAACCACATTACAACGTTGGTTGAAAAATCAGGTTATCAAACAAACTCGGGATAAACCACCAAATAAAATACCGAATAAATTACTTCTTAAAGACGTCGCGCAATATTCGGACGATTACATGTACGAGCGAGCACAGCGTTTAGGCTGTAGCAAATCAGGCATTGAGATCGCGCTAAAGCGCCTTGGCATCAGTCAAAAAAAAGACCTTGGAACATCCAAAAACGTGTCCGATGAAAAAAGCGACGTATCAAAGTAAGTTTGATAGCTTTACACAGCAAGGTTATCCCATAGTGAACCGCCCCGGGATTGTCGGAGACTCAACATTCTGAGAGAATACGACAATGAAAAAACAAACCTACACTCCTGAGATTAAAGAACGCGCCGTTCGCATGCTGATAGAAGCGTTGGGCGACTATCCCTCCACATGGTCAGCGATTCAAGCCATTGCCCCTAAGATTGGCTGTACGCCTGAAACCCTACGGTCGTGGCATAAAAAACACATCGATCAAACCATTCCTGCATCGGTGCAAGCGCAAAGTGATAAAGAGCGCATCAAGGAGCTTGAACGCGAATGCAGAGAGCTCAAGCAAGCCAATGAGATCATACGTAAGGCTGCCGCTTTTTTCGCCCAGGCGGAGCTCGACCGCTGACTAAAATCATGATTCAATTCATCGACGACAATAAACATCTTTATGGGGTCGAGCTGATCTGTAGAGTACTACCGATTGCCCCGTCAACTTATTATCGTGCTCAAGCCTTAAGCGACAACCCACACAAGCGTTCACTGCGCAGTCAGCATGACGACTTTTACCTCAGTGAAATTATACGCATCTGGCAGGTCAGCAAATGCCGTTATGGTGCGCGTAAAGTATGGCAGCAGATGAAAGCTGATGGCGTAAAGGTTGCTCGCTGTACGATAGAGCGTTTAATGAGACAGCATGGTTTACAAGGCGTCTGGCGTAGAAAAGGTAAAATAACAACTTACAGCCGTGATGACCAAAAACGCGCTGATGACTTGGTCAATCGTAACTTTAATGCTCATCGTCCTAACCAACTATGGGTTGCAGACTTCACTTATATTAAGACAACGAGTGGCTGGGTGTATACCGCTTTTATTATTGATGTGTTTGCTCGCGCTATCGTTGGCTGGAAAGTATCTAATCGCATGAATACCGATATGGTGATGGCGGCGTTAAATCAAGCAATAGCAGATAGAAACTATCCCAAAGATGTGATTCATCACAGTGATCGAGGGGTTCAGTATTTATCCATTCGCTATACCGATAAGATGACGGACTCTGGAGTGATTGCTTCTGTTGGTACAACAGGCGATTCATACGACAATGCACTGGCTGAAACGGTCAACGGGCTTTATAAGTCTGAGGTGATTCATTATTTAAAACAGAACTGGACTGGTGTGAAAGATGTTGAACTGGCAACTCTTGAGTGGGTAGATTGGTGTAACAAAACACGATTGCATAGCACGATTGGATATGTGTCACCCTTTGAGTTTGAAAAGCGGTATTATGATAATTTAACCCTGTCAGGCATCGCTGCCTGACTCAAGTAAATCACTCTCCGATAAAGTCGGGGCGGTTCAGTTTATCCATCGGTCATTAAAGAGTTAACCGAAGGGCAGAAGCGTACGCATTGGATGTGGTTTATTTTTCCACAGGTGAAAGGCTTGGGACACAGCACAATGGCCAGGCGTTTTGCAATAGAAAGTCTAGAGCAAGCAAAAGAGTATTTGCAACATGATGTGCTTGGAGCACGGCTAATAGAGTGCGCTGAATTACTGCTGTTGCATCCTGATAAAAGCGCTTTAGAAATCTTCGGATCAATCGATACGCTGAAATTACACTCTTCGCTTACGCTGTTTACTTTAGCATCCTCTAATAAAAAATGTGTTTTTAACGAGCTTTTGGATCAGTATTTTGAAGGCAGTTACGATATAAACTCTATCAGAATGTTAAAGCAAATCAATGATCAGCAATCTAAGTAAATAAAACCGAACGAGATCCTAAAAGATGATCTAATCCTTAGTGAGGATTAAACTTCAATAAACGAATTATGCCAGATGATAAATATCTTAGAAACTGCGCAAGCGCTATACTGCCGTCAAATCTCGCCAGAGTTTGATACTTTTGACTACATTAAAACTCCTTAATGATCAGTGAGCATAACCATGAAGTACCAGATTAATGACTCGTATATAGATGATATACCTAGTGCGGTTCTATATCGACAAACTATGGATCATTACCCTAAGTCTGCTATTGGTTGTTTTATCATCAGTGATAATTGGGATGAACAGGCGCTACTAGAGCTGAAAGAGCAGTCGCAGGTTTGGTTTTTAGTGGGATTGCAAACAGATAATATAGATTTTGGGCGATTAAATACTATAGAGGGAGTTATTAGATGTCAGCTTGATGAAGTAGATCAAGTAGTTAAGTTGTTGGATATCAGTCCACGTGGCTTAATAAGTATAGATATTAACGATATCAAAAGTTTATTCGAACGAGAAAAATCATATAAATTTATTCAAACTCATGTAACAGATGTATTTGAAACAGAGATGGTAAAAAAAGCAGCTAATGAGTTGGTTAGTCAGCTCCCTAAAAATCTTAATATCAAAGGGCTGTTGTTAGGTATAGAGAGTAGTGAATACCCTTCACTAGATAATACTTCTTATATAATAGATTTTATTGAAAAGAGTATTGTGGCTGATGATTTATATAGTTACTACTGCACCAGTATTAGTGATGAGCCTAACTCTTTTCGATTAAGGGCAATGTATGCTTCGGCATAGCTCAGTTTTGTAGGATTCTAGTACTGACGCAATATAAGTAATAGCATCACTGGTTGCTGCTTAAACCTGCTGAATCTGTAATCTAGTGCCTTTATAGTAAGCAGGTTTAAGCATTGCTACGTTTAGTGGATTATAATCAGTTACAAATTTTTTAGAAAACCCCTTGTTTGATCACGCTGATTTTCGCTTTTCAAAATCATTGTAGTTCATAACCACCTCATGAGATATAGGTACAAAACCAACCCTTAAAGCTACTTCATTTTCCCCAGTTCTCATCAAGTGTGGTGGTTGGCTGAATCTAGAAAGAAGCTGAGTAGCTCAGTCGTTGGGTTTTCAAAATGTCCTCGTGTGCCAACATCAAATAGATTTAATTCCTCATCCGTAAAGTCTAGCGCTCTAAATTTATCAATAAGGGCTTTAAACTTGTCAAGGTCATAGCGGGTTTGCACTGATGTCATTGTAATTCCTTTTATAGGTTGTTTTTGTATTGTTGGCTTAGAGCTTCTGAGAGATATCCTTGAAATGATGCACAGCGCACTGTACATCACTGTCAATGATCACTCCGACAAACCCCGATATCAATAGCGTCAACTAAGAAAAGTAAATTTCATACTCCAGCCCTCTACACTATATATATGATAGCATATAGAGCTTTTCCGACTTGTCAGAGTAAGATTGTTCAATGGCATATATAGATATTGATGATATTTTAAATATCATAATATTGAGGGGTTTACTACCTAATAAGTTATAGTTTCAATAAGAAATTAATCTACTTGAGCGTTAACTATTTCTAGTATCTATCTCAATTTTGAGCATAGCTCGACTATAAAACTGATGACATCAGTATATTTATACCAAATCTAATGCTTGCTGGCATGCTTGAGCTAAATAAAGGTCAACACTGTCCTGTTTAAGCAGCCATTTAAGATAGCCAGTACCTTCAGAGCTCGCAGCTAAATCTGCAATAGCCTCACCCTTGTGTTTGCCAAAGCTTAAATGCGTCGGTACACGTGCTATTTCGCTAAATTCATATAGGCTCTTCACATCACTTATTTCATGACCCTGACTATTCGCCAAATCAATCAGACTAATAAGCACCAGCTCAGTGAAGTAAATGTCAGCAATGGCAGCATGCGCGTTCTTTGCTTGAGCACGGGCTATATCACGGTGAAAATGATAGAGGAGGGACACTAGCTTATGGCTCTCAAGCGTAGGAAGCAGGTAGTTAGCCATCGCATTAGTACAAATTGACTTAGGCTCATGGGTCACGCCAGCATTTTTAAGAACTTGCATATCAAAATCAATATTATGACCAATCAAGTACTCAACACTACTAGGCAGTCTAAAATCTGTATGAGGTGGTTCATGTGACACATCTTCATCACAGATATGTGATATCGCCATAGAGCCCAGGCTAATTTCTTTGAGAGGGTTGAAGCGCTTCGCTCGCGGAGCTTGTAATACAAATACCTTACCATCGTTTATTTCAACAATAGAATAGGCCACTTCAGTCATGTGCGGTTCAATAAGTCTGACCCCTGCCGTCAATCCCGTAGACTTAAACTTGGGAGATTTTAGTTACGCAGCCTGACGATAATAATCAAACCACACCTGTCTTGGCGATTTATAGGCCAAACCCTTTTGAATCCTCGTTTGGTTGTAGTACAGCTCAATATAGCCAATGATATCGCTGATGGCTGTAAACCTTGTTTTATAGTCTTCGTGATATACCAGCTCGTTCTTTAAAGTGCCCCAGAAGCTTTCTATGGGTGCATTGTCGAAGCAATTACCTTTAGCGCTCATTGAGCCTGTAAACTGATGCTGTTTGATAATCTTGTGGTAGGCATGGCTACAGTACTGACTGCCTCTGTCAGAGTGAACTATTAGCTCTTTGCTGGGCCGTTTGTTCTTGATGGCCATGTTCAATGCTTTGCATATTAGATCAGCGGTCATACGTTTGTTAATGGCATAACCAACCAGCTCTTTAGTGTATAAGTCTTTAACCCCTGCTAAGTACAGCCAACCCTCATTCGTCCAGATATAGGTGATGTCACTGACCCAAGACTCATTAGGACGCTTAGCATCAAACTGCTGATCCAACACGTTTGGATAAACCATTTTATTATGGTTTGAGTCTGTAGTGACTTTAAAGCGTTTATGGCGACGGCATTTTATGCCATGTTCTTCTTTGATACGTCTGACCATGTACAAGCTAATATCATGGCCTTGCTCTATGAGCTTTGCATGCAGTCGCTCAACACCATAGCGCTCACGAGTTTCACTGTGAGCAGCCCTAACCAGTAGCTCAGACTGATTACGATGTATCTGTTGGTCACTGATATCACGACTCAGCCAGTCGTAATAACTTGATGGCTTAACACTTAGCACACGGCACATAGTGGTGATGCTAAAGAAGTGCTGATTATCTTTGATAAAGGCGTACCTGACTAACTGTGCTTTGCAAAGTACGCCGTGGCCTTTTTTAGGATCTCTCGCTCCTCTTCGGCAACTTTAAGTTGTCGCTTGAGCTGCTTTATTTCTTGAAGAGCCGTCATAAGATCAGGATCGTATTGAGCTGTTCCTACAAGTTTGCCTTGATTAGCTTTGTTGTTCCAGTTCGATAAGGTTTGCATGGCGATACCAAGCTGCTTTGCGGTCGTTGAAATATTGCCGTTGTTGTCTGCTATCTTTTTAACAGCTTCGGCTTTAAATTCGTCACTGTAGGTTCTTACTTTCTTGGTCATGATAAACTCCGATTAATACGCTTAGTTTACCAAGTTTACTTGTACGGTTTCTTCAGCATAGCTCAGTCCTGTCGTTTCGGTGTCGAGTATATAGGTGGTCATAATAAGCCTTGGTAAATTCGAGAAGCGTAATAGTCTGTTTTAAGTAGTTCCATTATACCAGTATGTTTTAAGTATTCTGTTAATAGGCTTAAAGGGTGAAATAGCTGATTCCCTTGGGGTATACTCTAAAATAATAACTACCTGTATTTTATATTTATCATAAAGTAGATAAGAGAGAGTAAAATTTTGGATGAGAGCGGAAATAACATAGCCGTAGAAGCTTCTGTAATATTTTCAGATGGGTATACAGGTTTACATGGTCGAGAAGAGTATAACGATGCTGTTGCTCACATTTACGATCTGATATTCGCATCATATACTTTGTTGAAGAATGATAGTTTTGCCCCCTCTCTTTTTTTATCAATTACTATATTTGAAGAAATTGCCAAAGTAAAAGCTGGGTATATGCGTGCAGCACAACAAAAGGATTTACTAAAAGTAAAACGAGGAAAAGATCATCTCTTTAACCATGCTATGAAACATAAAATTGCAATATCACCTATTTATCTAATTGGTGACCGTATAGCTAATAGTATTGGTGCTGATAGAGCTAAGGAGATTTTCGAAGGCTATAGTTCTGGGGAATATTCATCACTAAGGGAAAAATCGTTATATTTTGCGCGGGATAATGAATGTTTACATATTCCATCAAAATATGTTGATTCTAATCTAGCTGCAGAGCATTTGTTAATAGCCGTTGAAATTTTTGTTGATGAGTTTTGGGGTATGACTACAAGCGCATCGACCATATGCGATAAGGCTAATGAGTTCTATATAAAAGTGGAAACTATCCTTAAAAATGTGCAACAAACCAATTAGGAGAGATCATGAACTTTATCGGCGATGAGCCAGATACTATAGAGCCATTATGGCGATACTTTAAAACAGAAAGGTTCGGAAAATAGCTACTAAAAAGGGTATCGGTGATAGAGTAGATATATCAAGCTTGAAAGGCACACCACGATATACATGAGTTAGACAGGACAATTTTTACGCTTAGCTAAAAGGATACTCTAAACTCTATGATTGATAACCCATATCCCGATAAATGGCAAGACCTCCAATTAGGTGTGAAGAGAATATTTCGCAATGTTGGCTTGTCGTCACAGATTGAAGTAGATATACCCACCCCACGTGGCTCCGTTAATATTGACGTTTTGGCTATCGACGGACGGAGCTTAGACAATATAAAATATATTGTAGAATGCAAAAACTGGGGCTCATCTATCCCTCAGTCTGTTGTACATTCATTTACGACTGTTATGCATGAGACTGGAGCCAATGTTGGATTTATTATTTCTAAGCACGGGTTACAATCTGGAGCAAAGGAATATACGAGAAATACAAATATTGTTGGTCTAACTTATTTAGAGTTTCAGCAACGATACTTCGAAGCTTGGTGGACAAGGTATTTCTGTCCTCGTGTTGGGGACGCTGCAGATCGTGTTTTTCAATACACTGAAGAATTTGGTAGTTACCGTGATAGAGAGTACAACAAGCTTTCTCAAGAAAATAAGGATTTATTTGATCAGTTGCGTTCAGAGTATCGAGTATCTTCATTTATGTTGGCAATGTTCAACGCAGCCAGTTTAAGCCCTATGATTAATACTGGCACTTTACTTAATCCACCTTCCGATCTAGAGAGTTTTAAGATAGAAGTTCTATCTAACATTACACCAGGAGTCACATGGTATGGCACAACTTTTCGCGAGTTGCTAGATGGTATCTTACAATACTGCATAGATGCAGAAGAGAGTTTTAACTTATTATTTGGAAGATATATCTTTGATACAGCTCCAATTAGCGGTGTAGGAATAGATGGACCATCTATTTAAATGTCTGTTTAAGATAAGAAGCTTTACTTTGGGTGGACTAGCAGGCTCAAAAAAGCATCAGCATTAATTACAAAGGCTACGTTTCGAAGCCTGTATATCGCACCGATCACGAATAGAATATGTATGGTAGGTACACTGAGTTATGCTGTAGTGGCATAATAAACTTGGTAAACTAACGACTCAATAAGGAGTTTACCATGACCAAGAAAATAAGAACCTACAGTACAGAATTTAAAGCAGAAGCCGTTAAGAGGATAGCAGACAACAACGGCAATATTTCAGCGACTGCAAAGCAGCTTGGCATCGTCATGCAAACCTTATCGAACTGTAACAACAAAGCCAATCAAGGCAAGCTTGTAGGGACTGAGCGGTATGATCCACAACTTATGGCCGTGATGGAAGAGAACAAGCGCCTCAAACGACAGCTTAAAGTTGTCGAAGAGGAGCGAGAGATATTAAAAAAGGCGACGGCGTACTTCGCCAAGCATAGCTAGTCAGGTACGCCTTTATTAAAGATAATCAGCAGATATTTAACGTCACCACTATGTGCTGTGTGTTAAGCGTCAAACCATCAAGCTATTACGATTGGAGTAGTCGCGATATCAGCGAGCAGCAGATACATCGCGACCATTGTGAGCTATTGATTAGAGCTGTTCACAGTGAAACTCGTGAGCGCTACGGTGTTGAGCGTTTGCATGCAAAGCTAATAGAGCAAGGCCATGATATTAGCTTGTACATGGTAAAACGAATCAAAGAAGAATACGGCATCAAATGCCGCCGACATAAGCGCTTTAAAGTCACCACTGACTCCGATTATAACAAGCTTGTCTATCCAAACGTGCTGGATAAAAAGTTTAATGCTAAGCGCCCCAATGAGTCTTGGGTCAGTGACATCACTTATATTTGGACTGCTGAGGGTTGGCTGTACTTAGCTGGAGTTAAAGACTTATATAACAAAGAACTTGCTGGATATGTCATAAGTAAGCGAATGACAGCTGATTTAGTTTGCAGTGCGTTGAACATGACAATTAAGAATAAAGGACCAAGCCAAGGGCTGATTGTACATTCTGATAGAGGCAGCCAGTATTGCAGTCATAACTATCACAAGATCATCAATCAGCATCATTTTAAAGGCTCAATGATTGGTAAAGGTAATTGCTTTGATAATGCTCCAATAGAAAGCTTTTGGAGCTTATTGAAGAATGAGCTGGTATATCACCAAGACTATAAAAAAGGTTTACAGCAACCAACGAGATCACACAATATATGGAGCTGTACTATAATCAAACTAGAATTCAAAAGGGTTTAGGCTATCGATCGCCAAGGCAGGTGTAGTTTTACTTTTACCGTCAGGCTGCGTAACTAAAATCTCCCAAGTTTAACTGTACGGATTTGACGGCAGGGGTCATAAGCTCTAATGCGTTAAATGGCAGAGCTTACTTTATTGTTCACAATTTCAAAATATCTAAATAATCCGCCCATTTTTGCATCATTTCTTTACGCTCTTTGAGCAGGGTAGTTCTGTTATACGCGCGACCGTGCATATCACGCACGCGGTGACCCAGCTGCATTTCAACCAACTGTTCACTAAAGTTGAGCTGTTCGACAATCATGGTGCGGGCGCTGGCGCGGAAGCCATGGATAGTGTGGATATCACCAGCAATGCCAAGCCGCTTGAGAGCTTGGTTCATGGTGTTCTCGGACATAGGTTGGACGCTGGTGTGAATGGCAGGGAAGACGAACTCACTCCTTCTATGCTCAGATAGGGCGGTTAATATCCCTAGGGCTTGATCTGGCAGGGGTACAATTAAGGACGTGCCAATCTTACGCTTTGTCTTTCGAGGGGTGAAAGTCCAAGTCTTTTTTTCTAAATCGAACTCATCCCATTTAGCATAACGTATTTCACCAGCCCTGACAAATAACATCGCAATTAATTTTAAAGCGCTCCTAGTCTCAAATAAGCCATTGTAATCATCAATAGCACGTAACATAGCGCCAAACTCAATAGGGTCTAAAATGGCAGGGTAGTGCTTCACAGGCGGCTGTTTTAAAGCCCCTTTCAAGTCTTGCGTCACATCACGCTCACACCTTGCTGTTTGCACGCCATACCTAAACACTTGACCCGCTAGCGACTTCATCTTTAATGCTGTTTCAAGAAAGCCTTTAGATTCGACTGGCTTGCAAGCGTCCAGCACGTCTATAGGCTTGATATGACTGATTGGCATGTTACCTATAACCTCGCTCAAATAGGCGGCATAGCGGCGGTTATTTGAATGCGTGGCGGGTGATAGGTGAATCTGCCTTGATATGTACTCTTCCGCAATCATAGCAAATGTATTATTGGAATCTAAAATCTGTTGGCGTTCATCATCCTTTTTGACTTTGCGCGGGTCTTCACCGTTGGCAAGTTGAGCCTTGATATCACCTCTTAACTTTCTTGCGTCTGCCAAGCTGATTTCAGGATATTGCCCCAGCGTCATTGTTACTCTTTTTTTAGTAATTGGGGTAGTGAAATCAATACGCCATGATTTTGTGCCCATCTTACTAACGTGTAAATACAAGCCGCCGCCATCGGTTAAATTGTATGCCTTGCCAGTAGTCTTGGACTGGCTAACCTGAGTGTGGGTAAGGGGTTTTACTAATTTAGCCATTTTATACAGTATCCTATTTGTGGTTTTTGGTTCGATACTGTATAGAATACTGTAATTTATCCAGTATGCAACTGGTATTTAAAGGCATCTACTGGTAGATAAAGGTCACAAAAAAGCCCTGAAAGCTATGCTGACAGGGCGTTAAAGGGTGTTAAAGGTATGTATTGTGGTGCGCCCACCAAGACTCGAACTCGGATCGATCGCTTAGGAGGCAACTGCTCTATCCTGTTGAGCTATAGGCGCATAAGGGAGGACTATTGTAAGAAAATTATCATAAAAAAGCAATCGGCTGATTATAAATAGTCGTTATTCACTAGCATTTATCTACCGCTGGATAAAGCATCAGTGATTTTTACTGAATCGTTATTATTAGCAGCTTTGCTACGAGATGTGGGATTAAACAAATCATCTACACTGCTTTTATAACCATCAATATTGTCATAATTATATTTTTTTAGAATATCTTGGCCCGTGCTAGAAAGCAGAAAGTTGCGAAAAGTAACCGCTATAGGATTATTGGTCAAAATAACGCCTTGTACTGCCTGTTGATCCTTTAGAGCATAGCTAAACGACACTAAATTTCGGGTCTCCTTGTTGGTGCTTTTGACTATACTGGCTGGAGTATTGCTATTGCTATTATCACTACTAGCTTGCACTGTAGTGTGAATCACCTTTTCTACGCTGCCTGAAGTGACGCCTTTGATTAAGGTTTGCTCAGCTTTGACTTGCGCTTTATTGAGTAAGGCTTGTAAAGCGGTTATCTGGGTTTCACTGAGCTTATCATCCGTAATAATCATGTCGGTATTGAAGACTAAGGGAAAAGGTTGGGCCGCTGATAGCGTAGTATCGGCTAAGGTAAGCAGTGAGTTCGTAGGCATGTAGTGAACTAATACTTTTACTTTAGGATAGCGAGACTCAAAGCGCACGATCACCTCATCTAAAGGGGCTTGTGAGACATCGGCTGCCTGTAGATGCAATAGGCTAATAGCGCTATCAGCATCATCATTCTCGTTATCATTAACGGCTGCTATAAAGTCACTGGATACAATCGGTAATGGGTTAGAATTTATTGCATTACTGCTCCATAGCCAAGCAAACACCGCAGCAAAAATCATCAATACTAATAAGATTAATCCTGCCAATAGCAGCTTATAGTTTTTCATAGAGGCGAGCTCATCACTTTATAGTTATGCAATTACAGAGTTTTAGAAGAGTAGCAGCAGTTAGAAGAGCAGCGACCATTTATTATATTGTCTATAAGCTCAGCTAGCATAATAATGAGTGCTCTTCATCTTTAATATTCAATAAGCTTACATTCTATACTATGGCTGGTTTTTAATACGACATTAGATGTCGCAAGCTAGTTGATGGTGGCTAGTATAATTAACTACCCCCTAGCAAATAACCTTTATCAATGTCACACTAAACCTGCGACGACTATAGCCGCATAACGCAGGTTTTATACGGTAGTCAGCACTAGTTAAACGCTTTATTAACCAATAACTAATGGCTGCAAATAATGCCTGCTGGGTTATAAACAGCGCTATTTTAACAGAAATCCAAAATAGGCACGACTGTAAAACTTGGCCTTGAGCGCTACTTAGCTTATAAACTATTCACTCATAAAGTCAGCCAGCTTACATGACTGTCTATGAATTACTTACTATTAGTTACTCGTTGCTTATTACTTACTATCAATTATTATAATTAGATCCCTATTTATGTTTACTATCATTCAATCGCATCGTACTGAACGTCTAGTTGAGCACTTACTGAGCGCTTATAAGTCTAAAGATCAGCCTATTTTTGCAGAGTTTATTGTTATTGTACCTTCTATGGTGCTTGGTGATTGGCTGGATAAGTCTATTGCCAGTCAAGCTGGTATTAGCACTTTAGTCACTACCAAGTTTTGGGGACAGTATCAATGGACGTTGATGCAAAAAGTCTTGGCTGAGCACAATATATGGTTGGAAGCCAATCAGCGTTCGTCAGAGATAGTTACCGTGCCAGAAGTAGCGGTGTTGACTGGGGCGGTGATGCAGTGGCGTCTGTTTGGTTACTTTACTTATTATCAAGCACAGATTATGGCTGATGATAAGCACCCTTTATATCCGCTATTAATAGCGTTACTGGATGAAGGCTCAGATCGCAGTCAACAAGATATACGCTTATGGTCATTGGCGACTGACTTCTCGCGACTATTTAGTCGTTATCTAAACCATCGCGATGATTGGTTGAAGCTATGGTCTGACAATCAGGCGGTGGATGTAGAGCTACTCATCGCAGCCAAAGATAAGCTGACCCTAGAGTTTGACAGCAATGCTGGCATGACACCTGAATGGTTGGTTGCCCATTATACTGAGCTAGAAGTCGCTCAGAGGCATTTATGGCGCTTGTTATTCTCTGCTGTCTATCAGCATCGCGCTTCTATCGAGACCCGCTTTTGGCAGATTATGAAGGCAGATAGCCTTGAGACTGGGGTAGACGTGCCAGCGCTATTACCTAAGAAGTTGCATATTTTTACTATTCAGCAGTTGCCACAAAACGAGCTGGACTTTTTGCAGCAGCTGTCAAAGTATATCGACATTACCTTACTGCATTATAATCCATCACAGCTGTTCTGGGCGGACATCGTCGATAAGCAATGGTTACAGCGTCAGCAAGTGATCAATCCTAAAAGTGTGTTTTTACGAGATTATGGACACACGCTTTTGTCACGTCTTGGCAAGCAGTCACGTGAGACTTTTGCTATGCTTGCGAGTCTATCGGGTAATGAGCAGCATAAAGATTTTAAGTTAACTTGGCAGGATCAGTTCGACGATGAGTTTGAGGATAACCAAACTATAGAGCAGCCGTTAAGTCTGCTGGCACATTTGCAGCAAGATGTATTGATGCTTGATGAAGGGGCTACGCAACAGAATACTGCTGGGCGTTTGAGTGCTGCGCTTAGCAAACAGCTTCAATCTGATCTGAGGGATGAAGTCGCTATTGACAAAAATAGCCTAAGCAAAACTGATGATAACAACCATAATAACAATGACTATGACAATAATGCATGGTACAGCGATGATAGCTTAAAAAGCAAACAACACCAGCAAGCACGGCAGTGGCAATTATCACAATACGATAACAGCTTGAGTATTCATTCTTGCCATAACCTACAACGTCAGCTGGAAGTGCTACGGGGCATGATAGGTCGCTGGCTTAATGAGCAAAATACTGATGGAAGCACACGCCATCTATCAGATATTGTAGTGTTACTACCTGATGTTGATCGTCATCATGAACTCATAAATTCAGTATTCGTCAATGGACAAGGGCAAGATGGTCTGAGCTTGCCAGCTAAAGTAACTGGCGTCGTTGATAAGTCTATTCGACAGTTGTGGGAAGCGATACGTGGTTTTTATGGCCTGTTAGGTAGTGATAGTGCGCGCTTTGAAGCGGCTGAAGTGTTTGATTGGCTGATGCTGCCCCCATTGTATGAAAGCCTTGGTTTAACTCATGAGCAGATGAGTCGGGCTTGTGATTTGCTAGAGCAAGCGGGTTTTGTACGCGGTTTTGATGAAGCGCACCTACAGCAAACGCTCGATAGTGAAGATTATGATTATCGGTTTAGTTTTGCTCATGCCTTAGATAAGGTGGCGTTGGGTTTAGTGATGCCAGAAGCGCCTATTAGTACTTGTCTATACCCTGAGCATTGGCAGAATAATACCTTAGCCGAAAAAACCGTGCCTATGTCAGCGATTGGGTTGACTGATGCGGCGATTGTTGAAGCGTTATGTCGGGTCTATAGCGGCTTAAATCATTGCCGTTATGAGTTTCAAGCTCGGCATAATGCTGAGAATTGGCTCAATAATATTGAGAACCACATCATTCATCCTTATTTTGGCGCTCTTGACCAAACTCGGCCAATGCGGGCTATTTTTAACGCTATGAATGGCTTTAAGAGTAGCTTAAGGGCGAACCGCCATTACCAGCATTGTCATACTGATAGTGACCACCAAGCGGACGCTATGCTAGAGGAGGCCTTTGATTCTTCTAGTAGCTCGAAGTCATTACAGCTCGAAGCCAGTCAAGTAGAGGCCAAGCTGTCGCAAGTTAGTAATTTACCACTTAAGCTAAGCTTTATGCTGGATAGTATTGAAGATGAGCTTGAGAGCCAGCAAGTCAGTGCTGAGCCGACAGGGGTGATTACTTTTGGGCGCTTTGGGGCCCTGCGTAACGTACCCTTTGGTCTAGTAGTGATGCTGAATATGGATTTGTCCGAGTTTCCTAATCGTGACCGTGACAACCGTTATGACTTGATGAAATCTGGGCTGGCACGCCGCGGTGATCGTTTTAGTGAAGACGATGATAATGGCGCATTTTTGGATGCTGTACTCTGTGCTCGTAATGCTTGCTGGATTTTTTATAATGGTCAGCGCCTAACAGATACTCATGAGCATTTGCCCGCCAATCCGGTAAGTGAGCTGTTGCAATTTTTAAAAGGTGAAGTGCAATGGCAGTGGGATCCGTTAAAAAACGAGCAGCTTAACCACAAGCTGTTAGCGACTGCTAATAGTGAAGGTGATGAGGGCATTGATACTGATACTGATGAATGGGCGTTGACTGCGCAAGTGCAGCGTTATTTACCTAAGCTAATCGAGCAATGGTTGGTTACTCAGCATCCTGCGCTACCCTTTGCTCAAGAAGTGTTTGTACAGTCGCCAACTGCTTTAGCGGATGCAGATAGTTCAATGGCTAGCGACGATAGTGGACAAGCCCTTATTAGCTTATTAGCACACGCTATGCAAAAAGAAAAAGCCTATCAACAAAGCACTAATGCGCCAGCACGAGTTTGGCATGAAGTGTTTGAGCGCTTGCAGTACCAGACTGATGAGCGGGTTAACCCAGTAAAAGTCAACTTGCCCAGCAAAGAGGATTACGCCAATATTGCTCAGCGTATTGAGCTTATTAACTCCTCTATGCTAGTCGCAGAAGGTAGCAACGAAAGCAGCGATAAAAGTAATAAAAGTCGTTTTGAAATTAACCAAGTAGATATGCAATATTTGTACTACCAAGTGCGTCACCCTGCTAAGCATTTTTTACGTGAGCAGCGAGTACACGTAGTAGCAGCTGAAGATGAAATGGCACACCAAGAGCCTTTATCTTTATCAGGGCTGGGCGCTTATGAAGTTAATTCACAACTGTTGGCTGAGCTGCACAAAAATAACAGTAGTGATACTAGCAGCGCCGGCAATCTAGCGGTTAAAAGTTTGAATAAGCTATTATATGATCCAGTGATGCCAGCAGGTGTGGCACGTCAATCCACCTTACAGTATCAACAGCTCAAGCTACAGCAGCAATGCCAAGAGTTCGCTGAGCAGTTAGCCGCGCTAGGTATCGATATTGATGCTAATAACGATAGTGCTAATACCGGCCATAGCTCTTTACTAACCCCTTGTGCTGAGACTATGACCACAGTGGCTACTCCTGATATAAATCTGCATGGTCAATTGCAGATTAAAGGCCTAGTACCGCTAGCCAGTCACCGCTCAGACCCGTCGTCAGCTGAGCCGTTATCCCCTAGACTGTGGCTAAATATCCTACCTAACAGTGCCCGCACTCAGTATTTACTGCGCTTTTGGTTAGCTCATATCTATTGGCAAGTGGCAAGGCGTACTACAGCGCAGCAAGTCGCGGCTGGCGATGGTAGAAGTATTTGGCGCTTTAATAAAGGTAGCGATGAATACAAAAAATTTAAAGGTAAAACCACCTTCCAGCTAGCACCTATAGCCTATGACCAAGCTCTAGCAGAGTTATTAAAGTGGATAAGGTTCGCATATTTGGCTGGTAAGACGCCAATGACGGTATTGCCTGTCCATGCAGTCGCTTATCTTGATAAAGTAAACGCCGCCACAGATAGTAGTTATCAGCCTAAGCGCAGTGATTTTGACAGTTGGTTATGGCCAAGCTATAACAGCGACATTATTTATGATAGCTGCGCCCAGCATGAATTATGGCAATATATCCTTGATAAGCAAGATGCCTTTACTAAGCTGGCGGATGCCTTGCCAGCATTAGCAAAGCCTTTGTTTGCGGCAATGGACGAAGCCCTAATGGCGTTATAAGGCCGTTTATAATGCTTGTACGGCTTTTTAACGGCTGATGCATAATAATATTAATCGTAAGACTTTGAACAAGTGATTTTTATGGATCAAAATAATAATACTGATAATGGCTTAGAGACAGTTGGTCATGACTATAACAATGCCACAGCTGATCACTCAGGTACTAGTGTAGATAGCCATGCTATCAATTGTCAGGCTACCCCTATATCAGAACAGCCGCCTGCTATCCGTATCAAGCTCAATGGTAAGTATCTTATAGAAGCCTCAGCGGGTACTGGCAAGACTTGGACTTTAACGGGTATTGTTCTACGTCTGCTAATTGAGGCAAAAAGGGCTCCTGAACATATTATCGCCACTACTTTTACTCGGGCAGCTGCTGCAGAGATGCGTCAACGCATCCATGAGCGTTTGGTTGATTTTTATCAACTACTACAGTGGTTTAGTAAGCTACCGATTACCCCTGTTACTCGAGAAATACTCTATCCGCAGCTAAAAGATACCAGCGCTAAACAGGCGAATAATGGCTTAAATAACAGAGCTAATAGTAGAACTGAAAACAGCGATAAAGACTCTAAGCTAGCTCATGCAGCTAGCAAAAAGATAAGCATAGAGCAGCAGAAAAAACGCCAGGACTGGCTCAAAGATCAAGCTAAGCTCTCAGGCAATAAGGATCTTATCGATGATCCTATCAATAGCTATTTGCTCGAGTATCTACTAGATCATACCGAAGAGTATCCGTTAGCTGACGCTCTTAGACGCTGCGCTTTGGTTTTGACCACTTTAGATAAGCTGTTCGTTGGTACCTTGGACAGCTTGTCACAAAAGTGGCTGTCTGAATATAGCGCTGAGACTGGACATCAGCAAGGCATCCAAATCAGTGATCAAGAACAGCTAGTGTTAGAGAGTATTATTCATGATGTCGTGCGTGGCCACCACAGCTACTTATATAACCAGCACAATCAGGTTTATCAGCTATTGCAGCATACTAAGCGACTCACCATACCAGCTGATCATCTGAGTGTCGCTAATAAATCGTTGCAATTTATCTCAACGCCTATCGAGACTGTTGAGATGGGGCCCGAGATAGATTTTGCTGCATATCAGCAAGCCTTAGATGATTTTGTACAAGGTGATTTAAAGGATGTCGAACCGTATTTTGATAAAGACTACCGTAAGGCTCAAGGGTTTCATGGCACAGCAGGTCTAGGCGCTAAAATGGATAGAATTGCTCATATTCAATCTGCTATTCAAAAAAATGGAAAGTTGTTTTTTGCTCATTTAGATGACGAAAATCAGAAGTTCTATGAGGCTCTACCTCTGGCTTTTTTAGCTAAAGAAGAAGGCGGCAAGGGCTTTAATGCCAATAAAGAACCTCAGCGTTTAGCTTTTACTAGCCTAAACAGCATTCAAGCACTAAAACTAGTAACTGATTATGCCAATCAAATTGAGTTATATCTTGATGCTTTAGTCGAGAGCCTAAACCGTGATATAGCGTTAAAGGTAAGGCAAAAACTGCCATCAATACTCGAAGCCAGGCGCGAGACTACTTTTGCCTTGCAAATGGTGCGCTTAAACCAAGCTTTATCAGGCAGGCAAGGTGAGAGGCTGGCACGTTATATTCGCCATCATTATCCAGTAGCGCTTATCGATGAGTCCCAAGATATCAATGGCGAACAGGCGCGCATGATTGAGCGTATTTACTTGTCTAAAAGTAATGACAGCACTAATCAGAAAGTTGGTCGAGGGTTCTTATTACTAGTAGGAGATCCTAAACAAGCGATTTATGGTTTTCGTGGTGGTGACGTCGCCAACTATAACGCCATGAAAGCCAAGTTTGATAAAAACAACATTATGAGCCTTGATGTCAATAGACGCTCTAATAAAGGTCTGGTTACTGCACTGAACCACTGGTTTGGTAGACCGAATCCTGTAGCTGAGTCAAAACAGGCCGTTATTGATAGTGCTAGCCAATTAGCGCAGTTAGGTAATAGTATCTATTATCAACATATAACCGCCTCAAAAATCGATTCGCGGCTCTCGTGGCAAACTGAGGTAGTTCAATCCTCAATAGCGCCGTTAGCGGCTTATCCTATTCTAGCTAATAGCCCAGTGAGTGTGATCCATCTGCCTTACGATAAGCAAGCTAAGTACGATGCTTGCGAGCTCACAGCGTTGCATATAGCGGCATTACTAGCCAGTAAGCAAACTATTGATGGTCGAGCTATCAAGCCAAATGATATCGGGGTACTAGGACGCCGCAAGCAAGAGTTAAAACAAGTCGAGGATATGCTCAGTAAGCTGGGCGTACCTACCTTAGAGACCGCAGAAAAAAACGTCTTCGATACGGCTATTGCCGCTGATTTAGCTGCCTTATTAGAGGCTATGCTACGCCCACAGCGCCGAGATATTATTAATCGGCTGTTGACTAGTAATTTCTATCAGTTGAGCTTAACTGACGTGCAAGCGCTAATGATAGATGAGGACGATAGCTCTACTGCTATGACTAGCGAGCAAATAGCCCTAAAACAGCGCTATCAAGACTTCCAGTTGTATTTAAAGACCGCAGCGTCGTATTGGCAGCATAATGGGGTGTTGTCAGCATTGCATTACCTGTTTGCTCGTAATCCTATGGTGGAGCAAAACTTGCAGCTGTCCGCTCAGCAAGCCAAAAGCCAAAACGTTTGGGTCGGTCTTGCCGACTTAGAAGACGGCGCACGCTATATAATGGATTTGCGTCAACTGCTAGATATCTTAGCGCAGCATGGCATGCACATCGGTGAGTATGAGCTACTAGCATGGTATAAAAAAAATATGCACAGTAGTCGAACGCCAGAGTGGGCACAGCAGCAGCCACTGCCAACAGAGTCGGGCGTACAGCTAATGACTATTCATAAGTCCAAAGGCTTAGAGTTCCCGATTGTCTATGTGATCGGTATGGACAGTGCTAGCCCTAAGGCTGGCGGTCGTAGCGCTCACAACCTATTTCTATATGACTATGATATTGAGGATAATAATACCGAGCGCCGCTTATCTGCTAGTAAAGGAAAGCTGCATAGTAAATCAGCTAAAGGCGAAACTGCCAAAGACTATTATGCACAATTTGAAACGACTGAGAACTATGAAGAGTTCAGACGATTGGCCTATGTTGCTTTTACTCGGGCCAGTGAGCAGCTGTACATGGTATTTAAGGATGCTTATAACAAAACAGATGCAGAGCGGAAGCCAAGTCTGCAATGGTTGAGTTGTGAGGATCACAAGTTTGTACTACCAGATAGATTACAGCCTTATATTAGCTGGCTAGAATATGCTGCTATCGAGCCTATAGCTGAAGCCATTATTAGCAGCAGTGACGCCTCTAAAAGTACCGCTAACCCTGAATCGCTAGTTAGCGCTGATAGCGCACTGCGTATCGATTATCAGACTGCCTATGCGCAAATACAACGTAACTCGTTTAAAGGTTGGGCTAAGACTAGCTTTACGGCTTTATCGCGTCAGCTTGGCGAACAGAGCAAAGCTTTAGCTATTTTTGATGACAATATAGAGGACGATTTAGATCTAACCGATAGTTTAAGCTTATGGTCTAACAAGCAGGCTAATAGCAGTGGTCGATCGTCGCTAACGGCTGATATCAATGCTAATGCCAATACTGATAACGACAGTAGTGATAGCAGCAGTGATAAAGATAGCAATGAAATTAGCGCAGACAATATTCGCTTTCGATTTATAAAAGGTGCTAATGCGGGTACTTTTTTGCATGAGATTTTTGAGAAGATAGATTTTAATAACCCTAGCAAGTGGTCAGCGATTATTGACCAAGGTATTCGTCAGTACCAGCTGCCTAGCAGTTATAGCAGCGCTGAACAGCAACAGCGGCTAGTACAAAATAAAGCGCCAAGGTCAGACGCTCAAATTCAGAGTGAGGATGACTCGGATAAAGCGACACAAGATCTAGCGCTAGCAGCCGCACATAATGAACTAATAGCTTGGGTCAGCGATATCTTAGCGGCGCCTTTACTAGCCTCTGGTCAGCCTTTGCAAGCTATCAGGACTGATCAACGTATTGCAGAATTGAGTTTCAATATGGGTCTAGCAGCAGACTTTATGCCTGAGCATATCAACGAGGTGTTTAGCCAGCACTTACCGGACGAGCCAGAAAAGCATATTACTCTTGATAGCCAGTATTCTAGCTATATCTACCGCTATTTACGCGGTGAGATCGACTTAGTTTATGAGTATGCTGGCAAGTATCATGTATTAGACTATAAGAGTAATTACTTAGGGGATAGCCTAAGCAATTATAATGATGAAAGCTTAAGTGCTGCAATGAACAAAGCAGGGTATTGGCTACAAGCTGCCATCTATCAAGTGGCCTTGCATAGATTTTTGCGTCTGCGTATAGAGGGTTATTCGGGTAACGAAACTAGCTATTTGGGCGCAGTAGAGTATGTGTTTTTACGAGGTATTGATTCGCTAGGTGTTCATAACTATGGACGTATCAAGTGGGATGTTCCCTTTACGCTAATACAAGCCTTGGATGAGATGTTTGGTACGCCAAGCAGTTAGGCTCAGTTGGTTTATAACGAATAAGCACGCGGCCAGCATTCTACCAATGCTACTGAAGAAAAAATAGCTCTCCAAGCAGTTAAAAATAAGCCATAGCACTATTAATTACGGACCCATAATGACTCAATCAGCAGATAAGCAATTATTAATCAAGCCATCGACCAATGCAGCGAAAAAAACATCGACTAAGCTAGCAGCTAGCGCCGCTTCTGTAATTCAATCACCGCTAATAACTGGTGGGCAAAGCTCGGTTGAAGCGGGTAGTGTTAGTAGCAGTTGGGCGCTGACTGTTAGCGACTATTTACTACAGCGTCGAGCGCAAACCCACAGCGCTTATAAAGGCCAGTTGCAACCTTCACCACCAGTAAGCACTGCTCTAGCTAAGGCCGATAATGCTAGCCAAGACTATCTATTCACTGCCATATTTGCGCTGCTAGTACAGCGCTTAGAGGAAGGTCATACAGTATTAGTATTAAATGATGAGACAGATAACGCTTCTGTTAATACTGCTGCTATAAGCGATGACCTGCAAGACCGACAGACTAGCTTTGATAGTCTATACCTCTGGCAACAGCAGCTTATGCAACCTTTACTCCAGCCTTTATTGTCGCAGGCACAAGGCAGCTTTGCTAGCGAGCTAGTTTCTGTAGACTTGTTGATGCAGTCAGATAGTGAGTTATGGGTTAAGACGGTATTACAGTCCACTTTGCCTAAGTATGAGCTGCAAATATTACAGCAGCATTATCAAGTTTGCTTAGGACTTTACAAGCAGCTGCAACAGCTAGCGCACTATAGTGATTCATCAAAAAATAGCCTAAGCAGATTTATAGATATACTAAGCCAGCAAGCCCTTTTTAGCCAAGTAAAAAAAGAAAATGATCGACCTATAGTATGGCAAGTGCAGAGCAGATTAGATGATGATCCTATCCAAGTCACCTTATGGCTACATCGCACTTGGCAAGCAGAGTTCGCTTTAGCTGAGAATATTATGCGCATTAAGCAGCAACAAGTACCAGCACTACCTATAACGCTTAATGCTTCCCTCAATCCCGAACAACAACAAGCTATTCATATGGCCAATCAATCGGCTTTTAGTATTATCACTGGTGGACCTGGCACGGGTAAGACTTTTACTGTAGCTCAATTAGTCATTGCGCTACAACAAGCACAACTATCAGATCTTACAAGGGCAGGGGATAGCAACAAGACCAATCTTGCTTTAGCCGCGCCAACTGGTAAAGCTGCTCAGCGCATGCAAGAGTCGTTGCAAGATGCCATACAGCAAGCAGGCATTCAGATGCAGCTGCCAGAGGCTAAGACTATACATCGACTGCTGGGTATCGGCCAAGGTGGGCAGCCTCGCTATAACAGTGACAATCCACTAAGCGAAGACATTATCATTGTTGATGAGGCTTCTATGCTTGGGGTGGAGTTGGCCAATCATTTAGTCAGCGCTGTAAAGCCGAACGCTAGACTTATTCTATTAGGTGATGCTAACCAGCTTGCGGCGGTAGATGCTGGCGCGGTATTAGCTGATCTATGCCAGTTACCAGCGCTGCAAGAGGTTAGTCAAAGGTTAACTCTTAGTAGACGCTTTACTGATGATTCTGGGATCGGACAGCTTGCGCGGCTGATCAATCAAGACGATAAGAACATGCAGGAAGTTTGGCAACTGATAAATAACAATCAAGCGCTAAGCTTTCATCATCTACGTCGACAAGCAGAGTCTCAATATGAGCAACAACAGTTGCCCATATCTATTCATACAAAAAATAGCCTAAGTAGTTATGAATTTCTAAACATATTAACTCAAAATTACGAAAATTATATAAATAAATCAAAAAAATCTCTAAAAAAGACTCAGTTAGCGAAATCCGTGCCAAATGATAGTATTAGAGAAGATTTTAATGATTTAATGGCCTCGTTAAATGATTTTCGCATTCTTACAGCCGGTCATCATGGGCATTGTGGCGATCATAACATCAATCATTATCTGAGCGAGCAGCATAAATTTAAGCTCAAACTACCGTTGTCAAAATCCTCTTGGTATCAGGGTCGTCCGATAATGATACTACAGAACAACTATGAGCTAGGATTGTTCAACGGTGATATAGGCATCTGTATGCAGACTCAGGCAGGGCAGTTGCAAGTGTTGTTTGAGAACAAAGCCCAAGGCATAGCCATTAATATGTTTAGCGATGAGATGATTGCCACAGCTTATGCTATGACTATTCATAAATCACAAGGGTCAGAGTTTGAACATGTGGCGATAAGTTTCGATGATAGTAATGGGCGATTACTAAGCCAAGAGCTAATCTATACGGCGGTCACTCGTGCTAAACAAAAAATATCTATATTCAGCACTAGTTCAGCTTTTACTCATGCTCTCAATACCCCAACAGTTCGCCAAACCGGTCTCGGACTACAGTTCGAAAAAATACAGACTATGAACTAGGGTTAGAAATAGCAATGTATTGGTTTAAAGCAGCAGTAAAGCTAGTTGAGAGCGCCATTTATACACCTAGTAAGTTAGTTATTACTAACCTCAAAGAAGAAACTCAGAACTCAGAATATGCAGCAGGGACCTTTACCTTATCCTCACGGATAATTAAGGCTAGGATTGATGGTTCAACATACTTTAGTAACACAGCTCGTTTTAGAGTCGCCAAGATAACCCCTACTAAAATTGGCCAGTTTGTTACTTTTTGGCAAAAAGGGAGTGACGGTATTAACCAGCCTTATGACTATGATGAGGTCCCAGACTTGCTTATTATTAGCGTATTTAAGGACTACAATGTTGAAGGTGATAGCCGCAGAGATGGAATCAAGATAAATAATAGCAGCTTTGGCCAGTTTGTATTTCCAAAAGCTATTTTGCTTAACAAGGGAATTTTAAAATCGAGTTCCGCTCAAGGTAAGATGGGCATGCGTGTCTATCCTAGCTGGGATACACCAACCAGCAACAGCGCTATAAAAACTCAACAATGGCAACTTAACTATTTCTTTGCAATGAGCGACATTAGCTCACTACCTATAGATAAAATCCTAGCGCTTTACGGCTAAGTAGCCGGTACTGTTAGCAATAAGCCTTAAAATAAAGCAAAAAAAGCATCCAAAACGGATGCTTTTTTAATTATTAATACTTAATTTTATAATTTGTCTTCTTTAATGGCATAGATGCCTGGTAAATGACGCAAGTAACCATGAAAATCCATACCACAGCCGTATACATAACGATCAGCGACTTCAATACCAACAAAATCAACGTCAAAATCATTCACTTTACGGTCATGCTTCTTATTAAGTAGCACACAAGTTTCGATAGAAGCAGGGCTTTCTTTACCTAGTTCCTCAACGATTGTTTTTAAAGTGATGCCTTCATCAAAGATGTCATCAATCAGTAATACATGCTCGCCTGCAATATTGACGTCAGGCTTAAATTTCCAATCAAGCTCATTAGTACCTTGGTTATCACGATAACGAGAAGCATGGATATAGTGCATACGATGGTAAAAGGTTAGATGAGTAAGTAGTTGTCCAGCAGGGATCAAACCACCATTCATTATCACCATTACGATTGGGTTAAGACCCACATAATGTAGATTAAGCTGCGCGGCAAGGCGCTCATATGCTGCTGCAACTTCGATACTGCTGATAAGACATTCTGAGTTACGTAGAGTCTGTTCGATTTCTTGATTACTGATCTGAGTCATAGGGTGCGCCTTCGGTAAAAAGTGCTGCTTATTTTAGCAAGGTTTAATTGATTTTCCTAATAAACATCGCTATTCAAGCAAAATTAGTATGGTTTTAGCTGAGCGCTCTATTGAGACTTTTCGACGATAAAAGGCCGATAGTAATTTGCCAAGCGATTCATTGAAGTATCTGGTAGATCCGGTAGCAGTTTATTTAGGGCCATGCTCATGCCTTTGTCGATTGCCGCTTTAGCCATCGGCACAGACTTGCGTTTTATCATTCCTAACTTGAGAGTTTCAGCAAAGCGGGTAATGAAGTGAGTTAGCGTTGCCTCATTCATAGTCTCAAGCGCGGCTCTAAATTTTACCGCATCGACACTCTCTGGGGTCACAGCAGCAAAACCTTCGACAATCTTTTGAGATTGTTGCTCAGTAAGCTTAAAGCCAACACGGATAAACCCTTCGTTATCAATGAAAGTAGCTTTATCTTTTAGGAAGTTAAAACTAGGCATGATTTCTTCGTTGTTCTCTTTACCCAACAGTATATTAAGCAGAGTATCAGCAGCTTTTTCGATAGTGATAATAATTTTGCTCATTGCTGCTTGACGCTCAGGATTAGGGATATTATCAATCAACCCTACTAACAAGTTATCAATAAGATCCTTGGCTGTCTGTTTAGTCAAAACGTCACGATAAGGGTAGTAATCTACCGATTGCTTAGATTCGATAATTTGTTCTGCTTCTTTAATCAGTATCTTAAGCTCGTCTGAAGGTATGAATCCAAAATAATGTGCCATTATGCTGCCTATGTCGAAGGTTCTTTAGTTGTTGTATGCAATGATACCGTTTACTGACTTAATAGCGTTACATCTTTAGTCATATCAGTTACAATCCCAGTCAACGCTGATTTATCAATCAGCAGCTGATTACTCCTAGGTTGATAGCATTGAATAAGGGCAAATACACTAATAAGTTACTGTAATTATAGCTTAAAATTTTTCGTGGTTTGTTAACTATCGGCTATTATGCACTTAGTAGTTCACCATAATAAGTCATTATCATAACTTATCATACTCGCAAGATTTTAATCATCAAAGCTTACATGGCAAAATAGTAACTCCTGCATAGCGCAATACCCCAAACAGACAACTTCAGTATTTAGCTACTAGTATCAATAGGGCAGTTGCCTTTTATCAGCGGTTAGCTATGCAGAAAATTGATAAACACCATAGAAGATAGTAATAGGCAAAATACTGTTGCCAAACTATTTCCCCATTATCTAGGAAAAGATAAAATAAAAGGAGCAAAGGAATGAATAGTGCCATCGTATTAATAGTTGGCGTCGCTTTGATGCTATGTGGTTATGCTTTTTACTCAAAGTTCATAGCCAGTAAGATTCTAGGATTAGATAACAGTATTGCCACGCCAGCCCATACTATGAAAGATGGGGTGGATTACGTTCCTACTAACAAGTTTGTATTGTGGGGCCATCATTTTACTTCAGTCGCTGGAGCAGCACCGATCATTGGTCCCGCTATTGCGGTCATTTGGGGTTGGTTGCCAGCAGTGATTTGGGTGGTTTTTGGTACTATTTTTATGGCGGGTGTTCATGATATGTCTGCCATTTGGGCCAGTATGCGTAACCGAGGTCAGTCTATCGGCTCGATCGCTGGTACAGTTATGGGCACGCGCGTCCGCAGCTTAATGATGGTAGTTATTTTCTTATTATTATTAATGGTCAACGCCGTATTCGGTGTGGCTATCGCTAATATGATGATTAAGACACCGTCAGCCGTATTGCCAGTGTGGGGCGCATTAGTCGTGGCCTTTATCATTGGTCAATGTATTTATCGCTATAACATGAATTTGGTGTGGGTTTCTATCATTGGGGTGATTGCCTTATATGGTCTTATCTATTTAGGGCCTATGTTCCCAGTCGTATTGCCAGAGACCATCATGGGACTACCTGATAATGCGGTTTGGATCATTATCTTGTTTGCTTATGCAGCAGTAGCTTCGCTATTACCTGTATGGATGCTCTTACAGCCACGCGATTATATTAATGGCTTACAGCTGTTCGTCGGTCTAATCTTACTATACGCCGCTATATTTATCTCAACTCCTGACATTGTTGCGCCAGCCATCAATACTAACTTACCGATGAGCGCACCTTCTATCGTGCCATTGTTGTTTGTTACTATTGCTTGTGGAGCTATTTCAGGCTTCCATGGCCTAGTAGCTACGGGGACTACTTCTAAGCAAATTGATAAAGAAGAAGATACCCGTTTTGTTGGCTATTTCGGAGCTTTAGGCGAGGGCATGTTAGCCCTTGGTGCTATTCTAGCGGCTACTGCTGGATTTGCCACCCTAGGGGATTGGCAAGCGGTTTATCAAAACTTCGGTGATGGCTCTATCGGTGCCTTTATCGACGGTGGTGCTACTATCTTGAGTAATGGTGTTGGTATCGACATGGTATTATCACAAACTATGCTTACCGTTATGGCGGCGTTGTTTGCTGGTACGACTATGGATACTGGCGTACGACTACAACGCTATATTTTCCAAGAGTTTGGCGAATTTTATAACTTGCCAATATTGAACAAAGGCTCAGTAGCGACCTTCTTAGCCGTAGGAACCTGTCTGCTATTAGCCTTCGGCGCTGGCGGTATTGATGGTGCTGGTGGCATGATTATCTGGCCATTGTTTGGAACGACTAACCAGTTGATGGCGGCCTTAACCTTAATGGTGGTTACGGTTATCCTATTACGCAAAGGTAAGCCGGTTTGGTACACCTTAGCACCACTATGCTTCTTATTAGTAATGACTTTACTTGCGTTATTGATTCAGCTGAAAACTTTCTATGATGAGGGTAACTGGCTATTGATTATTATGGATATAGTTATTCTTATTGCTTCAGTATTAGTTACTTTTGAGAGCTTTTCGGTACTGCGCCGTGAGTGGTCGACCTATAAGGGTAAGAAAACCAGTTAACCCTTAGTTAACTAAAGGGTTGTAACAGAAAAACGCTGGCAGTTGCTGGCGTTTTTTTATGCTCAATAAAAGCAGGAATTATATATATAAATTGATAGATAGGTAGATTGATAGATTTAGAAACAGAATAAATAAGATACTAAGCACTTAGCGACTGATAGCTATACGGATATAGAGCACAAAATGCTATATTAGCTAAAAACATCAATAATTAGGGTCAATTATGCATAATACAGATGGTGATAGTTTGATAGGTGGTGTCTTCGAGACTTCAGAGGGTTTTGATCCTTTATCAGACCTGCCAGCTGATAGCGCAGACGATATAACTCCTATAACCACTAACAGCTCAACTTGGTGGCAGCGCTTTTCGGCAGGGCTTAATGAGTTCTATCATGCCCCTTATCGACAAACTATGGCGCGAGCAGCACGTGATGAAGAAGATTTCTTTATGCTGCTAATGTTTGCTGAGAGCTTAGGGATTGATAATCCAGCGAGCTTTTATACCTTAGAGTTGCAGCCGCTGTTCTTAGAGAACTTCCATGAATGGCATACGCGTATGGGTATGGATAGATGTCCGTTTGACCATGTTGGTTGCTGCTAGTGATGTTAGCTACTATGCATAGCCCACAAGCAGAGTAAGTAAACCTTAGCTAGCAATAAGCACCGCCGTAAAAGTTTAAGCTTAGCCTAATTGCTTAGCCTAACTATAAATATAATAAAGAGATTACCCTATGGCCCTACAGTCCTTAGACAACTTAGTTACCCAATTATCAGCACAGCCAATTATCTTCGTTGGTGGCAAAGGCGGGGTAGGAAAGACTACTACTGCAGCAGCACTCGCCAGCCAATTCGCCGCTAAACACAAAAGAACCCTTATTATCTCAACTGATCCTGCGCATAGCCTAGGCGATGTGCTAAATACTAAGCTCAACAATGAAAAAACAGCAATCAGCCCTTATCTCGATGCTATTGAACTCAATCCCGATATTATCGTTGACGCCCACTTTGCCCAAGTTGAACGTACTATCAGGGCTTATGCCAATCCCGACATGATGCCCAAAATACGTGAGCATCTACAGTTATCAAAGTCAGCGCCAGGAGCACAAGAAGCCGCGATGTTAGAGTCTATGTGCCAGCATTTAATAGCTGCTGCTGACGCTGGTTATCAACACATAATATTCGATACTGCACCAACAGGACATACCTTGCGGCTGTTAGTGTTGCCTGAGATGATGGGAGCATGGACAGATGGATTATTAGCGCAGCAACGACGACAAGCCAAGTTACGCTCAGTGGCTACTCATTTAGATAGTCACTCTAATAAGATAGCAGCTAGTAAAGCCAATAACCATAAAGACTTGGCCAATCCATTTCAGAAGCACAAACCCGATCGTTGGGAGCAAGCCGTAGCAGTATTAGAGAAGCGTAAACAGCTATTTCGTCAGGCAGGACAGCTATTACATGAGCGTACTCAGACGGCTATCTTATTAGTGATGACCGCCGATATTCTACCTTTAGCAGAAACTAGGCGAGCTATCGAGCAGTTGGAAGCGGCAAAACTCACGCCAGCGGCTATAGTGATCAACCAACTCATAGACCCTGTACAAACAGATAACTTTTGGCAGCAACGTGCCGATAGACAGCAGCAGATAGTGAAGGATATTGAGAATAGCTTTAAACGCTATCCCTTGTATTCGGTCTACTTACAGCAAACCGATATCCGTGGTACTAAAGCCTTGAGTGAATTACTAAAGTAGGCTGCTAAGCTATTAATAAGCTATTAAGTTGCTAATTCATTAAGCCGTTAAGCTAGTCACCTGCCAGCTTGTGAGCTTCAAGTTTATTAGCTAGGGACCAAGTAGCATCCATTCGTAAGCTCTGCGCTAACTCTGACTTACCACTGCTCAACGATGACCATTGCGGCTTACCTCGGGCTTTTTTTAGCTCGCTAGGTAATTTATGGCTCGGCCATGGGGTGATTGAATGATTATCAGCGCTGTCATTTTTAGCATCATCGCTGCTGTGGGTAATAGCACTATCATCTTGATATAGCATTTGGGTAGCATCAGTCGCCGCATGACCACGATGGCGTAGAGCCGTCAGTAGATCCATCGCTCTGGTCGCTAATAAGGTCAAAGTAGCCGGATCAATATATAAGCGTTTCACCCCAGTGAGCTTGTCGGCGATACTACTAGTGTTAGACAACAACCCACCAGCAAGACCACCCAAAGCGGCTCCTAATCCTAAGGTAGTCCCTAACGCTGCCGCATCTATCCCTAATCCTAATAGTGCGCCTGCTGCGGCACCTGAGGTAGTGCGAATACCGTAAGTTTTGAGTAATTCAGGATCGAATGGGTCTTGCTGGTAAGCTTTTAATTCAAGGGGCGTTGCTGCTACTGCATTGTCATAAAACTTGTAGGAGTTTAACAATTTATTTTGCATAGTCCTTTCGCTTTGACGAACGGCTTCTTGCATCTGCGTTAACACTGGCATCGGATCATCGTCTTCATTGATCTCTCGTACAAAGGCAGCCACGTTGAGCAGAAAGTCAGCAATAATAATATTAGCTTCATCATACAGACGCGCCCAATCAGCAGCTCGACTGTCCATCAGTTGCTCAAGCATCTCAGAGTGGGTAAGCATAGTGGCGAGATTCTGCCACAAGTGCATTTCATCCTCAAACTCAAAGGCTACTGAGTCAAAGCGGGTAGAGATATGCAAGTTACGTCGTGCCAGCATCGTCTGCCAATCATCAATATTGGCATCTTGACTATCAGTGAAGTTAAACACCGGCATGACCGGAATCGCCGCCCAAGATAAGATAGCCAATTCATCTTTATATTTACCTAATACTGGCTCCCGAGCATCGACAACATAGATGGCCATATCACTTGCCAGCACTTGGCGAATCACTTTAGCTTCTTGACTGTAGTCTTGATAAACAGAGCCGTCTATGTGCTCAGCGCCTTGCGCGATATCTGCGGCTAAGAACTGCTGCAAGCGCTCGATACCATCACGACGACTGGCAGTGTTGTCCTCTAGCCAATCCATCAGACCCGAAGCATCTTCTAACCCTGGGGTATCATACAAAGCCACTAGTACTTCGCCCGTCTGGCTATCGGTTAACTGCGCCCGCTCAACATGTCGAGTAGTCGCTGCTTCATTTTTGACTTCACCAAAATACACATCTCTGAGTAAGGTGCGCAGTATTGAGGTTTTGCCAGTATTAGTATGACCAACAACGGCAAGCTTTAGCGCTTCGCCACTAGCAATGGTTTTTTTAGTCATCGGTGATTTTTCTGACCACTCAGCATTAGCATCAGTAGAAACTAATGCAGAGGACGATAGCGGTTCTGAGTAGTGCGCACTAACATCGTTGTTACTGTAGCTATTATCGGCAGCAGTAGGCTTTAATAAGCTGGTATTCTCTACAGCGACAGCATCACTTTTTAGGGCTTTATCGGCGAATAGCCCTTTTGATTTATCAGTCGACTGATTATTGTTATTCATAATAATTTCTTATAGTAAATGAGAAGTGTTATAGCAATTTTACCGTAAAGTCAGGCAAATATAACTATATATTAATAACGGCAATTGTTGGTTAAGCACAGAAGGTTAAGCCATTAATTAGTACTAATAAAAAAGGCTAAAAAAATAAAAGCCGCTGCTAAACTGCATCAGGCGGGCTAAATAATACTTTTACTTTATTCTTCAGCCCCTTAGCATGAAAGAATTGCTGCCACATTCGATAAAAGGCTGCGAAAATCAGCTGAAAAATATTATCGTTACTGCGCTCGCCAACTGCCCCGTAACGCACCGGATTGTTAATAGCATCTTCTTCGACATAAGTTCCGAACCAGCGGTCAAACAGTATAATGACGCCACCATAGTTTTTGTCGATATACTCACCATTAGTACCATGATGAGCCCGATGGTTAGAAGGGGTATCAAAAATATATTCAACCCACTTGGGGAGTTTTCCTACCGTTTCAGTATGAATAAAGAATTGATAAATCAAATCAATAGCGTAGAAGAAAAACACCCAGACAGGATGCACACCAAGCAGCATTAATGGTACGAAGAATAACCACCAACCAGTGACTGAATACAGTAAGCTTTGACGCATCGCTGTCGATAAGTTCATCTGATCATCAGAGTGATGCACCACATGCGCTGACCAAAACCAGTTCACTCTATGTGAGCTGCGATGAAACCAATAGTAACTAAACTCCACTGCAATAAAAATAGGAATAGCGCTCAGCCAAGTAACTTCAATAGTAAATAGCCGATACTGGTATAGCCATAGACATATTGGCAGCACAATAAGCGCTTGCACAATCAACTCAAAGCCTAGATAAGAGCCACCTAGACTAAAATTGGTTGCGGCTCGACGCCAGTGAAAGGCGCTGCTATCACCGCGACGCGCTTGATAAAACCATTCTGCTAAGAATAATAAAAAAAACGGCCCACCCATCAAAGGTAACAGCCACTCTTGCCAATGGGCAGGCAAAATACTAGTCAATGACGACTGCCAAGCTTCAGGAGCAATAGATAAGATGCTTTGATTCAGTGTGTCTTTGACGCCATCTAAAGTCTGACTATACTGACCTAAGCTGATACCGTTATCTGTCTCTGCCATATCATTTCACCCCATTCCACCTAAGAGTACTAGCTAACCTAGCTGTTTTAACATGTTGTTTTAATATGCAGCTTGAGACTCTAAAAGACTAGTATAAGTTATGGGCGCTTGGGTCATCTGCTAAGTTTATGGCAGCATCTCAGTTGCTAACAAGCTACTAGCCAGCTACTAAGCCAATTTTCCGTGCTGCAAGGGCGGTTTGCCATTGTTGATAACGCACATTGTTAAAGGTGGGGCTGCTCACATCGGCATTAGTTTCCAGCGTTTGATTATTCAACAGCTGCACTATAACCCCGTGTTGAGCATGCGCCGCAATTTGATCCAATTTTCGAAGTGTCCCTCGATCTGGTAGGGCCTTATCGTGGATGCCTAACAGCACTTGGAGCGGTTGTTGATCTAGATAGGTCGTTAACCGTGCCAAGTCCTCACGATCATCAATAATACCGAAATCCTCGACAGCTCCAATAGCGCCATCATAGTGCTCAAGACCCGCTTGCCACCATAGAGGGTTATTAGTCGGATACTCAAGCAGTGCCACTAGCTTAGCGGCACTGCTGACTACGGCTTTGGGGGCTATAGGCGCAGCCACTGCCACAAAGTCATCAACATCTATCACTTGACGCTGCCAAAAATTTATTATCTTTTGATAATAAGGCGTCTTGATATCTAAGCGCATCTTTTTGCTACGGAACATCAGCGCACAGAATGACCAGGCCAGCGCCCGTGGTACGATGCCATACATGAGCAGGCTACCAATCAATAGCCCTGCCCACTGCCGAGCAATAGCTAAGGGCAGGGCATCAGTGACCAAGCGGCTTTGGACGATTGCCGCATCATTAGGCACATCGAAGCCAACCATACTAGGCAGCCACCCTAGCACTCGAGTCAAAGTGATCAACGCTTGATCTGAGAGCAAGGTAGACTCCCAACTAAAACTATACTGACGAACAATTAATAAAAATATAATCGCTAGCAGCATACCAGTCAAAGTAGCCAGCCAGAGCTGATGACTGAAACGACCTAGATACCAGCGCATACCGCTATGTTGCAACTGCTGCTCATACAAGCGCACGGCGGCTTGGGTAACATCGTCTTTACCACGAATTAAATAACTGGGACTCACAAAACTGGCAAACCAATTAGAGGAGTGCTTTGATTGATTGATTAAAGTCATTACTAGCCAGCCTACTAGCATAATAGTATGAAAACCTAGCAAACAAACGAGCACATAAAAGAAATTAACCACATTAGCTTGGAGTAAGGTAAACAAGCCAAAAAACCCAGACACGCACCAGATCACACTCATGATGACCATAATGCCTTTGAGGCGTCCTTCTATCTTGCCTAAAACTCCTGCCAAAGCGCCATTGCTGTCTATGCGTGAAGCACGCCGATGTAACTTTTGTAGAACAGTACCGTCCTCTAGTTGCAGTTTTTCGGTTACTAGTAGCGGGTCAGTCGCAAAAACATGCTGCTCCGTCTCAAGGGTGCGCACCAGTTCAGTTAATTGGTCTTGGGGTGATAACATAGCGAAGGGATATCCATAGGGTAATGTTTGAGCAGATAGTAGATATTTGCTTGTTTCTCTATTGTAACTCATAGTGAATAGTTATAATCTAACTAAATAAATCACTCAAAATGGCAAAATATCTCAAAAAGTTGACCAAATGGTCAAAAAACTACTAGCGGTTATCAGAAATAAGCGTTATGCTAAAACTGAGCAACCGATCTAGCAAAACTAAAATGCACACAATAGACAAACATTCTGTTAGATTGCTACCTATTGTTGATAATAAAACATGTTTTTGCTTCACTTGCATCGACTATTCGTAAAGCCCTTTTTATGCTTCTGGAACGACGGACACGATAATCAGTTAAGTTATATACCTAAGTTAAACACCTAATGTAATTACCTAGTAAAATTATTCGAAAAATCATCTAAAGCTATTCCAATTGTAAATCCATACCAGCTATGTCCTGATTTAAAGGAGCTATTCCTCCTTTTTTATGTTGAGCGTGGCTGATAAGCAATTTTTAGAGTTTAGTAGTATGAAAAAATGTATAGTTCGATTCGATAGCAACACCCAATACTCATAGATATTTAATGGTTCTTGCTATAGCTCTGCTATAACAAGAGGACTCATAATTTATTTTTTCAACCTAATGCACTATGTGTCAGTTTACACATATTACAAGCATAACCTGCAGGGAGCACGCCTATTTATGGACATCAAATCTACCTCTCAATCAACGTTTGAACGCCCAGAAGATGAGAATCTAGGTCTTGTAGCCAATATTGCTTATGGCTTTCAACACGTACTAACTATGTATGGCGGAATCATTGCCGTACCTCTTATTGTTGGTCAAGCTGCAGGTTTAGGTCCAGCAGAGATCGGACTTCTTATCGCAGCTTCACTATTCATTGGTGGTTTAGCGACTTTATTACAAACCCTTGGCATTCCATTTTTTGGTTGTCAGCTCCCATTAGTACAGGGCGTGTCATTCGCTAGTGTGGCAACTATCGTTGCCATTGTGACTTCAGGAGGCGGACTTCCTTCAGTATTTGGTGCAGTAATAGCGGCCTCGGTACTTGGGCTTTTAATTACGCCAATCTTCTCCAAGATTATCAAGTTCTTTCCGCCATTGGTTACTGGTGCGGTTATTACCACTATTGGTCTAACTTTGATGCCCGTAGCGGCACGTTGGGCTATGGGTGGTAATAGCAAGGCCCCTGACTTCGGTAGTATGGCTAACATCGGCTTAGCAGCGTTTACCCTAGCTTTAGTATTACTATTGAGCAAATTGGGTAACGCAGCTATCAGTCGCTTATCGATATTGCTAGCGATGATTATCGGTACTGTTGCCGCTTGGGCAGTAGGTATGGTTGATTTCTCTAATGTTATGACCGGCCCTATCTTTGCTTTCCCTACGCCATTCCATTTTGGTGCTCCTACCTTTGAGCTTGCTGCTATCATCTCTATGTTCATTGTAGTCCTAGTGATCTTAGTAGAAACTTCAGCAGATATCCTAGCGGTTGGTGACATCATTGACACTAAGATCGATTCAAAACGTCTAGGCGATGGCCTACGTGCTGATATGGTTTCAAGTATCGTTGCGCCAATGTTCGGCTCATTCACTCAAAGTGCTTTTGCACAAAACGTTGGCTTAGTTGCGGTTACTAACGTTAAGAGTCGTTTTGTAGTTGCTGCTGCTGGTGTTATCTTGGTAGTATTGGGCTTGATGCCGTTGATGGGACGTGTGATTGCTACTGTTCCTACTGCGGTACTAGGCGGCGCTGGTATCGTCCTATTCGGTACAGTAGCGGCTAGTGGTATCCGTACCCTAGCGCAAGTTAGCTATACTAATAACATGAACTTAATCATTGTTGCCACTTCAATCGGCTTTGGTATGTTGCCGATCGCTGCTCCTGCATTCTATGATCAATTCCCAGACTGGTTCGCTACTATTTTCCATTCAGGTATCAGCTCTACTGCGATCATGGCTATTGCTCTAAACTTATTGTTCAACCATCTTAAAATTGGTAATTCAGAGAATCAGTCGGTATTCGCCGCTGGTACAGAGCCGCGCTCAGTACGCCAAGATGTCATATTAGATTTGACAGAAGGTGATTACTTTAGCGAAGGTAAACTATTTGATGTGGATAATAATGAGGTGCCAATAGCGCCCAAAGAGTCCGCTCATTAATGGATTTAATAACCCCATTCCTAGTATTTTAGATAAAGAGTCGCCTTTTAAGGCGGCTTTTTTATTGGCATTAGCTTTAGTTATCAGCCTGCTATTCATCTATTTTGTATTAATAGTCTTAGTTAGCTACATAACCAACGGGCAAACAACATCAATATGTACAAGGGTTTGCTATGGTAATAGAAGCAAGCTCAGTTATAGGTTTTTTGCTATGCATCAGCAGCTAGCGCTGTTAGACCGCTTAAAGAATGATAAGCAATAACCTTATAATTACCACAACCCAGCAACTACTAACCTATCGTTAATAAGGAAATCATTATGATTAATACTAATAATAAAACCTATCTGATTATCGGTGGTACTGGTGGTATCGGTCGAGCTATGGTCGAGCAACTGATAGAAGCCACTGCTAATGAGCAAGGTGCTAGGGCTGGTATTCGAGTATTTGCCACTTACCATAATAGTGTGCCGGAGATCGAAGCGGATAATCTGCAATGGCTACCGATGGACGTGGGTAGCGAGGATAGCATCAAGCAGGCAATCGAGCAGATTAAGCAACACAGTGATCATCTTGATTGGGTAGTGAACTGTGTTGGACTATTGCATACTGAACAGGCGCAACCAGAAAAAGCTCTTAGACAAGTTGAGACCGATTTCTTTTTACAAAACATGCAGATCAATGCCTTAGCCGGACTGCTTATTGCTAAACATATCAAGCCGCTACTAGCCAAAGCTGCACGTAGCGATGAGCAGCCAGCTATTTTTGCCACTATATCGGCGCGAGTCGGTAGTATTAGCGACAATCAAGTGGGCGGCTGGTACAGCTATCGCATGAGTAAAGCGGCACTGAATATGGGCATGAAGAACTTAAGCATCGAATGGGGGCGCGCCTTAAAGCAGACTTGCGTAGTAGTGATGCAGCCGGGTACGGTCAATACTCAGCTGTCGGCACCGTTTCAAGCGAACGTAGCGGAAGGTCATCTGTTCTCGCCAGCCTACAGCGCTGATTGTTTGCTAGAGGTATTGTCGGGCATGAGCGCTGCTCAATCGGGAAGTTTTGTCGATTGGGCAGGGGAATCAATACCTTGGTAGGATCGTTCTTGGCTATGTGTAATGTTTAATCTATAGAGGGTCTGCTTTTAATAAAGCACACCCTTTTTATTTTATTATCAACTTTTTATTAGCCTTAAATCTCTACAGATGTTGAATAAATTAGCGCTTGGCTATATCTGATTTAAAACCAACTAGTTGATCACAAACTTGTCCATAAACTCATTTACTGGGGTTTGCTCTAAAGCAACTTGATCGTCGCATAAAGCGATGATCTCCTGACAACGCCCTTCAACGAATCGAGTAGCTAAACTGGACTGGAACTTGGCCTGCAAAACTGGAATACCTTCACTGCGCCGGCGTTTATGACCGATTGGGTACTCAATAGCTACTTTGTCGGTGCTGCTGCCATCGGTAAAGAATACTTGGATAGCATTAGCAATCGAGCGCTTATTAGGATCATGATAGTCTTTAGAGTAGTCCTCATCTTCGATAACCTGCATTTTGCGGCGCAGCGCATCTATTAATAAGTGATGCTGAGCATGGTAGTCATCTTCGTAATTCTCCGCCATCAGATCACCGGTTAACAGGGCTACGGCTACCATATACTGCAAACAGTGGTCACGATCTGCTGGGTTATTTAAAGTCCCTTTTTTAGAAATAATACGAATCGCTGACTCATGAGTTGTCAATACTATCTTGTCGATCTCATCGATTCTATCTTCTACTTGCGGATAGAGGATCACCGCCGCCTCACAAGCGGTTTGTGCATGAAACTCCGCAGGGAAGCTTAATTTAAAGAGAATGTTTTCCATCACATAACTGCCGAACTCGCGCTGAAAAATAAAGCGCCGCTCCGCTTCAGGTTTAGTGGCTAAGTCTTTATTGGTATGGCTAAATAGCACATCATAAAACCCCCACTGCGGCGCAGATAACGCACCTGGGATACCCATCTCACCTCGACTAGTGATATCTACTAAGCGCACCGCTCGACTAGTGGCATCGCCTGCGGCCCAAGACTTACGGCTGCCAGCGTTAGGAGCATGACGGTAAGTACGTAACGCTTGACCATCGACTAGTGCTTGCGAGATAGCGGCCATGATACGCTCCGGTGGTAAGTTATAGAGTTTGGCAACGACAGCAGTCGAGGCCAGCTTGACTAAGAACACGTGATCGAGACCTACTCGATTAAAGGAGTTCTCTAGCGCAATCACCCCTTGGATCTCATGCGCCATAATCATAGCCTCTAATACATCACGCATTTTAAGCGGGCTGTGGCCTTTGCTGATATTTTGCTGACTGATAAAGTCGGCTACGGCTAAGATACCACCTAGATTGTCTGAAGGATGACCCCATTCGGCCGCTAGCCAAGTATCGTTATAATCTAGCCAGCGCACGATACAGCCAATATCAAAAGCCGCTTTTACTGGATCTAGTCGATAAGAGGTGCCCGGGACGCGCGAGCCATTAGGAGTAATCTGATCGGCACAATTTGGCCCCAAGTGCTTAGTACATTCAGGAAAACGCAGCGCTAGCAGACCACAGCCGATAGTATCCATTAGACAATAGCGCGCCGTTTGCCAAGCATCAGCGCTATTGGGTGAGTCGTTATCTATAGAGTAATTGATGACATAATCAGCGATTTTTTGAATCTCTAAATCATATTCCGGACGCAAATTACTCTCAACAGTAGCGCTTGATATAATTGACGTACTTGACATAGTCATCTCCTCATCCATGAGTGGTGATAACCGCTATGACGGCCATCTTTAACCGTTATTTAAAAGGATATAGTCGATTCAATTTAAAACAATAAAATACGGCAGAAAAAACGATTCTATTTATTTTGAAAGGGCTATAGCTTAATTAAAAATAGCATACTCAACATCGAGCGACAGTGACGTAGTGTAAAAGACTAGGCTATAAGTAAGCTATAAGGGGCTGGGCTGTGAGAGACCAAACCGTAAGAGAATGAGCATAAACCATACTTAGAGTGGAAGAGACTTAAGGCCACTAAAGCAGCCTTTGCCGTTAAAGTGCCGCTAGAACCATGTTGACGTGCTCGATACTATCATTGCTATAGACATCGCCTATACAGACAAACCCTAATGTTTGATAAAATTCAATCAAATAAGTTTGTGCTGAGATATGAATAGGCTGGTTACAGAACTGATTATGACAGTAATCGATAGCTTTTAGCATCAATTGACGTGCCAGCCCATGACCGCGATAGTCCGCTAAAACTAATACCCGTCCAATATGGGGAAAGCCGTCAGCAGTAACGGTTGGCGGAATTATGCGACAATAAGCCAGTAGCTGTAATTCAAGGTTTGCGTTACTACTTGAGCTATTGGTAGCCTGCTGTTGATAAGCGCACAAATGCAGTGCTGCAAAGTCAACACCATCGGCATCAACATAGGAGCAGTTTTGATCTTTTACAAAGACTTGTTCACGGGCTTGAATAATATGGTAAACCTGATAGCCCGTTAACTCAGCAAATGCAGATAATTGCCATAATACTGTTGGCATAGTTAAAGAGGGGAAAGGCTTTTGCTGCTCACTGCTAGTAGTTGCCATAGCTTTGGGTTCTCATTATTAATAAAGTATACGTTCAATAAACACGCTATATAAAATAGTAAAACTGGCGGCTCAGCTCATCAAACTAAACCTGCACACTAAATCATCAAATATATAAGCCCTGCGATGAATGACACGCTTAATATCAGCAGCAGAATTCCTAATATTGTGGAGGCTTTAGAGGTATCGGAACCTTGTTTCTTTACTTTCGTTTTTTTAGTGATGTTTAATACCATCTTGACGTGTTCAATGCCATCTTCTAGATAATACGCACCTTCAGGAACGAAGCCTAACGACTGATAAAAATTAATCAAATAAGTCTGCGCTGAGATGATAATGGGCTTTTTACCGTATTTTTTGCGGCAGTACTTAATAGCCTCAGTCATTATTTGCCGAGCCAAGCCCTGACTACGATACTGCGCTAACACTAGCACTCGACCAATCGCTGGCATAGCCGCCGCTGCCCTTGGATTATTATCCACCGACAAGTTAGACTTCATTCTATTGAACTCAGGCGGAATAATTCGGCAATAGCCCACTAAGGCTTCGTTGTTATGGGCGATCAAATGCAGACAATCAAAATCAAGCTCGTCCATATCCTGATAAGGGCAGTTTTGTTCCACTACGAACACTTGCGAACGTGCTTTTAGGATGTGATAGATATCAACTGAAGTCAGCTCATCAAAGGTTTTTAGAGAAAATTCACAAGTCATAATTAGCGGGCTTTTAGCAATGGAAAGATAGGGTGTAGGGCTACTAAAAAATTTTGATCTGTTAAACGCTACGGCTATAAGGTAAACAACCGTAAACAACAATAAAAGGCTCTAAAATCTGTCGATAACTATTATAGCGCCATAAACGGTAGGGTACATATGCTTATGCCTTAAGCATAGTTGTTCAGCATAGATTAACTATTTAAGGTTTGGCTGATTTTATCTAAGTTTAGGCTATCAGACATAGCGCTAAAGATTTCATAGTACTTACCACGTTTGCTGTATAGCTCTTCATGAGTACCTGTCTCGACCACTCGGCCATCTTCGATCACTACTAAGTCATCAGCATCGATAATCTGAGCGATATTATGCGAGACCATAATTACCGTCCGATCCTTTTTGATCAAATCTAAGCTTTTTTTGACTTGCTGACTAGCGATAGCATCTAGACTGGCGGTAGGCTCATCAAGAAACACGATCGGGGGATCTTTTAAAAACATTCGAGCCAAGGCGATACGCTGCTGTTGCCCACCCGATAGTGACTTTGCGGTACTCATATAACCGTTAGGTAATTGCATGATTTGATCATGAATGGAGGCTTTTTTAGCAGCGATAATAATATCATCATCGCTCGCATCAATATCACCATAGCGGATATTTTCGCTGATAGTGCCTGAAAAAATATGATTGCTTTGTAGCACTAAGCCAATACGTTGGCGCAATTCATGAGTATCACAATCTGCTAGATCATGACCATCTAAGCAGATAGTACCAGAATCCGGTTGATAGAACTTAACCAGCAAGCTGATAATGGTACTCTTGCCAGCGCCACTTAAGCCTACCAAGGCGGTAATACGATTAGGTTTGATAGTAAAGCTGACATCTTTTAGCGCTTGAGTGCCATTAGGATAAGTAAAATTAACATGTTTTAGCTCGATATGGCCTTTAAGATCCTTACCGCTCATGCCCTCTATAGTTTCGACTTGCTCATCATCTTCTAATATCTCAAAGAACCCTTCAGCATAAGTTAAGGCGTTATTGATTTGGTCATAGATACGATGTAATTGACGAATAGGGGCGGCGACGTTTTGAAAGAGCAGTACATGAAATAAAATCATACCGATAGTCATCTCACCCTTTAATACAAAGTAGGCGGTCAGTAGGATGATAACGACTACCCCGATCTGCTCAATAAAGGTTTTAATGGCATCATAAATAAAGCCAATGCTGCGGATTCTAAGCTGATTATCCGTCATCTCTTTTTGAATTTTTAGATGCTTATCGGCTTCAATTGACTCACGAACGAACGATTTGACTACGCTTATTGAATTAATTAAAGAAATGACTAAACCGCTTTTAGCTTCTCGAAAGCCACGCATTTCTCGGCGAAAGCCTTGTAGACGCTGCGCTTGTTTTTGACTAATGAAAAAATAGATTGGAATAATAATAAGACCGACCAAGCCTACCCAAATGTTGGTTAAAAACATGATAACAAGCGAGACGATAGCGCTAGCAAATAGGGGGAGCATATCGATAAAGAAGTTTTGCACAAGACTGGTTAGGCTACTAACCCCCATATCAATACGAGTCTGCAATTTACCACTGTCATTTTCACTACTAGTATAAAACGCCATCCGATAGGTAAGAATGCGCTCGATTATCTTTTGAGATAAGTCGCGTGATAGGTTAATCCGAATCTTTTCACCGAAATAGCGCTGACCAAAGGACACAAATATTGCTAGCACCTCCTTAGTCAATAGCACCACGCTGATGATACCCAGCATACGCACGCCAGCTTGCCAAGGATCGGCAAGAGTAGAAATCTCAGTCAAGGTATCGACGGTATAGCGCAATACAAAAGCGTTGACCTGCGCTGTAAAAGAGCCAAGCACTGTTAGTACTAAAGTCAGAATAATTAAGGTTTTATACGGAGCGGCAAATACTGCCAGCTTTTTGAGGATATCCAATAATAAAGCCCTACGCTCAGTCTTTTTGACTGGCGGCTTTTTATCGAATGGTGATTTACTAAGTTCAGGGGTTGTTGGCATAGCGTTGGGTGTACAAATCTCAGTATTTAAATAGGGGCTAGCACTGATGGGGCATAGTGCTAGTAAATAACTAGCGAGCTAAAACCCGAAAATGGTCAATAACCAGCTTGATGGTCAATAGTATTATCCTATACTTTTTTCCGAAAATATAGCCATAAGGCTAGTAGGTAACATGAGCTACTCAATATAGCCCCTATAATGAGCAAGTAATAGCGGCTCTTAAACAATAATTTTAAGCTAAAAAACGGTCTAGGACTAATAAGCTATAAAGGGACCGCTTATTGGCAATCCCTTTATGGTAGTAGCTATTAGATTAATCAAGCGGATTTAAAATGTTACCCATAGCTATGCATAGTTAGGTCCAGTTATGTACAGCTAAAAGCAAAAGCTAAAAAGCATCCGCTGCGACAAAGACTTCACCGACCATAATACGTCGTGCCGAGCGGCTCATCGATACTTTTTTGGCTTGCCAGCGTCCATCGACTTGCTCAGTCTTACCACCAACTAGTAGCGTACCTGAGGGATGACCAAAACGCACTTCGTTAAGCTCGCCAGCGCCCGCTGCTTGGTTAACTAGCGTGCCTTGCGTAGTAGCGGCGGCGGCGATAGCTACTGCTGCGGTGCCCATCATAGCATGATGCAATTGACCCATACTCATCGCCCGTACTACTAGATTAATATCGTTGGCAGAAACGTTGCTACCACTAGAAGCCGTATAGCTGGCAGCAGGAGCCACCCAAGCAATTTTGGGGATATGCTGACTGCTTTGCGCCTCAGTGACGTCTTTAAATAATCCCATAGCGACACCGCCTAGCGCACGAATGGTCTCAAGCTTAGCTAGTAGCTGGCTGTCACTATTAACCTCACTTTGCAGCTCAGTACCGGTTAATCCTAAGTCTTCAGCCTTAAGAAAAATAGTCGGGATACCGGCGCTAATAAAAGTCGCTTTGACGCTATCGGCACTTAAACCACAGCCAGAGACATCAAAGTCATCTACTAGATTGTTTGTTGGGAACATAGCGCTTGATGAGTCTACCGGATCAATAAATTCGATCTTGACCTCAGCAGCTGGGAAAGTCACCCCATCTAATTCGAAATCACCCGTCTCTTGCACTTGCACATTACCTTGCTCATCTTGATACACAGGTACATGAGCGATAATGGTCTTACCGATGTTCTGCTGCCAAATCCGCACTTCACAGATACCGCTAGTGGCACTGTCAGCGATTTTTTGCGCAGCGACTAGACCCATATTAATGGCACAAGCACCAACCGCCGCCGTCAAATTGCCACAGTTGCCTGCCCAATCTATCATTGGCTTGGCGATATTGACTTGGCCAAACAGGTAATTGACATCGTGATCATCCTTTTCTGACTTGGACAAGATCACCGTCTTAGAAGTACTTGAGCTACCATTACCCAAGCCATCGATTTGTTTACCGTAAGGGTCAGGGCTACCGATGACCCGTAGCAAAAACTTATCACGAGCCTCGCCAGCCACTTGGCAACGCTTAGGTAAGTCAGATAGTTTAAAAAACGTACCTTTTGAGGTGCCGCCGCGCATATAAGTAGCAGGGACAGATATTTGCGGGGCGAATTTTGGTTGGGTCATTATAATTAGTCCTTTATATAATATTGAATCTTCAAGGTTTACTGACAAATTTATTAGTAGTATGGAATGACATTAATTAGCTAAAAATAGATATTATTATGACAAAAGATATAAAGCTAAATAAAAATTCGGCTAAAACTCAACAAATCATGCAAGACAATCCTGATTTATTCTATGAGTTTGTTAGACAACTATTAATTGCACAAGCACAAGTTGCTGCTGGTAGGATTGAACCTTATAAGTTTGGATAAAGTGAGAATTACTTTTTCTTGCTGTCATTCCTAATGAAAAATCTAATAATGATAACGACAAGAAATAATAGTCAAGTGATTCTCATCAACGGCGTATACCAAGCGATTGGCATCATCAATACGTCGCGACCAAAACCCTGACAGATTTTCTTTTAAAGCTTCAGGCTTACCAATGCCTGCAAAAGGACTTCGTTTACATTCTATAATTAACTTGTTAATACGTTTGAGTGTTTTTTTGTCTTGCGTCTGCCAGTATAAATAGTCTTTGCAAGCAGCATCCGTCCACGCTAATTGTTCGCTCATAACCCTGCCTTGTAATATTAAGCGTCTTCAGTATCGGTTTCAGTACTTATATCAGTATCAGCAACTAATTCACGTACTACCGTTTTGCCCGCTTGATATTGAGCAATAGACTCTGCTAAGTGAGTAGCGTTAGCAGGGGACCTCAATAAATAGACGGTTTCCATCAAGCTATTATAATAATCAAGTGACATCACGACGGCATCATCGGCATCACGACGAGTCACGATAGTGGCATTGGCATCGTCATTGACAGCATCTAAAACCGACTTCAAATGCTTTCTAGCTTCTGAAAAACTAACAACTCTCATAATAATCTCCAGAAATTGTACAATAAACAGTACATGTTACGCTATATATAAAAGTATATCAATAAGTGTCAAAAAACCGATGCTATATAAACTATACAACATCGGCTCCTTTGTATTTATCAGCTTAGAGTGCTAAAAAACTAAGCAATATCTAACGTACCATCGATAAACTCTTTAGCAAAGCGCTGCAGCATACCGCCTGCGTTATACATCTTCACTTCATCAGCAGTATCTAAACGGCAGATGATAGGCACTTCCGTTTTGCTGCCGTCAGTACGGTTAATCACTAGCGTCATCATACCGCCAGCAGATACTTCACCGGTCACATCAAATACTTCGGTACCGTCGATATTAAGCGTATTGCGCGTAACGCCTTTTTCGAACTGTAATGGTAGAGCACCCATACCAACTAAGTTTTGACGATGGATACGCTCAAAGTCCTCAGCGACCACTACTTCCACCCCGGCTAAACGCACGCCTTTAGCAGCCCAGTCACGGCTTGAGCCTTGACCATAGCCATCACCTGCGATAATGATAAGCGGCTGATTACGGTTCATATAGGTTTCAATGGCTTCCCACATACGCATGACTTGACCTTCGGGCTCAACGCGAGCTAGAGAGCCTTGAATAACATCACCGCTCTTATTATCACTGCCATCACGTACCATTTCATTAAGCAGTTTTGGATTGGCAAAAGTAGCACGTTGAGCCGTTAAGTGATCACCGCGATGGGTGGCATAAGAGTTATAGTCCTCAGACGGTAGACCCATAGTGTCAAGATACTCGCCAGCCGCTGAGTCCCCTAAGATAGCATTCGACGGTGACAAATGGTCGGTGGTGATGTTATCACCAAGCACCGCTAATGGACGCATGCCTTTTAGCTTATTCATCGCTGCCATTTTGCCTTCCCAATACGGCGGACGACGGATATAAGTGGTTTGCTCACGCCAGTTGTATAGTGGACTTAAAGCTTTGCCTGTATCTTTTTTGGCTTCATCGAACATCGGTATATACACCGCATTGAACTGTTCGGGTTTCACGGCTGCAGCAACGATAGCATCAACTTCATCATCATCGAACCAGATGTCTTTTAGATAAACATCATTACCGTTTTGGTCTTGGCCTAATGAGTCTTTTTCGATATCGAAGCGAATATTACCAGCGATAGCATAAGCGATAACCAATGGCGGTGACGCTAAGAATGCTTGCTTAGCATAAGGATGGATACGACCATCAAAGTTACGGTTACCCGATAACACAGCCGTAGTAAACAAGTCGTTATCGATAATCTCTTTTTCGATATCAGGGTCGAGTGCGCCACTCATACCATTACAAGTAGTACAAGCAAAGCCGACCACATCGAATCCAATCTGTTGCAGCTCAGACATCAGACCAGCTTCTTCTAGATACATTTTTACGGTCTTAGAACCAGGGGCTAAAGAGGACTTCACCCAAGGCTTACGCAACAGACCTTTTTCATTAGCATTACGAGCCACTAGTCCAGCAGCCACCATATTGCGTGGGTTGGAAGTGTTAGTACAGCTAGTGATAGCGGCAATAATAACTGCGCCGTCGGGCATCATACCGTCTTTTGGCTCTGGTAGTTTTTCATCAGCGCCGTGGGCGATACCTTTGGCGACTAAGTCGGTCGTCGATACGCGAGCATGTGGACGCGAGGGACCGGCCATATTCCGTACTACTGCTGACAAATCAAACTCAAGCACACGGGCGTATTCGGCTTTTTCCATGCCATCAGCCCATAGGCCAGTTTGCTTAGCATACTGCTCGACTAGTTTGATTTGTGCTTCGCTACGACCAGTCAAGCGTAAATAATCGATGGTTTGCTCATCGATATAGAACATCGCTGCGGTCGCGCCATATTCAGGGGTCATGTTGGAGATAGAGGCACGATCACCAACGCTGAGCTGGCGGGCGCCTTCACCGAAGAATTCGATATAAGTCGAAACCACTCCAGCATCACGTAAGAATTCGGTCATCGCGAGTACTAAATCGGTACCCGTTATGCCTTTTTGCAATTTACCGATGAGTTTGACACCAACATAATCCGGTAGTCGCATATATGACGGATTACCAAGCATCACGCTTTCAGCTTCTAAGCCCCCAACACCGATAGAGATCACCCCTAACGCATCGACCATAGGCGTATGACTATCAGTACCGACTAGGGTATCAGCGAAGGCAACCTGTTGACCGGCTTTGTTCTGTACCACTTGCACTACTGGCGACATTTTCTCTAAGTTGATTTGATGCATAATGCCATTACCGGGTGGCACGACGTTGACGTTATCAAAGGCATACTGGCACCAGTTGATAAAGTGAAAGCGGTCATCGTTACGACGCTCTTCGATAGCTCGGTTTTTTTCAAAAGCATCTTCTTCAAAGCCCGCATGTTCAACCGCTAAGGAGTGGTCAACAATCAATTGCGTTGGTACGATAGGATTAACTTTTGATGGATCGCCCCCTTGCTCAGCGATAGCATCCCGTAGGCCCGCTAAATCAACAAAGGCTGTTTGACCTAAGATGTCATGACAAACGACACGAGCAGGATACCAAGGAAAATCAAGGTCTTGCTTACCTTCGATATGTTGTTCTAGCGCAGCGGTTAAATCCTCTGGTGGGCAACGACGCACTAAGTTTTCGCACAATACCTTTGAGCAAAACGGGAGCTTGTCATACGCGCCAGCCTGAATATTTTCAACGGCTTCGCGAGTATCAAAATAATGCAGCTCGGTATCAGGTAAAGGCTTTTTGAAGTGATCGTTCATCGGTTGTACTAGAGCGTTGTCCATAATTCACCTTTGGCAATTAGCTGTTTGGAATGGGGGTTATTTTGTAGTACGAGTATTAGAGGTTCAAACATTCACAAATATAAATACTATCTTCAGATATCGACTGGTTTTCATGTAATGCTAATTTTTCAAAAATAGGTAAGTCAGCTTTAAGATGAGCAAGCAACTTAATTTCAAAGTCTTTTAAAGGATATTTCGCTTGATAATCTAGATCTAATTTAAAGAATCCTTGGTCTTCTTCATAATCAGCATAAGTTACACCAAATGCAATTCCTGTTAAAATATATAAGACTGATACTTTTATTAAGTCATCACAATCAAGCAATGATTTTCTTAAAAATTCATATGCTGGAAACGTTGCTGGTGAAAATGAAACATCTTTGTCACCTAGAGCGCATAACAGATAATGTGCCGCAGGAAGTGAAATATCGTTATTATCAGAAAATAAGGCTTTTAAGCTTTTTGGTACTAAAGGCTCAGCACTACCGTAAGATGTTAGAAATTGACTCCAATCAACTGAGTCAATTCTACAAACTATTTCACTATCAATTTCTTTATTCAAAAGAGTTGAAGAATAAGAAATAAACTTGAAAGTATCAATAAGATCTTGACGGCGCTCTATTTTTTTCATCAAAAATTCAACTGTATATAAAGAAGAGTAGGGTGTGCCCCGCGCACCAATCAATGGTATATAGAACACACCCTATTAAACCTTGATGCATGGGCGAGTTATGGTTCGTTAACCCACCCTATAACTTAACATCGAAAGTTAAAACTTCAAATTAACGCGCACTGATATCAGGCACAGAACGTAATTCTTCACCGATATATTCGGCACTTGGGCGAATGATACGGTTATTAGCCCGCTGTTCAAACACATGCGAGGCCCAACCCGTTAGGCGCGAGCAGACAAAGATAGGGGTGAACAGCTTAGTTGGAATACCCATGAAGTGATAGGCTGACGCATGGAAGAAATCTGCGTTACAGAACAGTTTTTTCTCACGCCACATCACTTCTTCACAGCGTACCGATACAGGGTAGAGCACCTCATCACCAACGTCTGCTGCTAGTTTCTCAGCCCAGCCCTTGATGACCACGTTACGTGGATCTGATTCGCTATAAATCGCATGACCAAAGCCCATAATCTTATCTTTACGCGCCAGCATAGCCATCATTTCTGTTTCTGCTTCATCTGCTGAGTTAAAGCCAGCAATCATATCCATTGCTGCCTCATTAGCACCGCCATGCAAGTGACCTCGTAGAGAACCAATGGCACCAGTGATACAAGAATGAATGTCAGATAAAGTAGAAGCACAGACACGAGCAGTAAAGGTTGAAGCATTGAACTCATGCTCAGCATAAAGAATCAAAGAGACGTTCATAACCTTTTCGTGCAGCTCGTTTGGCTTTTCACCTTTGAGCAGATGTAGGAAATGACCACCGATAGTGTCATCATCAGTCTCAGTTTCGATACGCACGTTATCATGAGTGAAGCGGTACCAGTAGTTAATAATAGAAGGGAAAACCGCTAGCATACGATCAGCTTGATCGTTTTCTTCGGCAAAATCCATTTCAGTCTCAAGGTTACCTAGCATAGAGCAACCAGTACGCAATACATCCATCGGATGCGCATCAGCAGGGATACGCTCAAGCACGTCTTTTAACGGCTGTGGTAGGCCACGTAGCTTTTTAAGCTTAGCTTGATAAGCATCAAGCTCGCTTTGAGTCGGTAGATTGCCGTATAGCAATAGATAAGCGACTTCTTCAAAGATGCACTTGTCTGCCAGCTCTGAGACATCGTAACCACGATAAGTCAGACCAGAGCCTGATTTTCCGACTGTAGATAATGCTGTTTTGCCTGCGACTTGACCACGAAGACCTGCGCCTGACAATACTTTTGCTGATTGGTTTTGTGCTGCCATAGTAAATTCCTTTTGTTGGTAGCTTAGGGTAAGTAAAAACGGTTACTTGCTGTTAGATCAAGCGCTGAGTACGGTCGTCTATGATTAAATCAGCGCTTGAATAGTACGGTTTACTGCTACTAGTAGACTGCTGCTAGTAAAATGAGTCGTTTATTTATTATCGGCAAATAGTTTGTCTAGAGTTTGCTCGAACTCATGATAGTTTAAGAAATCATAAAGCTCCATACGGGTTTGCATAGTATCGACGACTTTGTCTTGTGTGCCATCAGAGAGAATATGCTGATAGACGTTCAAGGCGGCTTTATTCATCGCTCGAAAGGCTGACAATGGATATAACACCATATCAACACCAACGCCTTGTAGCTGCTCAGTAGTATAAAGATCCGTCTGACCAAATTCCGTCATGTTAGCTAGTACTGGAATATCTAACACATCAGTGAACTTGCGATACATCTCGATATCAGTCAAAGCTTCAGCAAAGATCATATCCGCGCCCGCTTCTTGAAAGGCCAGTGCACGTTCAACCGCAGCATCTAACCCTTCAACCGATAAAGCGTCAGTACGGGCCATAACTACAAAATTCTCGTCAGTTTTGGCATCCATAGCTGCTTTTAGGCGATCGACCATCTCAGCGATACTAACGATTTCTTTATTAGGGCGATGACCACAGCGCTTCTGAGCTACTTGGTCTTCGATATGCACGGCTGCAACCCCAGCTTTTTCCATTTTGCGAATGGTTTGAGCGATATTAAACGCACCACCAAAGCCAGTATCGATATCTACTAGTAAAGGTGTGTCGACCGCGTCAGTAATACGACGAGCATCCTCTAATACATTATCTAGGCTAGTCATCCCTAAGTCTGGTAGACCAAATGAAGCATTGGCTACGCCAGCACCAGAAAGATATATAGCTTTATGACCAGCTTGAGTGGCCATCATAGCCGTATAAGCATTGATAGTACCGACTATTTGTAATGGTTGGTTGTTAGTGTTTTGCTGTTGCATGGCATTACGAAAGCGCGCGCCTGCTGAAATTGAAGTCATTTTATAATCCTTAGCTGGTTTTAATATAAAATTTTTTAATACGGTATATTTTTAATACAACGATAAAGTAGGCTCGGCGTAGGGTATCTGTACAATGCCTGAATACCTTTAGACTATAGATAATCCAAGCACTTTTAAAGAGCTATTAAAGGGCTATTGTTTAGTTAATAAATATCAACTATTTAAAAAAATTTAATCTATCTGTTTTATGAATAATTATATCTATAAAACAGTTGTTTAATGTCTGCGTTATTCATAACGACCAAAATGGAGTGAATAATAGTTAGATAATATTTACATCTGGTTACAATTAACCCTCGTGTATCTATAGAGGCTTAGAGGGGCTGTCTACTAATATTAATATTACTAATGCCAAGACCATTAATCAGTAATTGGTAATTAGGTAAATAAAAAAGCCCCTATAGCTAAGCTATAAGGGCTTTGATTAATACTATGTTATTAATTTTAATATTGCTAAATGAGGTCTGAAACAGATAATGTTAACCGAATAGCCCAGCAAGATTGGCTAAGAACAATAGTGCAAAACCGCCTAAGAATATCAAGCCAGCAATCGATAAAGCATTCATACCGGGTGATAGTTTTTGATGGCTCTTAACCAACGAATAGTTAAGCCAACCAAAAATAGGTGCCGACACAAAGGCGGATATCATAGCGAATTTCAGCATAGTACCTAACTGTCCTGCGAAGAAACTAATGATAACCAAGCCACCACCGACAGCGTAAGTGGTCCAAAAGGCGACTTGTTTTTTATTAATCTCACTTTCACCTTTTAGCAAGCGCCAGCACTCGGCATTGGCACGTCCGTAACCATCTGCACAAGTAATCGTAGTACCGAACATGCACATAAAGGCCACGAAGGCGACTAATAGGCGTGACCATTCACCGATAGTATTCGTATACATGCTAATAAGCTGGTCGATATAAGCGCCACCAGCAATCTGAATCTCTTGACCCGAGCCGTACTGTACAAATACTCCTAATGCTAAAAAGAACAACGCCAAAATAGCAGAGATCGCATAGCCAACGTTGAAATCAAGCAGCCCTTGACGCTTAGTTGTATTATCAGCTTTTCTCTTAGCTGAAGTCCACATAGAGGTAATTGCCGCGAACTCAAGTGGCGCTGGCATCCAGCCCATTAGCGCTACAATGAAACCCAAGGTCGCTAAGTTCCAAGGAGAAGCAGCAACAAAATCTGGAGTCACTACCGTTGGCTTGCCAGCAGCAATAATTACCGCTGCTAAGGTTGCCGCCGTCAAGGCAAGCATAATCCATTTGGTCAGCCCATCAAGCAGCTTATAGTGACCCGCTATCAAAAACACCCAGCATACCGCAGTTACTATCAGTGCCAAAGCAATCGTTGATAAGCCAATAGAGGCAGGTAGCATAAAGCCTAAGATCACCGCAGCAATTAAGGATACGGCGCCCGTACTAATCACCGCCGACAGAATCGAGAGAATAAAGTAAATCCAAAGATAGGCTTTTGAGCGTTTGGCATAGCCAGCAATTAGGCTCTCGCCGGTATCATAGACATAGTCAGTACCGAAACGAAAGAATGGATATTTAAAAACGTTGGCTAAAATAATCATGATAGCCAACTGCCAACCATAAATAGCACCGGCTTGCGTGGACGAAATGAGATGTGAGCCTCCAACAGCTGCCGTCGCCATTAAAATTCCAGGCCCAAATATACGCCAGCTAAAGCCTTCTTGTGCAGCACTAGCTGTTGCATCTGAATTGTTGATTCGTTGTGTGGTCATGAGTACCCCAAATATAAAATATGGCAAGCTAGCACTGACCTGTGAGAGCTTGCTACAAATTCTGCCGATTAAAGTTTATCAATAAAGAGAAATAGTGGTAACTTTAGCATAGCGTACTTAATTAAGGATAATAATTATTTTCGTGGCTTAAACCAACTATCCGTTTTGAGTGCTTAACTTTTACACAAACTGCTGCCGCCGATAAGTAATACCACGCTTTTCATAAACTTCATAAATCGCGTTTAGTAAGTTGAGAACCTTAGGATGGCTAAAGTCTTTTAGGGTATGTAAATAAATAGGGGAAGTAACATTTTCGTGAATCAGACGCTGATAGCTAATCTGATCAGTACGCATGTTTTGCAAGCTAGCAGGCACTAAAGTAATGCCTTCACCAGCAGCAACTAGCCCCAGCGCCACTTGTAAATCACTCACCTTAGTGGTGGTAAATGGGGTAATACCATATTGAGCAAACAGGTTTAGCAAAGGTTCAGTCGCACTATGAGCTGCTGTAGTCTTAGCGCGGTTGGCGTTGGGCGCGGTTGGCTGGTTATCGTGAGTGGCTGTTGTACTAACGGTAAAAGCACCAGCACTTATGTTGGTTATGTCAGTTATCTGCGCTGGCAAGTGCGTTTGATGATATAAAATCAAGCGGTTATTGACCAAATCAATCAAACGCTGGTCTTTAGTGTGAGCGAGAGGATGCGCTTTTGGCAGAGCGACTACATAACGCTCATAGCGTAACAAAATCTGCTGAATCCATGGATCCTGGTGAGGGAAGCGGCTAAAACCCACGTCTATCTCACCCGATTTTAGCGCCTCAACTTGTTGGTAGGAGCTGATATCCTTAAGGTTGACTTCGATATCAGTAGGGTAGTCGGTACTGGCAAGTTTCGAGGGTTTACCGTCTTTATTGCAACTATTGCTATTGCTATTGTTGTTACTGCGACTAGTGCTATGTTGCTTTAGGGTGGCGATAACTTCTGGCAGCAGACCGTAGAGTACTGAGGGCACAAAGCCAATATTGAGCGTTGCGTTAGGTGCTGCCAGCCGCTGAGTCATATTAGTAATAGTCGACAGCTCGGTCAGTACAGCGCTTACTTTGTCATAAAAAAATAGTCCCGCTTCTGTCATCTGTAGTGGTCGGTGATAACGATTAATCAGCTCGACACCAATATCAGCTTCCAGCTGTTTTAACAGCCGACTGAGACTTGGCTGTGATAGCCCTGTGGACTTGGCAGCCGCACTAAAACTCTGTAATTCAGCGATTGCAACAAAAGCCTTAATCTGTTTTAGATCCATAATTAGGGTATACCTTTGTTGTATTTTCTATAGCCAATAAAAAAGCTGCATTTGGTGGTATTTTATCTACCTTTAACATAAGTAGTGCTGGTTTATAAATTTATCTACAATATCAGCTTAGCAATACCCTTAGACTATATCCTAAGAGTATATAATAAGCTTATATAAGGCGGTAGCTCAGCAATAATATGACTCGCAGTCATGCAATAGTTTATTTAATAATATTTTGAACTTTCCAATCGTATCTAGAAAGCAGATTAATCTATATAGGGAACATAGTTATCAAACTCCCAATGAAAATATTTTGATAAGTTATTGGACTGTTCATTTGAGTTTTTATTATAGGTATTTTTTTCCACTAAATTTTTAATGAAATCAAATAAACTATACTTATTAAATACCTTCGTTACGAATATACCTTTTTCTCTAAAATAAATATCATTGTGCTCGATAACTTTTATATCAGAACTTTCTCTGTAATCACTTACTAAATCAAAATAGTATATGTCACTCCCAAGCTCATTACCTACTAGCAGATTAACTGCTAAGTTAAAATACTCATCATTTTGTAATTCAAAATCATTAAAATCTTGGTGATCTTCGAACGATATATATTTTATTATAAGCATATCTTAACCTCTTACTTTAAATGGCCGTTTACGATAGGGAACTTTTTTTAGAGGGAGTAGCAGGCTCAGAAAGGGGCGTAAGCACTTGTTACAAAGGCTATGCTTCAACGCTTGTATAGCACCTTAAACGTATTCTCATATATAAAGTACTAAGGTTCCTTTTTAGGAAGATCTCGTAGTTTATCTATATAGTCAGCCCAATCTTGCATCATTCGTACTCGAGTATCGATCTCATCTAATCGATTATAAGCACCACCATGTGTGTCCTTTATCCTATGGCCCAGCTGTAACTCTGTTACGATATCCGAATAGCGTAACTCAGGTTGTTCCATAAGCAAGGTTTTAGCTGATGCCCGAAAGCCATGAGCACATTGAACCTCTTTATAGCCAAGTCTATGAAATACTTGTACTAGCGCCGCTTTACTAATATAAGGATTGCTTGAGGCGCGCATTGAGGCAAACACATATTCATTATGACCTGTATCCGATTGAATGCTGCGTAAACGTTGCATCACCTGAGTGGCTAATGGTACGACCAATTGCGATACCATATCCTCACGACCTTCGCCTTTAGTAGGGGAGAACTCCCATAGCTTATTATCCCAATCTATATCCTGCCAGCGCATAGACCGCAAATCGATACTACGCACAAACACGTAAGGTAGTAAATTCATTGCCTCCAAAGTGATTTTATTTGCCCCTTTAAAAGTGCACATATCATTTAGGAGAGTGGCAAACTGATCAGGTTTGGTAATAGCTGGTAAGTGGTTGCCTGAGCTGGCAGGTGCTAGCTCGCCACGTGTATCAATAGCCACATTCTTATCGCATAATCCTCTTGCGACAGCGAATGAAAATACTTTTTCCGTATAAAGACGAGTGCTAGCACCCACGAAGGTTGCCTGATTTTGATTGTTTTGAATAGCCTCACACACCGTTAATATCATCTCGCTGGTGATATCGTTCATTCTTAAGTCGCCAATCTCGCGACACATATATCCTAGACATAAATCCCAATATTCCAGTGTCGACTCACTAAATGAGAGTTTGTTAGATTTGCCTTTATGACCACTTGATGTCTTGTGGTCTCGCCAAGCTTGGGCAACCTCAGAAAACGTGGCGTTTTTTAGATGGGCATATTTATTCACTTGTTGTTGTTGCTGTACAGCCTTAGGGTCAACACCCTTGGCAACCATGTTGAGTATGGACTCGGCTTTATACTTAACCTCATACAAACTAATATCATTGATCTTGCCAAGCATCATTCTAGGTCGCTTACCATCGATATGTGGATGAGTATAACGAAGGTAGTATTCTTTTTTGCCGTTTGGGTAGATGCGCACACTTAAACCTGCAACACCTGAAATACTTACTGAATAATCGTTATCCCGGCATTCAAGTTTATTAATATCATTTAAGTTGTCGACAGCCATGATGTATATCCGTAAGCTTTATAAGCAAGGTGAGTGTTAGTCTGTTATCCGTATGCTGATATTTAGAATAATCTTTGCGCCCATTTTAGAAATCTTGAAAAGTGCCTTTTGGCAAGCATAAATAGCTACTGGACACTAATATGGACACTGTTATTCATTAGTTAAATTAGCGATCCTTTTAAATATAATGATCTAAGGCAAAATCATCCCCAAGGTTCACTTGGGGATGATTATAGTGTAGTGCAGAAAGAAGCAGTAAGCTATTTTTTTGTTGATATATATGGCGTTTGAAGGAATAAACTTCACATAGATTAAAAGTAAGAGTGCTGTTTGCTATTGGCAATAGAGGCCTTCGGCATATTTACACCAAAAACCATGCTCCTGTACTCGCACAGAATACCTTAATCAGGGTGATAGTGCTGTTCTGTGCAAATTTGCAGTAAATTATTTTGAGAATGATTGTTAATACTGCTGCGTAGAATAACTAAAAGTAAAGAGATGGAGAAACACTATCTCAACAATAAAGGAATAGTCTATCGCAGAGTATTGATGTCATCTTGCGCTGACTTCAGTATTTTGATATTTACAATCAATTGTTTACAATAAGATTATTCAGTGGCACTACTAAACAACAGGGTAAAGGAGATATTGTGCAAGAAGCACGTAAGTTAAAAGATTCTATGACACAGAGACCCAAGCCAAAGGGTATAGACGTTCTTTGTGGTTTGAAGCATTTCGCGATCATAACCTATGCCGTATCAGAGAGTAGATTCAAAGGAATGTTTCCTGATCGATTTCAACTAGACGTGGTGGAAATAAATGGCAAAAATATGGGGCTAGTATCAGTAGTACCCTTTATCGATGTTGATTTTACTTCAGCTGTTTTTCCTTTTCCAAAATTTACCATGGGGCAAACCAACTATCGTATTTATATTATCGATACTGAAACTAGTGAGCGTTGTGTATGGTTTCTTGGGACAACACTTGATTCTTGGACTTTAATGATTCCTAGATACTTATGGAATTTACCGTGGCATGATGGAAGCGTACACTTCGATTGCTCCTTAAACGAATCAACCGGACTGTATGAAAAGTACCACATGGAAACCTCATCCAGTTGGGCTGAAGCTTCCGTTGACCTAGTACAATCAGAATTCGATGAAATAGCATTTTCGGGTTTTCCTGATGCTGAATCAGCATTGGTTTATCTTACGCATCCTCTGTGTGGATTCTATTATCGAAGGGACAACAAAGTAGGCACCTATCGAGTATGGCATAAAGAACTCAAAGTCAAACCGGCAAAGCTAAAGTCAGCTAATTTCAAGCTTTTATCTGATCTAGGTATAGTCGATGAAACAGAGCAAAAGACTCCTTATAGCGTGTTAATAGAGCCGATAAATGAATTTACCATATACTTACCACCTACCGTTGTAGAATAAATTTTTAACAAGCAAAAAAAAGCAGACATCATAATTGATATCTGCTTTTTTATTTCAAAGTCATTGTTTAAGTAACTGCCTTTAACCAATCATTAGCCCTGAGGCGTGATTAAGTACTTCTCGCCAGTGGCTTGTTTACCATAAGCTTTGATCGACTGTAAATGTAACGCTTGTTGCAGCGTAACTTCATGCGTATAGCTACTGGCAAAGGTAGTGGTGATTTCTTCTGCTACACGCTTGCGCATGGACTTGACCGTTTCAGCGCCCAGTTTACCCAGTGCATTGAACAATAAGAATCCGTTTACACCCCAAGCAAAACCGAAGTTGCGGTTCAATGTGATAGGGCCACGGTTTAATGCCCCATAAATATATGCTTGTTTAAAAGTAGTGGAACCATAAACGCTGTATTCTTCTGCATCAGCAGTGATAGCCGCTTCCATACAGTTTAGGATATCGCTGGATAACTGACCGCCGCCAATAGGGTCGAATGAAATTGTGGTGCCTGTTTTGGTAATCGCTGCCGTTAAATCGGCAATGAATGTATCGCTGCTTGAGTTAACTACATATTTTGCGCCCATATCACGCAATAGTTGTTCTTGCTCATCCTTACGCACGATATTGATCAAATCAATACCATCAGCCATACAGATACGGTTAAGCATTTGGCCAAGGCTAGACGCTGCTGCCGCGTGAATGATGGCCTTGTGACCCTCAGCACGCATAGTTTCAACCATTGCCAGTGCAGTAAGTGGGTTCACAAAAGAAGAAGCACCTTGTTTAGCCGTTGTGCCTTCTTTTAATGCTAAGCAACTTTTTACATTAACGCAGTGATACTGACGATAAGTGCCGCCACCAATCACCGCAACCATTTTGCCCATTAGCGCTTGGGCGGCTGGCGATGAGCCTGCTGCGACAACCGTACCTGCACCTTCATTACCCACAGGTGTGTCTTTATTCACCCGTGTTTTGAGGGCTGGCATGAACTTGGTAGGAACATCAGCGGTCACAATAGGGTTTTGCTCAGTGCCTGTCTGTACAGCGGTTGACATGTCAGCCATGCTGAACATAACCCCAAAGTCAGACGGGTTCAATGGTGCGGCTTCAATGCGAACGACAACTTCATCGGCGCTAGGCTGTGGCATATCGATGTCTTGTAAGGTAAGCGTTAATTTATGGTCATCACTAATGGTTGAAACCAATTGGATATTTTTATCAGTCATAATTTTTACTCCTGCAAATGATGGATGGCATCACTGCTTTTATTGGTATAGATTGTATTTCATTGTTATCGGCATTATTCAGATTGGGTAGCTTGTATCTGAGCTTTTACACGCTGCATAAATCCGGGCATATTTGACTATATTGTAGGAATTGCTGGCGGCAAAGCCGTGCAAAGTAATCATAAATTATTCTTCCGTCATTAACGTGAAGCTTGTTTTTAGTAGTCATGCTTAATCTGAACCTATTATTACTGTTTTTAATATGATGATATATAGCATAAATGATGAATCACTATTGCTTTTAAGACAACAATAAAGGCAGAATACTTAACGATTAGTAGTTAATCGTTAAGTATTGCCAGGTTAGTAAGTGACTATTTTTGACTGGAGATAGAGTTTGGATCAGCTGCAGGCCATAAGATATTTTAGTAAAGTCGTCGAAACAGGTAGCTTCACTAAAGCGGCGAAGGTGTTCGATGTACCGGTATCCTCATTATCAAGGCGGGTGTCTGATTTGGAAAAGAGCTTGGGCGCAACATTACTCAAGCGTTCGACTCGACTCGTTAAGCTGACGGAAGTAGGGCGGGTCTACTATAACGATATGCAGCAGGTATTAAATCAACTAGAGCAAAGTAGGGAGACGGTTCGTAGCTATCAGACAACGCCAATGGGGCGCTTACGGATTAGCTCGATGGTGGGCTTTGGTGAGAAGATATTGCTGCCTTTATTGGATGAGTTTAGTGCGTTATATCCGCAAATTGTGCTTGATGTCAGCTTAAGTGATGAATTATCTACACTTGGACGCGATGATGTTGATATTGCGATTCGCGGTGGTTACGCACCAAATGAGCGAGTAATTGCAAAACGCATTATGGACAACAGTTTTATCCCTGTCGCATCACCTGGCTATTTGGAAAAAAATGGCGTGCCGAATCATGTATTAGAATTAAAACAACATAAGGGCCTTTATTTTAAGACGCCATTAGGGATGACCCCGTGGTTGTGTATTATTGATGACCAGTGGCATGATGTCTCAGGCCCAGCGATAGCGATTTCGAATAATGGGCCATGGCTGGCAAAAAAAGCCAGCGCTGGTGACGGTGTGCTAATGTCTACTCGGTGGGCATTGTCATCATATCTTGAGTCAGGGGCATTACAACAGCTGAAGTTTGAGCATCAACTAACCGTGACGCAGAACTCTGAGATGGCTGTTTATTTGTTATACCAAAAACAGCGTTACTCAGTGCCCAAAGTAAAAGTAGCAGTGGACTTTTTGTTAGGGAGAATAAAAGCCACCAATGATTGCTAAAGCATGACATCCTCATCCCTAGTATCATTAGGGACTGTCTATTTAACATAATATACATTATGCGAAAACAAACTAACGGTTTGTATAAGTTTCCTAATAGCTATTCTCTAAGGCTTTTTACTACTCATATGACACTTGCTTATAATTAACGGCTGTATTACTTCTTAGCTAATATGCTTTGCTGATTACTTAAATGATAGCAAAATACTTTATAGCCAAATATCCAAGCCGCGTCTTAGTTTTAGGTTGATCATTTATTATTTAGCTAATCTGATCTTTACTGACAGCTGTTTAGCAAATGCGATTTTAGAGAAATATTCTTCGTTAAAACTACATCAGCTATTTGGCAAACATCATCATCACAGGATAATTCATAATAAATAGTGCTGCCTTGCGCTAAGGTAACTTTAACTAGGCCTTGCTCAGTCACAGCGAACTGTTTGTTTTGTGAATAATCAGGATCTTGAGAATCCCATAGCACATCATAATCAATACCACAGTTCAGCTGTTCTCTATCGAAATAATCGTCTGCAAGCTGAAATGCAGCTTTTAGCTCTGGATCGCTATACTGCTGCAAAACCATAGGATCATTCATACCTTCAGTACTGACATCTTGCTGATACATCTTTTCGACAGCAGCTACTTTCATCGCCATAAGTCTCTGTTGCAGCTCGACATCATTGGCTATGGCACTAACAGCTATTCCAGTGCCAATGATTGCTACTAACACATACACTATGTATTTTTGCATAATGTTATCCACCCACCATGATTCATAACTTCATATGCTCTATTTACATTATAGCTACTTCCTTAATCCGCTGCATAATGGTATTAGTAAGGTTTAGTGCGCTCCATTGCTTTTGAGGACATCGTTATGAAAACATCACCTTGTTATAAACTAGCCACTAGTAGCTGTATAGCGTTGTCAATGCTGGCTACTGGCTGTCAATCAGTACCTGCTACTGATACCAGTATAAGCGATCAAAGCGCGTCCACTCCGTCCCAACCTCCAGCTGTTACTAGCCAGCAAACTCTTACTGAGCAAGCACTACATATCCAGCGTGCGCTTGCCAGCCACAATTATGCTGCCATCATCGATGATATTCACCCGACTCGTGGTGTGCGCTTGTCGATGTATGCTTATGTACGTCTAGATTCTGACAAAGTTTTTAGTCGTGCCCAATTCGCCCAGTACTTGCAGCAGTCCAAAATCCGCTTTACTTGGGGTGATCTGGACGGTGCTGGTGAGCTATTCATTGTGCCATTACCAACGTATTTAGACACTTGGGTCGATGGCAGTAAGTTCAATGATGCCCGTATAACCGTTAATAAGTTTGAGTCTAGAGGCAATATGATCAACAATATCAACGACACCTACCCAGACTTAGATGTGGTTGATTTCTATCGTAAAGGCAGCGAAAAATCTAACGGTATGGACTGGCGTGGCATGCGCTTAGTATTTGATGACTATCAAGGTAAGCGTTATTTAGTAGCTATCGTCAATGATCAGTGGACGGTTTAAGGTTTCACTTAGGCAAATAATTAGGCAAATAATAGAGCAAACATGACTATTACTACTGTCAGCAGTGTCAATATTCGTCGCTTTATAACTGTCTATAGAGGGCGGTTATAAAAACAAAAAATTGAGCATTAGGATGAATATTCGATAAGAAAATACAAGTGGTTTAAATCTTCACGATATATTTGTATTTTATCGTATCTGTGGCAACCTTAAACCATCAAACGCTTGTTGTGTAATGCCCTATAGACGTTGTATAGTCAACATAGGACACGGACGTTGTCGCCGCTATTAAGCATAAAATAGCGGTAACCTCATCTACTATAACAATGTATAACTTTGCCAAGGATGTGTGAGGTATTTATGAATAAAAAATCAACTCAGAGTCAATCCCAAAGCCAGTCTGCAACAGACAGCACCAATAACAGCGCTGCTGAAAAAAACAATCAACAGCAGAGCCAAGCTACTGTAACTACTACTAAAACAAACGCTACTAACGATTCTGCGCAACACCCTAGCAAAAAGCTTGAGAGTTTTGATGAATTAAAAATAGCCGATGGCCAATACCGTCCGGTAGCCAAGGCGGTAGGTGATTGGCTAGATAATATCAATATTGACGCCCTTAATCACCTGAATGAACAAGCCGAAAACATCTTTTATCGCAAAGGCGTTACCTTTACGGTATATAGCGATGCCAAAAATATCGAGCGTATGATTCCGTTTGATATCATTCCTCGTATTATCGCCGCTAGCGAGTGGCAGCTGATAGAAAAAGGCTGTAAACAACGTATCACTGCGCTCAACGCATTTTTGCACGATATTTATCATGAGCAAGCTATTATGAAGGCTGGTGTTGTGCCTGCCAGCTATGTCTATGCTAGCGGCTGCTATGAGCCTTGGATGATGGGCATCGAACTTGATAAGCCTATTTACTCCCATATCAGTGGTATCGACTTGATTCGAGATGAAACAGGTACCTTTTGCGTATTAGAGGATAACTTACGTACGCCCTCTGGTGTCTCTTATATGCTCGAGAGTCGTAATATCTCAGAAACCCTATTATCGGATATGTTTGCGCAGACCCCTATTCTAGGCATCAGTGACTATCCAAACCGATTAAAAAAATGTCTTGCCAGCTCAACCAGCAAGTATGATCCCCAGATTGTCATCTTAACGCCAGGGCGCTTTAATAGTGCCTATTATGAGCATGCATTTTTGGCGCATGAGATGAATGTGCCACTAGTCCATGGCTATGACTTAGTAGTGGAAGATAGCAAAGTTTATATGCAAGGTATTCGCGGCAAAGTACAAGTTGATGTGATTTATCGCCGCATTGATGATCCTTATATCGATCCTTTAGCCTTCCAGTCCAACTCTATATTAGGGGTATCGGGACTGATGAGTGCCTATCGAGCTGGTAATGTCGTTATCGTCAATGCTCCTGGTACTGGTGTGGCTGATGATAAGAGCTTGTATCCGTTCGTTCCCGATATGATTAAGTTCTATTTAGGTGAAGAAGCTATCTTACCGAATATTGAAACTTATCAATGTCGTAAGCCTGATGAGCTCAAATATGTGCTCGATAATTTAGACAAGCTAGTGGTAAAAGAGACTCAAGGATCAGGGGGCTACGGTATGCTCATTGGCCCAACTTCTACTAAAGAAGAAATTGAAGACTATCGTTTACGCTTGCTTGAAAATCCAAGCGGCTTTATTGCTCAGCCGACCATTTCGCTATCGACTAACCCTACTGCCGTCAGCGATGGTATTGCCCCACGTCATATTGACTTACGCCCCTTTATTTTGAGTCATGGTGATGGCTCAGTAGATATAGTGCCTGGCGGCTTGACTCGGGTAGCTATGGTTGAGGGCTCACTAGTAGTCAACTCCTCTCAAGGTGGTGGTATCAAAGACACTTGGGTTATTGATGATACAGATTTAAACCAAAATAACGTGGACGCTAGCCCCGCAAGTAATAGGCAAGCTGGCAACACTGATAAGCTGTTAGAGAAAAATACTACTAGCCACCCTGAGTACTATGATCGCTTACAGCCAATAGAGGCAGGCTATGACTATCTAATTGATGCGCCGATGATACTACTGTTGTCTACCGCTAGTCATCTGATATGGCTAGGCAGATATGGCGAGCGTCTTTACTATTACGACAGCATCATGAAGCAGCTGATTAAAGGCAATCTTGAAAAATCACAAGTACAGCATTTGGTTAGTTGTCTGGGCTTTAATGCCGATGTAGAGGCATCGCTCGAAACTATGAAAGCACAAATAATGGCCAATCTTGAGCAAGATATAATCCCTAATGTCGTGCAGTCGATTGAGGCTAATGTGCAAGAGGCCAAAGGGGTTATTGGCAAAGATACTGCCGAGCTCTATAACCTGATCAAGCGACTTAGCAGTGCGGGTACTTATCGGGCGGCAACCTTGCAGCTATATGCTTGTAATGCAGCTATGAAACAAGAGCATTCTACCGTAACTTGTTTTTGGCAATTAGGACGCCACTTTGAGCAACTTGAACGAGCGGTGTTATTAGATGAAAACTCTCTAGAAGTCAGCCTTCAGTTTAAGCACTGGATTAATGAGCTACCAGAAAATACGCGCTGGCGTGAGCTAATACGTCTGACCAATCAGATGATTAAATCTAAACGATTTAGCGATTTCAACCTTATTAGCAAAGAGTTCAATCTTATTCTACGCCAAGGGGTCTAGTGCTGTTATTAATGCTAAATAACCCTAAATATTGAGCCACTATTTAACGACTGGGTAATTTGGATACGTGATCAACTTAAGCCTATTATAAAAATAAGGATGTTATTATGAAATTACAAATCAGTCATCAGACTAACTATTACTATGAAGAATTGGCGCAGCGCAGCGTACAGTATATACGCATGACGCCTATGCAACTGCCCCATCAAATTATTCATAAATGGGATGTTATGCTGCCTAAAGTGGCGAACAAGCAAAAAGACGGCTTTGGTAACGATTGGTTGACCCTAAGTCGTAATGAAGCGCACAATAATTTGCAGATGCAAGCCTCCGGTATCGTTGAGATCAATACCGAAACGGAGTACTTAGAGGATATGGATAATGTGCCCTACTTGCTATTTACTGTGCAGACGCCATTAACTAAATGCTCGCAGGAGATGCGAGATTTTGCAGCGCCTCATCTAAAAACGGTCACTCATGATAGTCTAAAAAAACTGGCCAATGAGCTGATAATGAGAATGCCTTTTGTCAAAGATGTGACTCATGTAGGCACTACTGCTGCTGAGTCTTTTGCCACTAGTGCTGGTGTATGCCAAGATCATACTCATGTGTTTGTAGGATGCTTACGAGATCAACAAATTCCAGCGCGCTATGTGTCAGGCTACTTATATGATGATACCGAAAACCATATGGCAAGCCACGCTTGGGCAGAGGTTTGGCTAGATGGCTATTGGTATACTTTTGACATCTCAAATCAGTTATTCCGGCCCAGCTCACATGTGTATGTCGCTATTGGACGCGACTACTTAGATACTGCGCCAGTACGCGGTGTACGGATGGGTGGCGGCTATGAGAATCTTTATAGTCAAGTGCTAGTGACCAGATTATCTTAAGCTATATTATTTTTTAACTACAACTTTACTAGGTGTTTATATGACTTATTGTGCGGCTATTCGCTTAAAAGACGGCATGGTTTTCGCAAGTGATACTCGTACCAATGCTGGTGTTGATCATATATCAACCTTTAAAAAGATCTATCAATATGGTATCGAAGGTGAGCGCTTTATAGTACTACAGACCGCTGGCAGTCTCGCCACCTCGCAAGCCGTCTTTACTAAATTACAAAATGATATCGATCAGCGTGCTGAGCCTAATATCAATACAGTGATTACCTTGTTTGACGCTGCGCAAATGGTCGGTGAATGTATGCGCTCTATTATGAATCATGCAAAATCAGTAGCTAACGCAGGCACTGATGGCGCATTCACTAGCTCCTTCATGCTAGGGGGACAAATTAAAGGGCAGTCTCCTGAGCTGTATAGGATTTATCCTGAAGGCAACTGTATTCGAGCTACTGAGGATACACCGTTCTTTCAATTGGGAGAGAGTAAATATGGTAAGCCTATCCTTGATAGGTCGGTAAGCTATGATACGGATCCTAGACATGCAGCCCGAGCTTTGATGCTGTCCTTCGACTCCACTATTCACTCAAACCTATCAGTAGGTATGCCCATAGATTTTTTATTGTACGAAAATGACAGTCTAAAATTACCTAAAGGTCGCCGTATCGATGACAACGATGAGTATTTTAATACTATTCGCAGTCAGTGGTCAGAGGCGTTACGCCGTACTCTAGTTGAACTACCCAAGGCGCCCGATGGTTATTGGGTCTAGTTCTAGTTAAAGGAGACTTATGCTAAATTTAAAAGCCTACTTACTGTTATTGGTACTCGCTCCTATAAGCGTCTATGCGACTTTTGGCCCTGAGGACAGCGGTGATTATTTATCCAATACTACGGTAACTCCTAGCCAGCAGCGAGTAATGCAGGATGCGATTTATATCAAGCAAGCGCTTGCTTATAAAAACTATCAGGCTATTGCACCGCTAATTCATCCAACTCGTGGCGTACGCTTTTCAATGTATGCTTATGTCGACCCCAAGAGTGATAAGGTTTTTAGCCGTGCTCAATTCACTCAGTATCTTAAAGCCTCTAAAATTAAGTTTACTTGGGGACAGCAAGACGGTACTGGCGATCTCTATATAACCCCGCTACCAGCTTATCTGACTGCTTGGGTTGATGCTAGTAAGTACCAAGCAACCTCGCCTACAATTAACCAGTTTCAAGGCTTTGGCAACAGCTTAAATAATCTAACTAATATTTACAAAAACCATGATTTTGTTGAGTTTTATTATCCTGGTAGCGACAAGTATTCTGGAATGGATTGGCAAGCCATGCGCTTAGTCTTTGCTGACTATAAAGGTAAGCCTTATCTAGTGGCTATTGTTAACGATAAGTGGACTATATAAGTAGTTATACTGAGTACTTATGAGGAGCACTTAAGACTTGAACCTATTCGATAGTATTGCCTATTACTTGTATTATTACTCTAGCCTTGATAAGACTGGTGCTTAGCGGTCCTGATGACTCAACTGTTAAATCAGCGCTAAACTAAATATAAAAAAGCCTACAAAATTGTAGGCTTTTTTTATAATAGAACTTTGAGGCTTTTAGTTTAGAAAACTCTTATTCAACTCTATAGGTTAACCTTAGTAGTAAGATCACTATACTCTAGTATTAAGAGTCCAGTAGTACATTACCATACTCTCTACGCAAGTCGTTTTTTACCATCTTGCCAGCACCATTCAATACGATGTTATCGACAAAGATGACTTTATCCGGTATTTGCCAACTCGCAACGCGGCCATTATAAAACTCTAGAATTTGTGCTTCCTCAACACTAGAGCCCTGCTCTTTTACTACAATCAATACTGGACGCTCACCCCATCGGGCATGTTTGGCAGCAATAGCGGCAGCCATCTTAACTTGTGGATGTTCTACAGCGATATTTTCCAGCTCTACAGAGGATATCCACTCACCGCCCGACTTGATTAAGTCCTTAGCTCGGTCACGGATATTCATATAACCATCAGCATCAATAGTAGCAATATCACCAGTATCGAACCAGCCATCTTCGGTAATAGCCTCTGGATTTTCAGTGAAGTAATCACTAATTACCCAATGTCCACGAGCTTGCAAGTTACCTTGAGAATGCCCATCCTCAGCGACTACTTGCTCTGGATTCTCAGTGTCCATCAAGCGTATTTGTATTCCATAGGGAGGACGCCCTTGCGATTCGCGCACCCTATTCATCTCACTATCACTAAGGGATTTATGCTTAGCCTTTATCTGGTTCATAGTGCCAAGAGGGCTCGTTTCGGTCATGCCCCAACCGTGAATAGCGTCACAATTGAAATCCTCTCGAAAAGTCTTAATCACTGATGGTGGGCAAGCTGCGCCGCCGACAATAGTTCGAGTCATACTATCGAGTTTGCTACCCCTATTCTTGGCAGCTGCCAGTAAGCTTTGCCAGATCGTTGGTACTCCTAGAGCCACTGTCACTTTATAATCATCAATCAAAGACACTAAACTGTCGCCATCTAGATTAGGCCCAGGCAGTATTAAAGAGCAGCCGGTAAGCGCTGCAGCATAGGGAGTTCCCCAAGCATTAACATGGAACATGGGCACAACTGGTAGCAATACATCTTGAGCAGATAGTGCTGAGACATCAGGCATACACAAAGCTATAGCGTGCAATACTGAGGAGCGATGGGTGTATAAGATGCCTTTAGGATTACCAGTAGTCCCTGAGGTATAGCATAGCGAGCTTGCCGTAGTTTCATCGAATTGTGGCCAATCAAACTCAGTGGCACTCTGCTCTAATAGCTCATCAAAAAATAAGGTTTCAGGCAACTGTGCTACCACTTTATCATCGCGAGCCCCTAAACATATAAAATGCTTAAGGCCTTTGAGACTGTCTTTAATAGCCATAATCAGCGGCAAAAATGTAATATCAAAGAGGAGAGCTTGGTCATCGGCGTCATTGACAATGTAGCTGAGCTGCTCGGGGAACAAGCGTGGATTGATAGTATGACAGATCATGCCACTACCAGAGATAGCATACCAAGCCTCTAAATGGCGGCGGTTATTCCAAGCCAAAGTAGCTATTCGATCTGCCGGTTTTAGGCCTAATGCCGCCAAGCCATTTGCCATCCGCTTTGCGTTGTTAGAAACCGTGAGCCAGTCACTATGAGTTACCGTGCCATCGACCTCTTTGGATAATACAGCGGTATCACCATGATACTGAGCCGCATGCTCGATCAAACCACTAAGCAGCAACGGCTGATACATCATCTTCCCTAACATATACCTATCCTTATATTGATTTTATAACGCTCATCCATGGGCATCCTTAGGTGGATTAACTCATACCTAAGATAATCAGTATACGGCATCAGCTTAGCTAACTGTAGCGATAACGTCTTAGTTTATGTTGCTATTTTTAGGCACTTATTGTGTTGATAAGTTTTGATATCGCTGACGATATTGTCTAGGTGACATATCATAAGCCCGTTTAAAGGCTTGGCTAAAAGTTGAGTTTGAAGAGTAGCCGACTAGGGTGCCGATTTGGCCAATATTATAGTAAGGTAAGCGTAGATGGTGGGCGGCAATACGTAGTCGATATTGAATCAAATAAGTCAATGGTGGTACACCAACCTTATCTTTAAAGCGCTGAGTAAAGCTTGAACGCGACATCCCAACTGCTTTGGCAAGCTCGCAAGTAGTCCAGCTATAATTCGGTTTACCATGCATCATAGCTAGGGCTTTGGCTAAGTAAGGATGTCTGATGGCGGCCAACCAGCTATCTGTAGTCTCTGATAAGGTTTCAATATAAGTACGCAGACACTCAACCATAACCATGCTCGCCCAAAGGTTGACCATCGCTAACTGACCTAAACGCTCAGGTTCGGACTCTAGCGTTAATGATATAAATGCTTGATCAAGTGCTCTAAATTGGATCTTGGAGATAGTACCTTGTTCAGGCAAAATAGCTGGCAATACTGCTAATAGCGGTTGAATAGTCTGTTGATCGTACTGGCATTCCACTAATAAAAAACGTGCCTTTTCAGTACTGTTTTTAGCACTATCTTTAGTACTATCAATAACGCCTTTATCATAATCAGATAGAAATTCATCCAGCACTTTAGTAGTGTTAGTCTGATGACCTAGTGTATGACAAACATGACCCTTAGCATGCGGAAGCATGACAATATCACCGGCATATACTTGACGTGAGCTATCTGCTGTATTGATACAGAAGCTACCAGACTCAACTAAGTATAGACACAGCGTTTGTTCATTAATTATTGAATACCCCCAATCACCCGCAATGTGCAAATGATAATATTTAGTTTGGCTTAAGTGTTGAGCTTGCTGTAGCAACGTACTAAGCGCATCCATTCTAACCATCCTATAATTACTGACCAATTAGCTAATGATAAATAAACTACTAAAAAATAAGCTGTCACTCGCTCGTAAGTATTCAAATACGACTACTTACTACGGTTTCTCCCAACAATAGTATTTATATTTTTATGTATTTCCTATATTTTATTAGTCATAGTCCAATATTTTATATTTGTATTGCTCCATATTATTAATATCGCTATATTATATTGAGTTGTTTGTTTATGATACTCTTAACTATCAATTAAATATTATTAATCATTAAGACTAACATTAATAGGTTAAAGCTTTTATTGAAACATAAAGTAAAACTTATCTGGAGTTTTTATGTTAAAGGGTGAACTGACTGGAAATCTTCTAACTCGTACTCTATTAGAAAAAAGTGATACACCAGTATGGTGTGCTGTGGCTGATAGTAGCGATGAAGAGGCTATGCAAGATTTGACCGATAATGATTTTACCGCTCTTATTAGCTCATGCGATGAATATAGTTTCTTTAGTACTAGTGGTATACAGTGGTTGTGTGCGGTGCCAATTAAAATAGTGATGATTACAGAAACTTGAGTCGGTTTACGTCTCAAGTTATGATTACTAAGTATTAGGCCGAAAAACTCGGTTGAAAACTAAGTAAAAACTGAGTAAAAAACTAATTACTTAGTTAAAAATGATGGGGTTAAGAACAAGACGACAGAGATAGTCGCAAGTAATATTCTAAACCATAAGACTTAGCCGTTGCATTGATAACAAGCATTGGTTTTATGGTTTAGGTTATCTTAAAAGGTGCGACTATCAACTATCGATTTTAAGCCCCTGCCCATTTCACTGTATTCTAAAATGAGCTAGTAGCAATATATCGATAGCTTAAGTCACCACTAGACGCATTAACTGAGTACTGATATAACCACCAAAAGTACCCATAGCATAACCAAGAATACCTAAAAACACTCCGACAGGTGCCAATGACGGATGAAAAGCAGTAGCCACAATTGGCGCTGACGAGGCGCCACCAGTATTAGCATTGGAACCAACAGCTAAAAAGAAAAACGGCGCACGGATAATTCTAGCAACAATAAAAATAATAATCACATGGATAGTCATCCACACTAAGCCGATCAGTAGTAATCGCCATTGCGAGACTATGCCCGCCAAATTAATCTGCATACCAATAGCAGCAATTAACACAAATATGAACACTGTGCCTATTTTAGAGGCGCCCACGTGGTCGAGCCTGCGAATCTTAGTAAAAGAGAATATAACGCCTATTATGGTAATGATCACTACCATCCAAAAGAACGAGCTGGCAAAGCTGTATTGTACCGCCCAACTATAAGGCGCAAAAAACTCAGCAATCTGCCCACCGATGAAGTGCGCAACCCCTACCATTGCAAAACATAAGCCAAACAGCACCATCAAGTCATTCAAGGTTGCCGGTCGCTCATTATCGCGCTCATAACTTTCGACCGCCTGAATGACTCTTTCAATGCTGCTAGTATCCGCCTTCAACAGTCGATCTATTTTATCGCTATGCTTTGCGAGCACTAAGATAATCAATAACCACAGTGAAGCGTTGGTAGTATCTACCAAAATCATCATGCCAAACAGATCGTCACTGACCCCGAACAGCTCTTTCATTGCGGCTTGATTAGCAGCACCCCCTATCCAACTGCCCGCTACTGCTGAAAAGCCACGCCATAGCGTATCGTCGGTAAACATCTCAGGTGACACCCACTTAGCCAAACCCAAGCTTATAGGTCCACTAATAATGATAGCGACTGTTGCCGCCATAAACATAGCAATAGCTTTCCAACCAAGACCCAATATCTTTGGTACATCCATGGATAGGGTCATCAGTAGTAAACTAGCGGGCAGTAAATAAGTCGCCGTAAAACCATAAATCTGTGAGCCTATGCCGTCAGCAAAAACCCCCAGACTATTCAACGTTGCCGGTATGAAGCAGCACAGAACAATACCTGGCAACAGCGCATAAAAACGTCGCCAAAACTTACCAGGTAATCCTTGGGTATAAAATACTAAGCCAATAATGGCCATGATAATGCCAAAGGCAACCGGCAAGCTGTCTATCTGTAAAGCAGTAAATGATGATGACGAAATCATGAACATCTTGGCATTCCATATGCAAGCTAGATAAAAGGGACAAAGGCTAATAAAGGCTGGCAGTATAATCAAGGTTAAACTTAGGTGCAAGGAGCTACTACTAGTCGATAAAGTATTTTTTAACTATAGCTGTTTATTACAAAACAGCGCAAAACGGCTCCTAGTCATTGAAATTTAAAACCAAAAAAAGCCAGATAATAACTATCTGGCTTTTTTGACTCGCTTTAAAGGTTATTTAACAGCTGAAATATTATCAGTTGCTAAACAGCCGTTAATTAAGAGTTTTTGTTACGGTTGCTGCCTGCAGGACGACCTTGGCCGGCACTACCTGCACCTGAACGGCTAGCTGGACGACCTTGGCTACCGCTTGGGCGACCGCGACCAGTTGCAGCGCGTTCGCCACGTGGGGCGCTAGTGCCGTCAGTACGTTTGCCTTGATAAGGCTTGCCGCCAAAGCGATCATTAGGCTTACCTGATGCATCACGTGGCTTACCTTGATAACCGCTGTCATTGCTGGCACGTTGACCAGTAGCGCTGCTGCTATCGCTTGAACGACCACGGCCTTGAGGACTGCTGCCACTAGGCTTACCTGCATAACCACCGCCAGCTGGACGACCACGGCCTTGACCATTACCGCCGCCTGCTGAACGACCACGACCACGGCCACGACCATTACCTTTATTTTCGGTTGGTACATAAGTCTTTTTAGGCTCTAAGCCTTCAATGACTGATGCTTCCATTTTGCGGTTAAGATAGCGATTGATAGCATTTAATTGTGGACGATCATCCATGCTACATAAGCTGATAGCTACACCACTACGGCCAGCACGACCACAACGACCGATACGATGGACGTAATCTTCAGTTTGGCGTGGTAAGTCATAGTTAATAACGTGTGATAGTGCTGGAACGTCAAGACCACGAGCAGCGACATCAGTTGCTACTAAGATTTTGCATTTGCCGTTACGTAAGTCTTGCACGATACGGTTACGCTTGCTTTGTGGCAAATCACCATGTAAGAAGCTAGCTTTGTGACCATCTTCTTGTAGCTGTTTGGCTAGCTTTTCAGTGCTACGTTTAGTAGCTGCGAAGATGATTACTTGATCAACGTCTTGCTGACAAACGATTTTGTCTAAGATTTTGTTTTTATGATTGAAGTCATCACAGTAATACACTGTCTCATCGATGTGAGCAGATTCAACTTTGATAGCAACGCGTTCAGGGTTAGTAGTAAAGGTAGCGGCGATTTTGCCAACAGGACCATCCCAAGTTGCAGAACACATAATAGTCTGACGATTAGTAGGAGCTGCGCGTAAGATGTCACTGATATCATCAGCAAAACCCATATCGAGCATACGATCCGCTTCGTCAAGTACTAGTACTTCAAGGTTTGACAAGTCAACGCGACCAGCATTGATATGGTCAAGTAGACGACCAGGAGTCGCAACGATAACTTGTACACCCTTTTTTAGAGCAGTAATCTGACCGTTATAAGGAGCGCCACCAACTAAAGGTACACAAAATAGACCACGCATATCTTTAGAATAAGTACGTACGCTATCATGTACTTGCTGAGCAAGCTCACGTGTTGGCGTTAGGATAAGAGCTTTAGTAAGTTTGTCAAAGCTAGTAGCACGGCTCAAGCGATCAAGTACTGGGATCACGAATGCAGCTGTTTTACCACTACCTGTTTGCGCAGACAATAGTAAGTCACGACCTTCTAGAGCAAAAGGAATAGCTTGTGCTTGAATAGGAGTTGGGTTGGTGTAACCACTACGCTCAAGTGCCGCAAGAATTGGCTTGGCAATGTTAAGGTCAGCAAAAGTGGTTTGGTTTTCTTCAGAATTGGCTTCAGAAGTGCTAGCATCAGTAGCTTGTGCAGTAGTATCTGTAGTTGCCGTATCTTGGGCAGTAGTGTCTTCGATAATACCGTTTTGTGCAGCGATTGTAGATAAGATGTCAGTCATGAGAATCCTTGGTAGAGTAAGCCGCTGCAAATTCAGCGAACTTGATGCATACCACTGATAACCGTTCATCATATAGAGTGTTTATTGAAAATAATCAATAAAGGCTCTATATGGCGTCTGACGTATTTTGGTGGTAGTGCCGAGTGTCTTATCCTTGCTTGTCACAGTCAAACTACAGTAGCTTTATCCAAAGCAAGTAGTAGCAAATAACAATCAATTTAATCCATCACATAGGATTAGTAGATAAGATATGAGTCAGAAATAACCCTAGTACTAAAGCAGTATTAAAGCGTTATTTAAGTACACAAAATCATCGGCAACAATTACTCTTGGTCATCCCAGACCCAAAATCGTAGGCGATGTTATCAATCTCATAATTCACGTCAACCTAAGCTAACGTGGCGACGTAGTATAGCATAATAAATACATTATGCTTATATATTTTAAATTTTTAGTTAAAGGTAGTGGTTAAACCGTAAAGCTTAGCTCGATAATAGTGTTTTAACTTCTAGTGTTTTTTAGCAACTATCTTGCAAAGTACTGCTTTGTCCCTCTGCCATACCAGATTGATTGCCCGTAGCGAGGACAGAAAACCTTTTAACGTTTCACTTGCGATACTAAAGTGGGTAGCCACCAAGCACCACCCTCAGCTATCAAACGACAAAGACCCGTAGTACCTTCCTTACTTTTAGCAAAGCCTTTCCCAGTCCATACCCATTCAGTAATAGCCAAACAGTCTCCGATACCACGCCCCTTTTGTACTGAACTGATAATACCTTTTTCATCGTAAGCAGTAGCAGAGGTAGTGACTAGTTTTGGATTGTAAGGTTGGCGATCATTCATGACCCACATGCCATCCCCAGTGTTGTAAGCGCCTGACCAGCAGTTATGTTGCGCTAATAATTGAGTGCTGTTTAGACGTTTAACCTTCCATGGGTTCTTGTTATATAGCCTTGGGCAGTCATTGCTTAGATCTTTGATCGTGCCTTTCATGATATCACTCAATTGCGAGGACTTAAGGCTAAAGCTTTTATTACTATTGGCATCGGCAACTGCATTAGGAAGCACTAAGTTTAGCTGCGGGGCATCTACAGCTGCTAACACATTACTGTTGGGCTTATTAGGTTTTGGATTAAGCAAGGCGCTGGGTGTGCCGACTCGCCCTTGTGCTTCATCAGCTTTTAGCATGATGGCTGTAGCCCCATGATCTGATACTTGCCAGCGTGAGTTACGCACTACTAGCTCAATCTTGCTAGATTTAGTAAGGGAGTCTAATAAGGTTTTGACTTGGCTACTAGAAAGAGCTGCATAGCCAGCTCCTAATGATGAAGACGTGGTCTCCCCTAAGTCTTTGCCATCAATAAATAGTGACACCCGATGACGATTACCTAATTCTAACAGCGCTTTATTAGAGCCGTTTTTGTCACCACCGAGCTTAATATCGCCCGTTATTTCAGCTCTATTACCCGCTTGACGAGTCAATAATATAGACGCTGGAAAGTCACTAGTGAAATCAGTTTGATAGCCCGCCATACGACAAGTGCGAGTATTATCACAAACCAGTTGCCAATCTTGGTTAATTAACTCTACAGGGGTGGCAGCTATGCTACTTAGGGGACTAATCATAATAGTGCTGATGGCAGCTAGTAACTTCAGACTAAGGTTACGCCATCTAGTATTAGGCTGCTGAATAATAGGGTCGATAGTTAGCATCACTGGCCTCGCAATTAGACTAAATAGGGTCAGCTTGTTATAACTACTGACGTTCTCATAAGGTTAGGTACTCATCTTAACTTATCTATGTTTCTATCTGTTATATCTATGTTTCATCATGTAATTATTGAAGCATTTAGGCAAATTTACTTAGGATAATCAATATTACGCCGCTCTTAGAACTAGTGGTTACTCTAACAAACGAATAAAGGCCAATAGAACGGTATATTGTCTATTGGCCTCGAGATAATTACTGGTTGGTAATTGGTTCTAGTGGTTAGTTTATGGCTCAATAACCATTAAACATAGCTAGTTATTTGCTAGTTATAGTTCATTGATAGCCTTAGTTTATCAGCCACTAGAGTTTAAAGATAAACCTTTGCCTTAACTAATAGGCTGTAGCTCTAAGTCTATTGCGCGTTTGACCGCAGGACGATCCGCTATGGTTTGCGCCCATCGCTGTAGGTTTTTGTAGTCAGCTACTTGTAGGAATTCAGCGGCATCATAGAGCTTGCCGAGCGCTAACTGACCATACCAAGCCCAAATGATAATATCTGCAATATTATAATCTGACTCATCATCGCCACACATATAAGTGCTAGTTGCTAAATGTTGGTCTAGAACATCTAGCTGACGCTTAGTTTCCATAGTGAAACGGTTAATAGGATATTCCATTGGCTCTGGCGCATAAGCATAAAAATGTCCAAAACCGCCTCCTAAGTAGGGAGCACTACCCATCTGCCACATTAGCCAAGACAAACACTTAGCTCGTGCTGCAGCCTGCTGCTTATCACTTTGTAGCGGTACAAACCTCTCAAACTTCTCCGCTAAGTACAATAGGATAGAGCCTGATTCAAATAGAGCTATAGGCTGACCTTGCTCATCAGTTACAGAGTGATCGACTAAGGCTGGAATCTTAGAGTTAGGGTTTATGGCGACAAAATCAGAGCCAAACTGATCGCCTGCAGAGATGTCTATTTTATAAGCATCATAGGCCGCTTGTTTTATACCCAACTCGCTAAGCTCTTCTAATAGAATATTTACTTTAACTCCATTAGGGGTGTTCAATGAGTACAATTGCAACGGCGCGTCGCCTACTGGTAGCTTTTGCTGATGACGTGATCCGGCCGTCGGACTATTAGTGCTAGCGAACTTGCCACCATTTTCTTTATCATTAGTCCAGATTTTAGCGGGCATATAAGCGGCCTCTTGAGTAGTACTAGTTTGCTGGTTATCGTTACTCATAAAAAATCCTATTATTTGTATCGTTATATTATATATATCGTTGTTAACGGCTGGGGTTTATTAAGCCGGTTTATTACAGTTAGCTGTTGGCCTGAGATTGTATTTATAATGAAAGCCTAAGAGAACATGTATACCGTAAAAGCTAGCTATCGGCAAAAATCTAAATAATCACTGCCCTACTATAGCGAGTGCTGGACTCCGCAATAAAGTGCGCTGATGTAAGTAGTGTAGGTGTTTCTAAACGATAGCCTAGTGGCGCTTTACTAAACTGTGATTTGACAGTGGTATTTAGCACGACAGCAAACCGTTACTTTGCTCATCTTTAATTACTGCAGAGTTGTTCTTATACTACAGAATATTTTATAAATTTCTTCTAAATAGACTGCGCGAAAGCTTGTATGCTGCCGCTGCGGTGGTGATATTAATATGGTGACGCTAAGCGCAACACAAAGTAAATACCTGCCCTATGTGTTAGCGGTGGCATTATTTATGCAGATTTTGGATGCAACTATCCTAAATACCGCCTTGCCACAAATGGCACAAGCACTGGGCGAGTCACCGTTGAAGATGCAATGGGCAGTCATCAGCTATGCTTTAACTTTGGCGATATTTATTCCTATTAGTGGCTTTTTAGCGGACAAATATGGCACTCGACGAGTATTCTTATCGGCTATTATCGTATTCTGTATTGGCTCTATACTCTGTGCTACTGCCCCTAATTTAGATTTTTTGATTGGCGCACGTATCGTACAAGCTATTGGTGGAGCGATGATGACGCCAGTTGCACGCTTAATCCTAGTCAAGTCCTACCCTCGTAATAAACTACTAACTGTTATGAACTTTGCGGTTATTCCCGCTTTAATCGCTCCATTGGTCGGTCCCTTGCTTGGCGGTTATATAGTGCAATACGCCAGCTGGCATTGGATATTTTTGATCAATGTGCCGATGGGTGTGGTTGGTTTTATTTTAGGCAAAAACTTGGTGCCAGCGCTATTTGAGGAAACTGAGGGTTTAGACTGGCGAGGCTTTGTACTATTCGCTTTAGCTGCTTGTGGTCTGACCTTGGCAGTAGAGCTTGGTTCACAAGCTGGGCGTGGGTTTTATGGGTTGCTATTAGTACTTGGTGCAGGGCTATTCCTAACGGGCTATATATGGCATGCCAAGCGCTATCAGCAGCCATTATTTCCTTTAAGTTTATTCAGTATTCGTACCTTTCGGATTGGCATCGTCGGCAACTTATTTACTCGCTTTGGTATTAGTGCGGTACCGTTTTTATTACCCTTATTATTACAAGTAGTATTTAAGTATTCACCTTCGCAGGCAGGATGGCTATTAGCGCCTATTGCTGTTGGTGCTATCGGGGTTAAGCCCTTTGTCAGTAAGATTATCCAACGTTATAGCTATCGCAAAGTATTAGTCTACAATACCTTGCTATTAGGCCTACTAATTATTGTTTTGGCACAGTTTGGAGACGCTTCACAATGGCCTTGGTTCATTCCGGTACTGACAGTGATGGGTGCTTGCAACTCTATGCAATTTAGTGCGATGAATACTATCACTATTGGCGATTTACAAGGTCAGCAAATCAGTAGCGGTAATAGTCTTATGGCGGTCAATCAGCAGTTGGCAATCAGTTTCGGTATTGCCAGCGGTGCAGCGCTACTGAACTTGCTACGTGAGCGTTTACAACTCGATATTTTGACGGCGTTTCAGATCACTTATTGGATACTAGGTATCGTGACCATAGTCTCAGGGCTACATTTTTTACGTCTGAAACCTGAAGATGGTCGCGGGCTCTATTAAAGGTTAAAGGTTATAAAAAAAAGCCAGTATCAGAGCTGAGGCTGATACTGGCTTTTTTGACTGGATAAGCATATAGATATGAGCAATTAACTTTAGCTAGAGCCACACTTGCAGACGCTAGAGTCTATATAGCGCCTTTTATCTATGGCGTATCATCATCAATTTGTGACTGGATATAGTTCTGTATGCCGATACTAGTAATCAGATCTTTTTGAGTATCTAACCAGTCATCATATTCTTCGTTACCATCTTTGAGCTTGACTAGTAGCTGGCGAGAAACATAATCTTTATGCTCTTCACATAGGCTGACCGCCTCAGTGATGATATCGAACTTTTGCTGCTCTAGACGCAAGTTACAGTCAATCATCTCAGCCACATCTTCAGCGATAAACATCTTACCTAAATCTTGTAGATTAGGCAGACCACCTAATAATAATATACGACTAATCAGCTCGTCAGACCACTTCATCTCAGCGATAGACTGCTTATAAAAATTGTCATTTAGGGATTCAAGTCCCCAGTGCCGAGCGATACGAGCATGCAAAAAGTATTGATTGATAGCAATCAATGACTGCCCTAATACTTTATTCATTGCACGAATAACTTCTTTATCGCCTCTCATTCTGTCTCTCCTTACTAATTATCAGCCAATTACTAGCTATCTTGGTATCTACTAGGACCGTTATCTATCAAACCTCAACTAAACTAGATTTGGTGGTACTTCAGCCATTTGGCTCTGTAGATAATTAGGCAGGCCAATCATATCGATAAGACGCAATTGCTGCTCAAGCCAATGAGCATGGTCTTCTTCAGTATCTTTTAGCTGCTCAACTAACATATCACGGGTCACATAGTCGCGCTCTTGTTCACAGATAGCGATACCTTCTTTGAGATGTTGTTGTACTTGATACTCAAGGTTAAGATCAAGTTGTAGCATTTCAGGAACAGTTTTGCCAATATGAATAGCATTGACACTCATATTCGGTGTGCCGCTAAGCATTAGAATACGGCGAATGATAGCTTGGGCGTGCAGGGTCTCATCTGCCATCTCGTGATGAATACGATCATATAATTTACCATAGTGCCATTCAGCATACATCTCAGAATGGATAAAGTATTGGTCACGAGCCGCTAACTCTCCCCCAATTAAAAAGTTTAAATAATCAATAACTTTTTGGCTGCCTATCATAACGTTGCTCCCCTGTCATATTATATATCTTAGCTCAATATAGTAACACATAGACGCTGTCAGAGGCGTAGCGCTAGCGAACTAAGAATAAGATGTCAGTTGGCAATGATAACTAATTCTATATTCCATACTATAGACTGTATATTCTATACATAGTACTGCATTTATAATGTTTATGAAGTATGCTTTTAGCCATAAAATAACCGCCCAACTCAGGATGAGTAAAAGGCGGCATAAGCAATACTATTTTTGGGGCTAATCTCTAATACAGTTATTTACAGATCGGGTTAGCTATAATCAAACCGCGTAGGCTAAAACATCCAGCTTAGAGTGGTGCGCTTCTAAATAATCATTAACCATAGGCTCGCAGCATCCACAACAAGTAGCTACATCTAGCGCGTCTTTTAGACCATCAAGGGTATTAATACCAGAGGCAATGGCCACTTGGACTTGTTTTTCTTTTACGCTATTACAGATACATACGTACATGGATTTTCCCCTACATTATCCTGACTTATTATTTATTGATATCCCAATAATTTTATAATAACGATAACTATTACTATTTACAATAGCTTTTAGCTAATTGAATCAGCACGGTGTTTATGATTGATTATTTAAATGAAATCAACTATCGCCCTCTACAATCAATACTAACTCTAAATCGTTGCCACCATTCGCTACCTATTATTAAGATGATGTGTTACTAATATTCTTTTATGTGAGAATAGAAGGTTTTTAGTCGATGAAAGGTAACAATAATATGATGAATGGTAATAAATTTGCTAAAATTGCGAAACTTAATAATAATTGGCTGCAGAATTTGCTATATTAGGTGGCCTATTAATCGTTGCAACGGCTTACACTGCCCATTGATGCTCTTTTGAGCTCAAAAGTAGTCAATATATCGTTTATTACCATGACGATTGATGCCCCTATTTACTAGATATTTTACTAGATATATAGTGGCTAATCTCTCAATGACTTGCCAGTTCAATTATCGATTGTCGGGTTGATTTGTAATGGTTATGGCAACTAAAATGAAACGCATATGCAGGTTGAAAAATACATTTGGAGATACTCTATGTCTGACAATAACTTTACGGTACAACCTACTGAGTTGACCATACAACCTATTGAGTTGTTTAAAGTACTGTCTGATCCTACTCGCTTGAAACTATTCCAAATCTTGTTCCAAAAACAGGCTCGTTGTGTTGGTGAATTAGTCGAGATGCTTGAGCAGCCACAGCCAATGATATCAAGACACTTAAACCATCTCAAAAAACTGGGTATCTTAAATGCCGTTCGAGAAGGTACTTGGATGTGGTATGAGATGTCTGATGACTTGCCTGATTGGTGTCAAAATATATTACAGACCACTTATCAAGCGTTATCAGAACAACAAGATATCATGAGTGACCAATAGCTATCTATTTGTTGTGATGGCAGCTAACAAAAAAGACCTAATAGATTAGGTCTTTTTTGTTAGGAATCAGGTTGTGCTCGATAGTTTTTATTAACAGTTTCTATTAAAGACTACCGTTAAACATAGTTTAAATTATACTATGTCTAGGAAGTCGCTGACAAAGGCGTTAGTAGGGTTATGAATCAGCTCTTCTGAGGTGCCTACTTGCTCAACACGGCCATGATTCATAACTACAATTTCATCGGACACCGCACGGGCCTCTTCTTGATCATGAGTAACCATAATGCTAGTAATTCCTAGCTCGTGATGAATATTCTTCAGCCAACTACGCAGCTCTTTACGCACTTTGGCATCGAGCGCGCCAAACGGCTCATCCAATAGCAACAACTTAGGTTTTACAGCTAAGGCACGTGCTAGAGCAATACGTTGACGTTGACCGCCAGACAATTGATGTGGATAGGCATTGGCCACTTGCGGCAGTTGTACTAACTCCAACAGCTCCGCTACTCGCTTGTTAATATCTGCCTTATTAGGTCGCTCAGCTTTTGGCAGTAGTGTCAGCCCAAAGGCGACGTTATCAGCGATATTTTTATGACGAAATAATGCATAATGCTGAAACATAAAGCCGATATTACGCTTTTGTACTGGAGTATTAGTCACCTCAAGCTCATCGAATAATATCTGTCCAGAGTCGGCGTATTCAAGTCCAGCAATAATACGTAGCAAAGTCGTTTTACCACAGCCTGAAGGACCTAATAGCGTGGTTAGCTTGCCCGTAGGCACAGTGATATTAATGTCGTTTAGCGCATTGAAGTCACCAAAGCTTTTATTCACATTTCTAATTTCAATACTCATGTTTCAATACTCATATCAGTTGCTATTCTTAGGTTTGTTAAGTCATAGTCTTTAGTCATGCCTGCCACTCATTTATACGGGTAGCTGACTAGGCCGTTAACTACTTCTGGGAGTCAGTAGGACTCTTTAAATCAACGGTCGCATTGGCGCTTACTGGTAACTCAGGCGCACTAACTAAACGCTCAGATTTAGCAAATTTACGATCTTGCAGGTTGGTCATGACTTGCTGAACTAATAACGTCACTAAGGCTAAGGCTGCCAATATACTCGATAAAGCAAAAGCGGCAGTAAAGTTATAATCATTATAAGCAATCTCTACCAACAGCGGCATAGTGTTAGTCTCACCGCGGATGTGACCGGATACTACACTCACCGCACCAAACTCACCCATAGCTCGCGCATTAGTCAAAATCAACCCATATAACAAGGCCCACTTAATATTAGGCAAAGTAATATGCCAGAATGTCTGCCAACCGCTAGCGCCTAGTGTCAAAGCGGCTTGTTCCTCAGAATCACCTTGAGATTGCATCAAAGGTATCAGCTCACGTGCTACAAAGGGAAAAGTGACGAATAAAGTGGCTAAAATAATCCCAGGCACTGCAAAAATAACTTGGAACCCCATGCCTTCGAGCCAGCCGCCGATAGGAGAGTTAAGACCGAATAGCAAGATAAACATTAGCCCTGCAACTACTGGTGACACTGAAAAGGGTAAATCAAGTAAAGTGGTGACTAGCTGCTTACCTTTAAATTGGTAACGAGTGACTAACCAAGCAATTGCCACCCCCATCACCATATTAATCGGTACTACAATAGCCGCAGTAATTAAGGTCAGCTTAATAGCTTGTAAGGCTTCAGGCTCTACAAGAGAAGCAACATACAATGCCCAACCATTTTTAAGGGCTTCGTAGAACACCGCAAGTAGCGGAAAAACCAACATGATAATCATAAATAAGACAGCAATAGTAATAAATAGACGTCTAATCCATGGCGTATCTTTGGTCGCAGGATTGCTTTGATAATCGTAGCTATTGGCTATTTGCATCTTAGCGAGCTCCTACGCGGCGTGACAGTTTCCACTGCACTATATTGATCGTTAATAAGATAACAAAGGAGATCAGCAGCATAAATAACGCTACTGCCGATGCACCTTGAATATCAAATTGCTCAAGCTTACTGATGATAATAATAGGTAAAATCTCAGATTCCATCGGTATATTACCGGCAATAAAAATAACAGAACCGTACTCACCAGTAGCCCGGGCAAACATCATACCTGCACCCATTAATAATGCTGGCAACAGCTCTGGTAATATTACTTTTTGAAAAGTTTCAAAGCGGTTGGCACCTAGTACCGCAGCAGCCTCTTCAAACTCAACTGACAACTCTGCTAGTACCGGCTGTACAGCGCGGACAATGAATGGAAAGCTCACCACAACTAGCGCTAGCCATATCCCTATCGGCGTGAATGCCACTTGAATACCAACTTTATCAAACCATTGACCAATAAGACCATTTGGTGCATAAAGCGTAGCAAGGGAGATACCCGTAACGGCGGTCGGGAGCGCAAAGGGTAGATCCACTAAAGCGTTGATTAAAGATTTGCCCCAGAACTCATAACGTACTAATACCCACGCCACTAAAGTACCGAATACCATATTGGTTAACATGGCTAAAAACGACATCCATAAGCTTAGCTTAATAGCGGCGGCGACTTGCGGCTGACTAATAGTTGACCAAAAACCCGTCCAACCCATCTGAGTGGTGGTATAAGCCATCATCGCAAAGGGTAATACCACCAATAACGATAAGCTAAACACTGTGATGCCCATGCTCAGCCCAAAACCTGGCAGCACATTGCGTTGGCGCAGACGTGTCAGCCAGCCCCTTTTGTGACTAGGTTTGTTGGCCGAAGATCTAGTTGCACTCATAGTAATGTCCTGTTGCCTATCTGATGGTACTTATTGTCAACACCATGTATATCAAGTTTATTATTAGTATGCTTACGGTATAAAGGACATAGCGCGAGTGGCCATGTCCTTTAGGGGGTTTATTCTATTTTTGCAGCAATGCTGTTTTTAGAATAAGACTATTGACCGGCTGTTTAAAATCTACTGCGGGGCGTTCACCGCTAACTTATCAAACACACCGCCGTCACTAAAGAAAGTACCCATAATCTCATCCCATGAGCCAAAGGTATCATTTGGACGGAAAGTTTCGATTGCTGGCAATTTATCACCGTTTTTATCTAGCACGCTTTTAACACTTGGACGTAAGTAAAGATCGGCAGCTAATTGCTGAGCCGGCTCGCTCCATAAATAGTCAAGATAAGCTTTTGCGGCAGCAGTAGTGCCTTTTTTATCAGTCACACTGTTAACGATAGCAACGGGGCTTTCTGACTTGATAGAGTATTTAGGATAAATGATGTCTACTTTGCCTACGCCAAATTGGGTAGCGGCAAGGTTGGCTTCATTCTCAAAAGTGACTAATACATCACCAATACCACGTTGAACAAAGGTAGTAGTAGCCGCACGACCACCACTTTCATAAACTTTTACGTTTTTGAGCATGTCTTTAACGTAGCTTTTAGTTTTGGCTTCATCCTTATTAAAAGCATGCAGACCGTAACCATAAGCGCCTAAGAAAGCATAGCGACCATTACCAGTGACTTTTGGATTGGCCATTACAATTTCGACACCCGGTTTAGTCAAATCTTCCCAATCCTTGATGTTTTTTGGATTATCTTTACGCACTAAGAAGACGATAGTACTAGTAAAAGGCACGGCATTATCAGGAAACTGCCCTTCCCAGTCACTAGCTACTAAGCCTTTTTGCTCAAGTAACTCAATATCTGAACCTTGATTCATAGTAGCGACATCTGCTTGTAGTCCATTAGCAACTGACAAGGCTTGCTTGCTTGAACCCCCATGAGACTGGTTGACAGTGATATTTACATCTGGGTTTTCAGCTTTATAGTGTTCGATAAACAAAGGGTTATAGTCTTTATAAAAGTCACGTGCTACATCATAAGAGACGTTTAACAGCTCAATATTTTGAGTCGCAGTTGACGCGCCATCAGTCTTGGCAGCCGTATCGACTTTATCATTATTGCTACAGCCAGCAAGTCCGAGGCTAAGCGCTACACCTGCAATACTTAAGGTGCTCAGGGTCTTTTTTTTGTGCTGATAGCTTGCTGTATTAGATGTCATAACGGCCTCAAAGATGTTTGTTAAGTAATGCAGGTATGCTACCAGCGTCAGCTTATTATCTTTAATGATGAATATGCGTATGTTTCTGCCAAAATGGAATATCAAAGTGTCTTTATGCGCTCCTGAGTGCATAGAAGGACTCAGGTCGTCATTACACTTATCTATTCCATCGGTAGTACTGTAGCTGTTTGACTAGAGATCAATTGAGACTAATCGTTATTTTTTTGGTTGCACGGCTAGCTTATCAAACAGCGCACCATCTACAAAAAACTTATCCATGATGCTATCCCATTCACCAAAAACTTCAACGGGCTCAAAGGTTTGAATATTTTGTAAGGTACCTGCATGAGCAGCTAAAATCTTTTTATCGCTAGGTCGCAAATACATCTTAGCCATTAATTCTTGAGCAGGTTTATCCCAAAGCGCTTGCAGATAAGTGGTTGCTGCTTTAGTGGAACCTTTTTTGTCAGTCACAGCACTGACCACAGCAACAGGATTATGGATAGTAATTGAGTAGCTAGGATAAATAACCTCGACTTGACCTTTGGCATGCTGCGTTGCTACCAAATGCGCCTCATTTTCAGTAGTGATTAGCACATCACCGAGACCACGCTGAGTAAAGCTAGTAGTTGCTGCGCGCGCGCCGTTGTCATAAGTAACCACATTTCCCAACACTTTTTTCATAAAGTCGTCGGTCTTTTGCGGTTGATTGACTGGCTCCTTAAATTGATGCAATGCGGCGCCATAAGCCCCTAAAAAGGCATATCTAGCGGTGCCACTAGTCTTAGGGTTGGGCATAACAACTTCGACATCAGATCTTGCTAAATCCTGCCAGTCTTTGATCTGCTTTGGATTGCCTTTACGAACCAGCAGTATCATAGTAGTCGTATAAGGGACCGCATTATCAGGGAAAGCTTGGCGCCAATCGGCCTTAACTAAGCCTTTCTCAACCAGCATATTCATATCGCTTTCTTGATTCAAGGTCACTACATCAGCCTGCAAACCATTGGCAACCGATAGTGCCTGCTTACTAGCGCCACCATGCGATTGCTTGATATCAACAGTACTATCTGGGAACTGAGCCTTATAAGCACTAGTAAATAGAGGGTTATATTCCTTATAAAAGTCGCGTGATACATCGTAAGAGACGTTGAGTAAGCTGATATCTTGGTTTTTATCTGCCGTAGCATTAGTCTCACTTGCCGCCTTATCGTCTTTGGCACCTTGAGTCTGGTTACAGCCGGTAACGAGCACTGCCATTGTCAGTGCTCCACTTGCCATCAGTATGCGCGGTAAAATACTGCTCTGATTAGATTTTAAAGATTTATTAGCATGGCTTAATACGTTAAGCGCTTTAATGGCAGATTGCATGGTCATTCTCTATAAGTTAGATTTATGTTGTAAATTCATTGAACTGTTTTTATTAAAATTATTACTAGAGGATAAATTAAAAGATACACATACAGGACAAGGCGTAATGACGCTATGAACCATAGAGGCTATGCTAGCAGCTTGTCTGCATTACTCTTAGTGACAAAAATGCGTATCAATTTATTAACTTGGCATAAGGATACTGTTAGATATCCTTCATTATTCTAGTTTGTATAGTCGTTATTCAATAAGCTGATAAACTAGCTCTCAGATAGCTTATAATGAAGGCTATGGCTTTATAATTGTCTTGAATAAGCTTGATTAATAGCAAAGTTTAACCAGCGCTTGTTAACGACTGTATTTAATGAAGGGGTTATAACTATTCATCTTTAATCAATCAGCATCACAACTAAGTTTTATAGCTACCTTCCACCACTTACAGACGAGCTATTCTTACGTTTAGCAGGGCATTTATATGATCAAAACTCTATCGTTAGCTTCATCATTATCTTCATCAGTCATTGGGCTTATTTTGGCTGCTACTGCTCTCACTGCATTAAGCGCTTGTAATAATGTTTCTCCCACTCTGCAAAGTACTGCAACCTCTACTGTGGTCAAGCCAGCTATGCAGTCTGCTGCGCAAGCCCAAACCACCCTGTCTCCAGCGGTGCAAGTGGCACTAGGTGATTATGTTTCTGCAGGCTATGCCCAACGAGCCCAAGGGTACGACTGGGTTGCGGTGATGATAAGCGCCAATGGTAGCGAAGCAATCAATATAAAGGTACGTGCCCGTACCGATATTAAGCAGGCGAGCTGTAGCTATGAAGGCCAAGCTACTTTGATGGGTCAGGACAATGCTCATGGCATTATTTTCCAGACTATAGCTAATGACAGCCTGGTTTTTTTGCAGTTTAAAGACGGGCAGCTTACTATTGATAGTGAAGATAAACGGGCACTCAATTACTTCTGCTCAGGGGGCGCTACTTTGGCCGGTGATTATCAAAAGCTTACTGGGAGTTTGGCCGTTAGCTAACTTATAGCTAGGCAAATCTATAACCAAAAAAAGGTGTCAAATGTTAAGTCTGACACCTTTTTTATGCTTTAGGCTGTAATAAGTTTCGTTAAATTATAACGCAGAAGCCCCTACTAGCTTAACTTCAGTACGTTCCTCAAGGGCAATACTGGCATAGTAGCTACGTAAAATATCCAACACTTCAGGGCGGCTGAAGTTATCAGGTACTTCTTCATCTTCTGATAACGCTTTACGCAGTTTGGTCCCTGATACTTTGACATGTTGGCTTGCATCATGCGGACAAGTTTTACTTGAGGCCATCGCCCCACAAGCGTTACACCAAAACGTCCAATCAATCTTTAATGGCTGGGTTAATAAGTCGTCTTTTTCTAACTTCTCAAAGATGGTTTGCGCATCAAAAGCCCCGTAATAATCGCCAACACCAGCATGGTCACGACCAACGATCAGATGACTACAGCCATAGTTTTGGCGAAAGAGCGCATGTAATAAAGCTTCACGTGGCCCAGCATAGCGCATATCTAGTGGATAGCCGGCCTGGATAACGGTATCCGCTTTAAAATAGTTGTCAATCAAAGCCTTGATCGCCTCTTGACGTACTTCAGCTGGAATATCACCGGGCTTAAGCGCTCCTAACAGTGAATGCACTAATACCCCATCACAAATCTCAATGGCAATCTTAGCTAAATACTCATGCGAGCGATGCATAGGGTTACGAGTTTGGAAGGCTGCAACCGTTTTCCAGCCTTTATCGGTAAGGAGTTGGCGGGTTTGCTCAGGGGTTTTATATGTTTCAGGATATAGCGTTGGAAACTCACCTTCGCTCAACACCTCAACTTGACCGGCGATATTAACTTCATCTTGGCTAAGCACTTGCTGTACACCCGGATGCTCACTATCAGTAGTCGTAAAGACTTGCTGGCACTCATGCAGCTTATCAATAGTATAAGTTTCTTCTACTGTTAACAGCCCCATAATCTCGCCATCCTCCGCCACTAGCGCCACTTTATCGCCGTTGTTCAGAGTATCAGCGATTGTTTTTGGCGCAGATAAGGTAATAGGAATAGGCCAAAACAGGCCAGCATTAGCTCCTGTTTGCAAGCGCATATTATCGACTACACCTTGCCAATCGGCTTGATTCATAAAGCCATCAAGGGGAGTAAAACCGCCAATACCTAGCATGATCAAATCACCACGCTCACGTGAGCTGAGGGTTATCTGTGGCAAAGTGCTGGCCAGTTGTAGCGCTTGAGTGCGAGCATCACCAGTTAATAATAAAGGCTTTAACTCGCTACTGCCATGCGGGGGTACTAGATTAGGATGCTGCACTGCGGTTGATGTTTGCGAATTTTGAGCGGCTGTAGGCTGTGTCATAGTAGTCTTTAGAACCTTAAATTGGATGGCGATTATAATAATAGTAGGGATAGCACTGAAGATAAAACTAACCACAGCATCTCAAACAGCGCTATTGGGCGACTGTAAAAGCTGGCTAGTGATCAATAATGGCTCAGATGATGCTATTGGCTATAGAAGATGTACATAGGCTACCTAATTTTCGTTATGAAAATTTATGCTGTGTTTTACTATGGATATGACTTAAAGGAATTTATAATTTGAGTCGTAAGCTTATATGATGTGAAGCTAAGTTAATTTGACACCCTATTGAAGACGCACTTATCTAGTTTTTGCTGATGCTGTTTTTTTGGATTAGCTACTTTTGAAGTAGCTATTTAGCAAATTTTATACCCTTATAAAGCTATTACTGCTAAAGCCTGCATTCATAAACTTATTGTCTGTGAAGCTTGTATCGATTGCACACTGCCTTTTATTCTAAAATTCGAAATTGAGAGTACGTCATGTATCAATATAATTATGCTGATCAAGCTTTGGTTGAGGAACGGGTTGCCCAATTTCGCGATCAGACTCAACGCTTCTTAAAAGGTGAGCTGCCAGAAGAGCAGTTTTTGCCACTGCGTTTGCAGAATGGCCTCTATATTCAGCGCTATGCACCTATGCTGCGTATCGCCATTCCTTATGGTCTGCTTGCCAGCTATCAATTGCGCAAATTGGCAGAAATCACTCGTAAATATGACAAAGGCTATGGCCACTTCACCACTCGTACTAATATCCAGCTTAACTGGCCAAAACTAGAAGATGTACCCGATATCTTAGCTGAGCTTGCGACCGTACAGATGCACGCCATTCAGACTTCTGGCAACTGTATTCGCAATACCACTACGGATCCTTACGCTGGTATTCATCAAGCAGAAATTGCTGATCCGCGTCCTTATTGTGAGATTATCCGTCAGTGGTCAACCTTTCATCCTGAGTTTGCCTTTTTACCCCGCAAGTTTAAGATTGCGGTTATCGGTACTGAGAATGACCGTGCTGCTACCCAAGTTCATGATGTTGGTTTACATGTGAAAACCAATGACGCCGGCGAGATTGGCTTTGAAGTGATAGTTGGCGGTGGTTTGGGTCGTACGCCAGTGATTGGTAAAGTGATCAATGAGTTCTTACCACGTGAGCATCTACTGAGCTATCTAGACGCTATTTTGCGGGTCTATAACTTGCACGGTCGCCGTGATAATAAATATAAAGCTCGTATCAAGATATTAGTAGAGAGCATGGGTGGCCGTGAGTTTGCTAAGTTGGTCGATACTGAATGGCAAGCCCATACTAAAGATGGTGCTTTAACATTGACAGCAGAAAACTTCGCCACGGCTAGCAGCTTCTTTAGTGCGCCTGATTACGTAGCAATTGATGCGCTACAAGTACAGTCTGAGCTGCAAAAGCTACTGAGTGAAAATAAAGATTTTAGTAATTGGTACACCCAAAATACAGTCGCTCATAAAATAGGCGGCTATCGTGCGGTAGTGATCTCTCTAAAAGCCGGCTTAGTCGACGGTCGCTATGTGCCCTCCGGCGATGTCAGTGATACGCAGATGGATGCCTTAGCTGACTTGTCTGACCAATATAGCTTTGGTGAGATACGTGGCACGTATCAGCAAAATCTGGTATTCGCTGACGTACAAGTTAGTCACTTATATGAGTTATGGCAGCAGTTAGATAAGCTGCATTTAGCCCGCGCTAACATCAATACTTTAACCGATATGATTGTCTGCCCTGGCTGGGATTATTGCTCACTTGCCAATGCTACCACTCACAATATCGCTGAACAAATTGAAAAACAATTCAATGATCTTGACTACTTATATGACTTAGGTGATATACGTCTCAATATGTCGGGCTGTATGAACGCTTGTGCCCATCACCATGTTGGCGATATCGGTATCTTAGGGGTCGATAAAAAAGGCGAGCATTGGTATCAAATCAGCTTGGGCGGTAATTCTAGCGATGATGCCAAATTAGGTAAAATACTAGGTAAAGCGGTTCCAGCCTCTGACGTCGCTAGCACTCTACAGACTATTTTAGACGTTTATCTTGAGATACGTGCTAATAGTGACAACGAGGTTGAGGGCTTTGGCGAAGTGATTAATCGCGTAGGCATTGCCCCATTCAAGGAGAAGGTCTATGGGTAATCATCACATCTTCAACAGCACTGGGGTCGATATTAGCGGCCAAGATCGCTGGCAAGCGCTAACTACCGCTGATCTGCCTGACGGTATTGCCTTGGCTCACGTGACTTTATTTGAGCTGCTGCACAAACAAGAAAAACTCGACGTATTAGTGCCACTGACTGACTTATTAGATAGCAAAGGTGCGCTGGCAGGTGGTCTACTGCATGAAGTTTATGAGTTGCTAGCTGATCATAGCAGTCGCTTAGGCATCTGGTTGACCTCCAATACGGATGCTGATGCATTAGCTGGATTGAGCGAGTTTTTATTGCAACAAGCCTTGATTGTCATTCATGTACCGCTGTTTGCTGATGGCCGTGATTTTAGTTTTGTACAAACTTTACGCCAACTAGGCTATCAAGGTGAGATTCGCATCGCTGGTGCCTTTGGCCGTGATCAAATTGCTTATCTATTACGAGTCGGAGTTGACAGCTTTGTATTAAGCGCGCATGACTTGAAATCAGATATAAGCCAAGCCTTTACTGCGCTGGCTAGTAGCTATGATGGTCAAAATGCAGCTGCCTTGCCTATGTTCGCTAATGGCTAGATTATTTAGAAACCCTATTTTTATGACTAACTTTGCTATTAACGAGCTACTAATTTTAATAGCATAAATTATCTATAGTAATAACCATTAATTTTAATTTACCCTAAATCAAGGATCATATAATGAGTCAGCTACACCCTAGTCTAGATATCGATCAAGCCAATCAACAGCTACAAGGTAAGTCACCTGAGCAAATCGTCGAATGGGCGCTAAGCCAAGCCAAGAACCCAATTATCACTACCAACTTCCGCCCTTATGAGTCAGCGATTTTGCACTTAGTGGCCAAACAGCGCCCAGACATCACTGTACTATGGGTAGATTCAGGCTATAACACTGACGCGACTTATAAATTTGCTAATAAAGTTATCAATGACTTAAACCTTAACGTCATCACTTATATTCCTAAGCAAACTTCTGCCCATCGTGACGTCACTATGCAAGGTATTCCTGGGATTGATAATCCACTCCATGACGAGTTCACTGATCAAGTGAAGCTTGAGCCATTTCGCCGTGCGCTTAATGAGCTAAAGCCTGACGTTTGGTTTAACGCCATTCGTAAAGATCAAACCGAATTCCGTCAAGGGCTTGATGTGCTTAGTTTGTCTAAAGATGGGGTGTTAAAAGTTGCACCGCTGTTTGAAAAAACCGACGCCGATCTAGATGTTTACCTTCAAGAAAATGATTTGCCAAACGAGTTTGACTACTTTGATCCTACTAAAGTAGAAGAGCATCGCGAATGTGGTTTGCATACTCAGCTGTAAGTTTTCCCTATTACTGAACGCTAAAAGCCTTTTCATGACGAAAAGGCTTTTTTTATTTAAAATTTATTACTTTAATCGTTTTCCTGCTCTATCGATGTAGAACCACTCCCCATCTTTTTGCACATGAGCCGTGCCGTCAGCAAAGGGATAGGCAAAAGGAATATCATCATATATTAGAGGGATTTTAATCTCTCCCTTTATATCAATAAATCCATGTTTGCCTTGGTTATCTTTACCATTATTATAAACAAGCGCTAATCCATTAACAAAAGGGAAAACCACGCTATGATTCAACTCTTTGACTACCCTATTTGATCTATCAATGATCATAAACTTATTATCATGGTTAACGACTGCTAAAGCACCTGAAAACCAAGTTACGCTATCATACTCGATAGGTATAACGATATTATTTGAGCTATCAATAAATCCAAACTTCTCATTTTTCTCAACTGCCGCTAATCCCTCTTTAAAAGAAATAGTAGAATCATAGTCATAAGGGATAATCAGTTTATTATTAATGTCAATGTAGCCATACTTTCCCTTTATCTCTACGGCAGACAATCCTTCAGAAAAACCAATTAAATCATCGTATATTATTGGAATAATCACTTGTCCCTGTTTATCAATAACTCCTCTTTTGCTATCGATCTCAACCACAGCTAAGCCCTCTTTAAACGGGTAAGTGCTATCGTAGATAAAAGGTATTATTACTTCACCTTTTGTGTCTATATAACCTGATTTTTCGTGGTTATGTATACTGGCTAAACCTTCGACAAAAGCTTCTAATAAATCGTATTCCGGTTTAATTTTTATTATGCCTTTTCGGTCAACGAAGCCATATTTGCTATTTTTTACAATACGAGCTAGGCCTTCACTAAAGGAGCAATATTCGTCAAATTCAACACCTTGCGGCAGCTTATATCCTGCGTCTAGTTCACATTCCGCTAGCGCTTGCGTACTGATCAGCAAGCCAAATATCAGCCCAAAAATAGTGCCTGACTTTTTTAAAATCATCAAAACATTGCTAAAGTTCATAGTCACTGCCTTTAATACTTTAATACTTTAATACTTTAATACTTTAATACTTTAATACTTTAATACTAAGATTATGGGATGTTTTAACTCCGCTTACCTCAGTTAATTGATGAAAACTTATAACTATTTTCATAAGAACACATCAGTCCGCACTAATAACCACATTAGCCATAGTTTAATGGCACAATAAGTTAAAATAATAAGCTAAAACAATAGCCAGCTATTACTACTAACCGCAGCATTAAAAAAGGATTCCTTTATGGCTAGCCAAAACCGCAGTAGTATCTCTAAAATAATGAATAATGACACCTTGCAACATGCCGGCTATTTAGCCGTTGCTAAGACGAGAGCTAAAGTACTAAAAGCATTTTCAATGGTCATACCTATGCCCCGACCGCTACTATTCGTCGGTGATAAGTCTTGTCATGAGCTGTGCGACATGATTATCAATGAAGGTGGCACTAAGGTATTTATCGTTACTGATGCGGTGCTTAATAAGCTTGGCGTACCGGCAAAAGTTACCGACTATCTGCAAGCTAATAATATTGAGTATGTTATTTATGATGGCATCACCCCTGATCCTACTTTTAAAGTAGTTGAAGACGGTTTACGCCAGTCTAAAAATGCCAATTGCGACGCTGTGCTAGCTATCGGTGGCGGTTCAGTCATTGATGCTGCAAAAATGATTGCTATGAGTCAAGGTAATAACTGTCAGCCAAAACAGCTGATTGGATTATTCAAAGCCCGTAAGCCTTGCATGCCATTATATTGCATCCCTACCACAGCGGGCACTGGCTCAGAGGCAACTATCGGTGCCGTAGTATCTGACGATAAGACTCATCAAAAAGCCATTTCTATCGATCCAAAAATGGTGCCGTTGGCCGCCGCTATCGATCCAGCTATTATGCAAGGTATGCCACCGCATATCACTGCTGACACTGGTATCGATGTGCTCACTCATGCGTTAGAGGCATGGATGAGTGTTAATGCTGGCGCTGAAACGGACTACTATGCGGCGTCTGCGACTAAAGGGGTGATGGAGTATCTACCTATAGCTTATAAGGATGGCACCAATATAAAAGCTCGCGAAGAGATGGGTATTGCCGCACATTACGGTGGCATTGCTTTTAACAAAGCTGGTTTAGGTTACGTTCATGCTATCGCTCACCAATTAGGCGCACATTACGGTATTCCTCATGGTCGTGCCAATGCTATTGTCTTGCCCTACGTATTAGATCTAAACCGTAAAGCTAGTGAAAAACGCTTGGCAATTTTGGCGAAAAAAATCGGTATCGTTGAGAGTGGTAAGGTAGGTAGTAGTGACGGTGACATAGCGGATAACCTAATCGCTAAGGTTAGAGAGTTACTAGCGACTGTGAACATCGATCCGATAGTCAAAGGCATGCAAACTAGTGATTTCGATAGCATGGCTAAAGCGGCAGCTAAAGAAGTTAGCGATACTTACGCCGTGCCAACTTATATGCCAGCATCGGGTATCAAAGAGATTTTGACTAGAATTAAGCAAGCTAGTGATAAAAAAGAGGCTGAACAAGCTACAGCTTAAATATATCTAAGCTAATTTTTCTTAACCGTTGTGCTTAATCATTGTGCTTAATCATTGTGCTGAACCAGCAGGGCATATTACTAGTAGCGTAATATGCCCTTCTTTATGTCGATTAGGGCTGAAAATACATAGTTCTATACAGTGCTCACCCCTTATCTACGCTGGTTCTTTGTAGCTTAGCTATTCCCTTTGTCATCAAAAATCGCTTTTAATATCCCAATAACGACTATGCTAATGCCAATTCACTAGATGAGCCTATGCCAGCTATGCTCCATAATAGCGATATAAATTAAATCCTATTAAAATGTGAATTTTAAATACTATGAATACCTTTCCGCTGTTTTTTAAATTAGCAGGTCGCAAAGTGCTTATCGTCGGCGGCGGCGATGTGGCTCTACGTAAAGCAGATTTGCTCAGCCGTGCAGGTGCTGCTATCACTATCCTTGCGCCTAGCATTTGCCCTGAGTTACAAGCATTATTGAGCAATAATAAAAGGCCGGCAACAGAAAGCCAGCACCAGTTAATATTTGAAAACTATCACAAATCTTATATGGCTGGCGCGCGTGTCATCATTGCTGGAACCGATGACGAAGCCCTCAATCATCAAGTTCATGCTGATGCCACTGAGCTTAATATTCCGGTCAACGTCGTTGATACCCCGCATTTATGTGATTTTATTTTCCCAGCTATCGTCGATCGCAATCCGATTGTGATTGGTATCTCATCCAACGGCAAAGCGCCGGTATTAGCGCGTTTATTACGTGCCAGACTTGAGACTCTAATTCCGCAAGGCTATGGCAAACTGGCTAAGCTGGCTGGAGACTTTCGCGCAGAAGTTAAGACCAAAATTCCAACTTTGACAGGCCGTCGACAGTTTTGGGAGCGCGCCTTTGAAGGACAAGTTAGTGAGTTGATGTTCGCTGGTAATGAAATCCAAGCCGCAGCGCAACTGCAAGCTGACTTAGACCGTACGGCAGCACAGATTGTTAAAGACAGTTTGCTTAGTAGCAAGGCTATTGATAATAATGATCCTCAACAGTCTGACCAACACTTTGATTCGTCAGCCGAAACAACCAGCTCAAGTAGCGTCCCTTCACGGTTAGAAGATAATGGCGTTCATCACAGTGACGGTGACAGTCATAGCCATCCAGCCACTAAAGCTGTGCAGCCAGTAGGTGAAGTCTATATCGTGGGTGCCGGCCCTGGTGATCCAGAGTTATTAACCTTTAAAGCCTTACGTTTAATGCAACAAGCCGACATCGTCTTTTATGATGCTCTAGTGTCTCCGCAAGTGTTAGACCTTTGCCGCCGTGATGCTGATAAAGTATTCGTTGGTAAAAAACGTAGCAATCATGCGGTAGCACAGCTTGGTATTAATGAATTGTTAGTCAATGAGGCTAAAAAAGGTCGGCGGGTAGTACGGCTAAAAGGGGGTGATCCCTTTATTTTCGGACGTGGTGGTGAAGAGATTGAGAGCTTACGGGCGCACAATATCCCTTATCAAGTAGTGCCCGGTATCACCGCCGCTAATGCCGCTGCTAGCTATGCTGGCATTCCACTGACTCATCGTGATCATTCGCAGTCAGTACGTTTTGTCACTGGCTTCTTAAAAGCGGGCGCGCCTAATAATAACTTTGAAAGCTTTCTTAACACTGATGAGACCGTCGTGTTCTATATGGGCCTGCATTCGTTGGCACGGTTGACCGAAGGCTTAATTGAAGCAGGTCGCAGTAGCGATACCCCTATTGCTATCGTCTCTAATGCCAGTATGGCCAATCAGCAAGTGCTAACGGGAACGCTGGCGACAATCAACGAGCTACAAGAGAAAAACCAACTGCCAACCCCAGCATTATTGATCATGGGTGATGTCGTGGCGCTACACCATGACTTAGCTTGGTACAAGCTAAATGAACAGCCGCACAACCCTAGTGATACTGCTGATAATTGGCTACGTGAAGGCACGGCTGCTACTCCAAAGGATGAATTGCTAGCTAACCACCCTGCACGCCAGCAAGCCCATGCCCTCTCAATGGTGGCTAATCTTGCTGATCAAAAACAGGCTGATAGTTTAGAGCAGTTAATTATTAGTTAGCTTACTCATGAAACCCGGTTATAAAAAACCACCTCTGTCGTTAAGCGGATGTGGTTTTTTATTATCTTGCTAATTGTCTTACTAAATATAAACTCAGTCATATTATGATTCTTACTATAGCCTAGCAAGCCCAGCAAATCCCGCTAATTCTTGCTAGAATAAAGCCTTTATATTAACTTTAATAATAGCCCTCTTATGCCCTCACTTGCCACTGCCATCTCGTCATCTTCAACTACTGACTGCAAACCCTTAACCGTGCTGCACACCTCGGACTGGCATTTGGGGCGTAGATTGTATGGGCGTATGCGTTATGAAGAATTTGAAGCCTTTTTAACTTGGCTGCAACAGACTATCAGTGCGCAGCAAGTAGACGTCTTGATCGTTGCTGGTGACATCTTTGACACTATGACGCCTAGTAACAAAGCGCAAGCGCTGTACTATGAGTTTTTAGGTAAAGTCTCAACCTTATGCTGCCAGCATATCGTTATAGTTGCTGGCAATCATGATTCGCCGACTTTTTTAGATGCGCCAAGCAAGGTATTGAAGTTTTTAAACGTCCATGTCATCGGCACCGCTTGTGAGGACTTGCATCAAGAAGTGCTGCTGCTAGAAGACCATCATGGCGACCCACTTTGCGTCATCGCTGCTGTGCCCTATCTGCGCGACCGCGATGTGCGTGGCAGTAAGGCTGGTGAGTCGGCTGACAGCAAAGACGCTAATGTCATCGCCGGTATTCGTGCCCATTACGATGAAGTGGCTAGTATCGCTAAAGCTCGTCAACAGCAGCTAATTGACACTTATAAGCGCCACATTCCTATTATTGCCACAGGACATCTATTTGCCGCTGGCAGTAAGACTACCGAAGATGATGGCGTGCGTGACCTTTATGTGGGTAATCTAGGTAAGATCTCTGCTGAGATGTTCGATGATTGCTTTGATTATGTCGCCCTTGGTCATCTCCATGTGCCGCAACGAGTCGGTGGCTGCGAGCATATTCGCTATTCAGGCTCACCCATTGCGATGGGTTTTGGTGAAGCGCGGCAACAAAAACAAGTTTTATTAGTACAGTTTGGTGATGTGACAGACCTTGTTACTGATGAAGATTTAGTTGCAAAAGCAGATCATAACGTGGTTAAAAACACTATTAAACTTACGGAAAAAAAGATCAAAAAAGCCATCAATAACTCTACGGCTCTGATGGACGATTTATTTGGCTTTGAAGAAACAGAGGATGTTAACAGTAGTGATAGCATAGCTAAAGATATACATAGTCATCAAGCAGAAGAAAATTCTGTTTCGCTTACTAACCCTGCTAATAGTAAAACTCTGCATTTTGACGATGGTAATAAGATGCAAATTATCACGCTACCTATTCCCTGCTTTCAAAAGTTAGCGCAAGTTTCAGGTGACCTGCAAACTATTGCCACAACTATTAAAGCTATGACTCAGTTACAACCGATTTGGCTAGAGATTATTTATACTGGCGATGAGATCGTCAGCGAGCTGCGTGAAGAAGTACAAGCGATGGTAGAGGGCTTAGCGTTCGAGGTGTTAAAAATCAAAAACACTCGTACTTATAATAAAGTGCTTAACCAAGAGCAAACCTCAGAGGCCTTGCAAGATCTTAATGAGCTTGAAGTGTTTGAGCGTTGTCTAACCACTCATGAGGTGGCTGAAAATCAGAAAGACTCATTACGGGATGCTTATCAGCAAATACTGCATAATATTTATCATGCTGACAGTCGGGCACAATAATCAGCCATAAAGCCTTTGATACTTTGATACTTTGATACCTTTAATATAACTCTAAAACCATAAGACCCCACCATGCGCCTAATCGAACTGCGACTAAAAAACCTAAACTCCCTTAAGGGCGAATGGTATATCGACTTTGCCGATCCTGCTTTTATTAACGAAGGTATTTTTGCTATTACTGGGCAGACTGGCGCTGGCAAGACGACTATTCTAGACGCTATTTGTTTAGCCTTATATGGGGAAACGCCAAGGATTAATAGTATTAGTAAAAGCAGCAATGAGGTGATGACTCGGCAGACTGCAGACTGTTTCGCTGAAGTGGTTATCGCTCTCAATGGCAGTCAGTATCGCTGCCGTTGGGGTCAGCGCCGAGCTTATGGTAAGTCAGATGGTAACTTACAAGACGCTACTCATGAGATTGCTAAGCTAAACCTTGAGGAGCCAGCCAAAGATGATGAGATTTTAGAGACCAAGCTATCACGTACTAAAGAGAAAATCATTGAGCTAACACGCATGGATTTTCAACAATTCACGCGCTCCATTCTATTGGCGCAAGGTAGCTTTTCAGCATTTTTGAAGGCTAAAGCTGATGAGCGAGCTGATATTTTAGAGAAGATAACCGGGACTGATATCTACGCTACTATCTCCGAGCACGTCCATGGAAAAAAACGCGCTGAAGAAGATGTTCTAAGCAAGCTGCAAATCGGTCTTGAGGGCTTGAGCCTATTAGATAGCGCTCAAGAGGCTGAGCTTAAGCACACCTTAACTACCCATCAGACCACTCTGACAGCGCAGCAACACACCTTTAAGCAGTTAAATGAGCAGCTTAATTGGCTAGATGCTGTGCATGAGTTGCAGCAAAAGCAACTGAATTTTAGCACTGAGCTTGAGCAAGCTAAGCAAGCCCAGCAAGCTTTTATCCCTGATGCTACTCGTCTAGCAGCCGCTAATAAAGCGCTAGAAATTGATAGTCAATACAGTCAGTTAGTTAACAGTCGTGATAATACAAAGAATTTAACTGCTCAACAGCAGCAGATTACCAGCCAGCTTGCTGGGCAACAAGTTAGCTTACAACAAGCGGCTAATCGTCTCACCACTGTGCACCATCTACAAGCTCAAGCTGATAACGAACTACACGCGACTTTGCCTATTATCATAAAAGTACGTGCCTTAGATGCGGATATAAGACAGCAAGCACATAGCTTGAGTGATTATAACCAACGTCAAGATACGCTATCTACTAACCTGCAATGCCAAGCGGCAGAGCTTGTTAATCACCAACAGCAGCAAGTCGCTAATCAGGCGCAGCTGGCGAGTACTGATAAGTATCTTGAGGACAATAGTCAACTTAGTGACCTTGATGCGGATACCACTATTTTTGATAGTAATTGCAGCCGTTTAAAAGCTTTACTGCAAGATAACATCAGCCAAGCGCAAGCTAAAAAGGCTGTTGACGCTCAAGCCAAACACTATCAGCAGCAACTTGCTAAATTAGCTGAGCAGCAAACGGTAGAGCAATTGGCAATAGCTACAGCTCGCCAGCAGCTTAGCGAATTACAGCAGCAACAAGCTGCCTTGCTAGCTAATAAATCACTAGCTGATAGACGGATTGAGCAAGAGCAGATTGAGCATAGCAGTAGTCAAGTTGAGCAAATAAAAGCTAAGATCCAACAGTTAACGCAGCTATCCGAACAAATCAATGCTATAAACTCAGCGCTACCCATAATTAATGATCAACTGCTAATTATCGAGCAACTAATCAGCAAAGACGAGTCGGCCATTACTGAGACTAAGCTCAAACGCCAAGATAAACAGCAGCACTTAGACTTGCTACAAAGAGTCGCTAAGCTCGAAGATTATATTGTCGAGTTAGAAGAGCATAGCCCATGCCCACTTTGTGGTGCTACTGAGCACCCGTACGCTAAGCATCATCCCTTTTTAGAAACTGGCAAAAACAGTGACAACAGCAATCAGCTGTCGCCAACTATGCAGACTAAGCATCAGCTGAATGAATTAGATAAGCTTCTCGATAGCTTACAGCATACCTTATCAGCGCATCGTATTGACTATGCCACTAAGCAAACTAGCATTGTGCAACAGCAGCAGCAATTAACCCCTTTATATAATCAAGTCAAGGCTTTATCTGGTGACATTGAACAGATAATAGCCACTCAAACCCCTGTATTAGCCTCATTACCACCTTCAGTATCAACTATCATTGCGCCATTAACCACCATAGCTGCCGATATGGCGGCCCTACGCCAACAGCTAGAGGGCGAAGTAGCAACTGCCATCATCACTGATCATGCTACCTCGTTAGCGTTAATAAATACCATGCAGCAACAGCTCGCTGAGCAACGCAATGCTATTAGAGCTGTGCTAGCTCAATATGAAAACCTCACCAGCTCCCTGACACAGAGTAGTAAAGTTATCGAAACCAAGGAGCAGCAGTACTATAAGCTGACAGCGGATATCAGTGCAATTGAAAGCGATCTAAAACTTAGTCTGCAAAAAACTGCAACTATAGATAGCACTATAGAAAATAACTTCTATGAGCTGGCAACAGTCAGTAGCACCGTTCAATCTTTAGTCGCTAAGTACCCCCTAGGCAGCTATGTTGCAGAGCTAACAAGCGATTCTTTTGCAGTGGATACTGTTTGTAATACTTTGCCAACAGTTTTACCGCTACTAAGCACTAGTATCGATCAACAAACGCTTGTCGATGCGGCAGAGGCTGACGATTATATAGAGCAGTTGCGCCAATACCGTAGCGGCTTAGTACAGTTAAAAAAGCTATTCAATAGCAAAAAACAGTCCCAGCAAATGCTGTTTACTAATCTCAGCAGCCTAAATACTCAGATAAAAACCCAACAGATGCAGCTTGATAAGGATACGGCGGAGCTTGATAAGCTCAGCGAGACTATCAGACAGCAGACTGAATTATTGACCCAATTACGGCAGGACAGAAAGCAGCAGTTTGACCATAAACACCCTGATAAAGAGGAAAGTCGGTTACGCTCGTTAGTTGCACAGGCCACTAACGAGCAAATAGCGGCGCAAAGACTGCATGACAATACGGCGCAAGCATTAGCACAATTAGAAGAAAAGCAGCAGCAGCTGATCGCACAGCTACAGACAGCTACTCAGACTATGCAAACTCAACAACAGGCTTTTGCAACTGTATTAGCAGCATCGCAGTTCACGGATGAAGCGGCTTTTGTGACGGCGCGCCTACCTTTAGAGCAGCGCAGACAGCTTACTCATCGCCAGCAAAGTATCGATAACCAGCTGCAGCAAGTACAGTCATTACTGACTCAAACCTCCCAAGCGCTCAAGCATAAGCTGGATACCCCACTGACTGTGGCTGACCGAGCCACACTTGCCGCCGAACAACAGCAAATGCAGGACAGTAATACTCGATTGAGTGAAATGATTGGGGCAATAAGTGGGCAGCTCAAAGACAATAATGACAAAAAAAGCGCTCAACAGCACAAACGTCAGGCTATTGATGAACAAAAACAAAAGCTACAAGTATGGCAGCAGCTACATAAGCTAATTGGTTCGGCCGATGGTAAAAAATACCGTACCTTTGCTCAAGGGCTAACCTTTGATATTATGGTTCGCCATGCTAATACTCAGCTGCATAAGATGAGCGACCGCTATCTGCTGATTCGTGACGATAATAATGCGCTAGAGCTCAATGTCATCGACAACTATCAAGGTGGCGAAGTGCGCAGCACCAAGAACCTCTCGGGCGGCGAAGGCTTTATTATCAGCCTTGCCCTAGCGCTTGGATTGTCGCAAATGGCCAGTCATAACATTCGTGTCGATTCGCTCTTCTTGGATGAAGGCTTTGGTACACTGGATGACGAATCACTAGATATTGCCCTCGATACTTTGACTAGCTTGCAGCAAGAAGGTAAATTAATCGGGGTCATCTCTCACGTTCAAGCCTTGAAAGAGCGTATATTGACCCAAATTCAGGTCAAAAAACTCTCTGGTGGCTTTAGTGAAATCAGTGGTCAGGGCTGTCATAAGATTATCAGTTGATGAAGTAACAAGTTTAAGAATCTAGCTACAAAGGCTTTGATATGGATATGCTTATAAAGAAACTCATCGATAGCTTCTACGCTAATGTCCTACCTATTAGTGTGTTTTGCTTAACGGTGGTGGCCTCTGTTTTAATTACTACCTCTGCTCAAGCGACCATCAACTGTGCTGGTTATTTGCCCAATAGCTATTTTGAGCGTATTGATGACGATAGCAAGTTCGCTGGCAAGTCAGCTCAGGTTGGCTTGCTTAATGATCAAAGCAACTGGGTAATTGCGCAGCAATACGATGAGTTGCAACCACTAAACGCTTGTACCGGTCAGCCTTTGTATTTACAGGCTATATCTACAAAAGCATTTACTTCAAAAATGCAACGGCAAACGGCTCTCCTCGATCAAAATGCCAGTGTTATTATCCCTTTTGCAGCCAATCAGAATATTGAGGTTTTTAATAGCAGGGATAGCTCGACACTATTTTTACGTAGTGATTTAATCGAAGGTAGTACAGCTACTGGGATGACTGAAGACATCAAGAATAACATCGTTAGTGCCCAAATTATTGACGCTAAAGGTAAAGTAATATTGTTATCAGAGTCAGCTATCGTAAAACTGCTATACCATCAGCTTTATGCTTACAAGCAAGATGGCAAGTTTGGCCTTATCGATGACCGAGCCAATATGGTATTAGCGCCACAGTTTGATAGTTACCGTGATGAAGGCAATAAAGTATGGGTAGAAAAGCAAGGTAAGATGTTTGATTTAGCTACGTTGATTGAGTTGGATTAATTATTTTGTGCTTTAATTATTAAACAATAAAAAACCACCCTTATCATAAGAGTGGTTTTTTTAGATCTATTAATCACTAAACTCGCTAAGTAATCCTTACTTAGTAACTAGTCCGCTCAGCTCACTCATCAATACTGACAGTGCTGATAAGCTAATAGCTTGCTCATCATTACCATCTAATTTTTGCATCTCGATAGTAACTGACTCTAGCTGCGCTTGATGACGAGACTTCCAGTCACTAAAGGCTTGCTTAGCATCAGGCTGAGATAACAGTGCATCCATAAGCATACGTAAGCTACGTGATAGCTCATTCACTAGTGCATGACGAGCACGGCGATCCCAATAGTCTTGCTGTGGTAGAGTAGCAATATTATCCATCATCCAATCAAGTTGTAACACCCGATAGGCTTCAAAGTATAGCGAGGCAATCTCATCGACAGGGCGTTCATACTGCTCAGCGAGTAAAGCTGCATCCAGAGCATCAACATGATATGCAAGCATAGCAAACAGCGCCGCATCCTTATCAGATAGGCCATCTTTAGTTAAGCTGGCAGTATCTTCTTGCAAGTATTGAGCGTACTGCTGCTCAATAAAGCCGCCTACTTTAGTCAGTTTATTGACACTACCGACGAAGCGATCAATCATATCCGTCACTTGTAACTCTTGACCAAAGGCATTGATGAACCACACTACCCCACGCTCAAGCGCATCACGCAGGCGTAGCTCAAGATTAAGTAGCAGCTTAGCATCGACTTTATTATCCAAGGCTTCTAGCATTTTCCATGCGGTGGATACTTCAAATACATCACGAGTAATGGCATAAGCACGAATAATAGTATCTATGGTTTGTCCGGTTTCCTCATAAAGACGGAATAGCGCTTCAATACCTAGACGGTTGACCACACTGTTAGTCAAATAAGTACTGATAATCTCACGATGTAGGCGATGTTCTGTCATCTCACCAAAGAAGCGTCCAACTAGCTCATCAGGGAAGTACTTGCGTAGTTCATTGACGAAGTACGGGTCGTCAGGCAAGTCAGACAATAACAAACTATCGTAAATCCACATCTTGCCATAAGCCATAACTACGGCTAGTTCTGGGTTAGTCAAACCAGTTCCTGCTTTTTGACGTCGAGCAATCTCTTCATCTGCTGGCAAGTATTCAATCGCTCGGTCTAAGCGTTGCTCAGATTCTAACAGCTGAATAAAGCGCTGATGATCGCTCAAGTTAGCCGCTGCTCGCAGATGGCTTAGCTCGATAGCTTGTGGTTGTAGATAGTTTTGACGCAGTACTAACTGTGCGACTGTATCCGTCATACTCTCTAGTAGCTCATTACGCTGCTTAAGGGTCATATCACCTTGCTCGACAACTTTACCGAGTAAAATTTTGATATTGACCTCATGATCTGAGCAGTTAACGCCACCTGAGTTATCGATAGCGTCAGTATAGATACGCCCGCCAGTTTGCGCATACTCGATACGACCTTGTTGAGTGAAACCTAAGTTACCACCCTCACCGACGACGGCAGTGCGTAGCTCGCCACCATCGACACGTAGCGCATCGTTAGCTCGGTCACCAACATCAGCGTGGCTCTCGTTAGCACTTTTGACATAAGTACCAATACCGCCATTCCAAATCAAATCAACGGGAGCACGAAGTAATGCGCTGATAAAGTCGTTCGGCGCTAAACTATCAGCGCTAATATCGAACAGCTGTTTCATCTCGGCACTAATAGCGATAGTTTTATCGTTACGTGAGAACACCCCGCCACCTTGGCTAATTAGTGACTTCTCATAGTCATCCCAAGTAGAGCGCGGCGTATTGAATAAGCGCTCACGCTCAGCATAAGAGTCTTCAGTATTAGGATTAGGATCTATAAAGATATGCAGGTGGTTAAAGGCGGCAACCAGCTTAGTATGAGTCGATTGCAGCATACCGTTACCGAATACATCGCCGCTCATATCACCGATGCCGACGACGGTGAAGTCATCACGGTTTTGAATATCCATACCGCGCATACGGAAGTGACGTTTCACTGACTCCCAACCACCACGTGCAGTGATACCCATAGCTTTATGGTCATAACCGACTGAGCCACCAGAAGCAAAGGCATCATCGAGCCAAAAGTTATATTCAGTAGATATAGCGTTGGCAATATCAGAGAAACTAGCGGTCCCTTTGTCAGCCGCGACGACTAAGTAGGGATCGTCTTCATCATGACGCACGGTATTGGCTGGCGGGACGATATTACCGTCAATAATATTATCGGTGACATCGAGCATCCCACGTAAGAACGTCTGATAGCAAGCAATACCTTCTGCTTGGAAGGCTTCACGACCATCAGCAATAGTCTTAGTTTTGACAATGAAGCCACCCTTAGAACCAACTGGTACGATTACCGCATTTTTGACCATTTGTGCTTTTACTAGGCCCAATACTTCCGTACGGAAATCCTCCATTCGATCCGACCAACGCAGGCCACCACGTGCCGCTTTGCCGCCACGCATATGTACAGCTTCAACACGCGGTGAATAGACAAATATCTCAAACATCAGCTTAGGTTTAGGTAGATTCGGAATATCCGCCGCTAAGAACTTAAAGGACAATCTATCTTTACGCTGACCATCGCTGTCAGTCTGATAAAAGTTAGTGCGTATCATAGCGTTGATTAGATCTAGGTACCAACGCAAAATGCGATCTTCATCTAAGCTATCAACTTCGACTAGCGCTGCTGTTAGCTGTTGCTGAATTTCTGTCACTTTCTCAGTGCGTATACTACTATCATGCTCATCATACTTAGGGTTCATACGAGCATCGAACAGACTGACTAATGCCACACTAATAGCGCTATATTTGACCAAAGTTTGCTGCACATAAGCGCTAGAAAACGGTGCTCTAGCTTGGCGCATATAACTCGATAAAGCGCGCAATATAACCACTTCATAAGTATCAAGTTTAGTAGTTAGTATTAGCTCATTAAAGCTATCGCTTTCGACACGTCCTGCCCATATCTCTTTTAGACTGTCCTCAAACTGAGCACGCACAACACGCATATCGATAGTATCAACATGCTCTAAGTTTAGCTCGTATTCTTGCATCCAGATTGACTGCTCTGGTAGATCAAACTCATAAGTTTGCGCTGAGATGACTGATACCCCAAAGTTCTCTAATACTGGTAACACTTTCGACAAGATTACTGGTTGTTGACGGCCATATAGTTTTAGATGCAGCTGATTACTAGCGTCGCCCGTTGACTTATACAAATGCCATAGCATTGGGGATTCATCATTTAAGCCCGCTAAGCGCTTAGTATCTTCGACTGCTGTTCTAGCATCAAAACGTTCTTGGTAAGCCGCAGGAATATAGTTTAAAAAACGGCGCTGTAACGCATTAGCCTGCTGTTCACCGACATTATCGAGCATCACTTGCTGATAATTATCTTGCCATGACTCCATCAATGCTGATAGCTCAACCTCTAGGTCACTATTGTCAACAGTATTAACTTCCCCTGGTACTGTGCGTACATGCACATGAACACGAGCGTGCTCAGACTCATTAAACTCAGTAGTGAAGCCTGATGAAGTGCCACCATAAGCCGCTTCTAATACTTTTTGAACTTTTATTCGTAACTCAGTATTGAATTTATCACGTGGTATATATACCAAACAGGAGACAAAACGTTGGTAATGATCTACTCGGCTAAATAGGCGTAGACTTTTGCTATCCTGCAATTGGCTAATACCATAAACAATAGGATATAGCTCTTCAACGCTGGCTTGGAATAAGTCATCACGTGGCAAAGTATTGATAACATGCATCATTTTATGATGAGCATGTCCATTACGTGGTAGATCTGACATCGCCATGATCTTGTTAGCTTTTTCACGCAATAGTGGGATTTGTTTTACCGTAAGCTGATAGGCCTGTGAGGTCAAAAGCCCTATAAAGCGATATTCACCAATTAACTTACCTTGGTCATCAAACTTATGGATACCCAAAAAGTCCATATATACCGAACGATGAATCGGTGATACACGGCTTGATTTAGAGAGCATCAATACTCGTGGCTCAGTTAGCAGCTGTTTTAAATTAGCAGGTAATTGATGAAAGCTATCAGAGATCTTATCTTCATCAGCGCCGCGTAATAACCCCAAGCCACTATTGCCAATAGCAAACAGCTCTAGGTCAGCGCCTTGTTCATTATCTTGCCCTTCTAGACGATACTCTCTAAATCCTAAGAATATAAAGTGATCATCAGATATCCAATCTAGAAATGCTTGGATTTCTTGCTTAGAATAGAACAACTCTGGTAAAGCTTGCTTAGTCAACTCGGCTTTGATAGTGGCTAACTGCGACTGCATTTGCTCCCAATCACCGACTACGACATCTAAAGTGTCTACTTTTTCTAATAATAATTTATGTAGTATCACTAATTCATCATCATCCTGATAAGCAATCTCAAAATGGATCAACGACATATGCGAAGTACCACTCTCAGGCGCGCTATCAATTTGAGTGATATGCCCTTCTTCATCACGTTTCACACTGACAATAGTATTGTATATACGATGCACGTCGATACCTTGATCTTCAAGGCTCATCAGTAAACTATCTACCAAAAACGGTCGATCATAAGCTACTATTTGCACTACAGTATGCGAACTATGAAAATGCTGTTCCTCAGCAATAGGATTTAAAATAGCCAATTGCGGCTTGCTGCCGTCATAAGCTTTGAGTAAAGTAAAATGGTGTAGACCCATCCCTGCTAAATCTACATCACTAATATCATCTGCAATCTCGTTATGTAATGGTCGATAGTAGCTCTGCAAAAAATAATCAACTAGCAATTTATCTTTTTGTACGTAGCTGGTAGCAATAGTACTTATTTGACTAATACGTTCCGCTGAGATATTAAGTGAGTTGGGCATAACAATTGTCCTTGTTATAATTTATTAATTTATTTTTGGGTTAATATGAATAATGCTGTCCATGCTCATAATTCATAGCTTTGTTTTACTCAAGCCTAATTATTGCTCAAGAATATTGTTAGTTATTCTTAGACAATTGCTTAGAATCAAGCCTCATTTTCTCTATCTTTCTACTAACTATCGTTACCTTGTTGCTGCTCGAACTTTTATCTGGTTATTATTGAGTAGAGATTATTATGATCCTGCCTCTAAAGTGTAACCCAGCTATTGCCATAGCTGACGCTTACAACATCATTTCATGAATAAGCTTTACTCTCATAACCTTTATTAATGAGACTGCTCTTAAAGAGAATTTTGCTAAAAAAATAAGGGGAATTTGCTAATATTGTCGTTTATAACGCAATGCAAAAACCCACTTGGATAAAGCCTAACCTATATCACCGTTTTATGCTACGCCTAGTCATTTATTAATAACAAAGTAGTCGCATTATCTGTTTTCCGCGCGTTTCAACATCATACAATGTAGATATTATGCTTAATGTCTTAAACTTATTGCTATTACACGCTTGCCTACGAATACACATAGTAATTGAGATCAGTTTTTTGCTAGAATACGCCAAGCTGATTAGCGGCAACTCTCTATGGTAACCTGAGAAGCCATCGATTTTGGCATAATGACATAATTATAAGAAAGCTCGACATTTTAATACGTAATATCTTAATAGTTTAGAATTTTAGAACTCAGCATTTAAACACTTAAATACCCAGTAGTTAAACTCTCAGCATTAAGGGCAAAACGCATGATGAATATTTTGATAATTGGCGCAGGTGGACGTGAACACGCTTTAGCATGGCAATGTGCCAAAGATGACAAGGTACAACGAGTTTATGTGACCCCAGGTAATGCAGGTACTGCCCTTGAGCCAAAATGTGAAAATATCATTTTAGAAACTGCGGCCAGTGACTCAATTGCTGGCGAGCACAGTGCTGTTATTGAGTTTTGTCAAAATAATGCTATTGATATGGTTATTGTCGGCCCAGAAGCTCCGCTAGTTACAGGTGTAGTAGACGCGTGCCGTGCTGCCGGAATCAAGGCTTGGGGGCCAAGTGCTTATTGTGCGCAATTAGAAGGCTCTAAAACTTTTGCTAAAGAGTTTATGGAACAGAACAATATTCCCACTGCAGCTTATCAAGGTTTTACTGATCCCGTAGCGGCCAAAGCTTACGTCGATCAGCAAGGGGCTCCTATTGTGATAAAGGCCGATGGACTTGCGGCTGGCAAGGGCGTCATTGTTGCTGAGACCGTCGAGCAGGCACATCAAGCTATCGATGACATGCTAGCTGATAATAAGTTTGGTGATGCTGGCAGCTGTGTGGTTATTGAGCAGTTCTTAATTGGCGAAGAGGCCAGCTTTATTTGTATGATTGATGGCAATAACATTCTGCCAATGGCTACTAGCCAAGATCATAAACGAGCCTTTGAGGGTGATACTGGACCAAATACCGGCGGCATGGGTGCTTACTCTCCAGCGCCAGTAGTTACTGACGAAGTGCATAATAAAGTCATGGCGCAAGTTATTCAGCCAGTGGTCGATGCTATGAATGCTGCCGGTCATCCTTATACTGGGTTTTTGTATGCCGGTCTGATGATTGATGACGCTGGTGACCCATCGATTATTGAGTTTAACTGTCGATTAGGCGATCCTGAAACTCAACCTATCTTGATGCGTTTACAGTCATCGATGGTTGACTTAGTGACTCAAGGGCTGGCAGGTGAATTACCTAGTCAAGCAAAATGGGACCCGCGCCCCGCTCTAGGTATTGTGGTTGCTTCCAAAGGCTATCCTGAAAGCGCTTCTAAAGGTGATGTGATATCAGGATTACCCAAGCTTGTGGATGCCGATATTCCAGCAGTAAAAGTTTTTCATGCAGGCACGACTTTTTCTGACAATAGCCAAACCATAAATAATGATGATGTTAATAGTAAAGAGATAACGACTAATGGCGGGCGTGTATTATGCGTCACTGCACTTGCGGATAGTATTTCAGAGGCTCAGCAAGCAGCCTTAATGGTCACTGGAGCGATTAGTTTTGACGGTGCGCACTATCGTCGCGATATTGGTCATCATGCTATTGCCCGTGAGCTTGTGTAGTTCACTAGCAAAACAATACTGCTGCTTTAGTGAAGTAAGTGGCGAATCAAAGCGTCTTTTATGGCCAAGAGGTATTGAAATTAAATAAGTAGACACCGCTAGATTATCAGTGCTTAACAGTATTATTTTAAAGCCTGTTGAGCACTTGTTACCTTCGGTCAATCTATGGCATTTAGTGTGATACAATTTTGTATATTGGCGTCATCGCTCCCTTGTATTGTGAGTCTCTGACCCACAAATCATTCTTACTCTGACAAATACCTTATACTTATGGCAAATGATACGTCTAAACCTACTGACAATAAGCAGTCCATCGATAGCCTGAAAACTTCAGGGTTTGAACGTCGCATGTCGATTGCTAAAACCTCTTTAAACATCGGGCGACGCTGGGCAGGTAACAGCGTTTCGGGAATGTTTTTGGATAAAAAAGCCCGCTCAGCACGTAACCAAGTGTTTATGGAAGCGCAGGCAAATTATGTGGCTCAAGAGCTAGGTAAATTAAAAGGCTCAGTAGTCAAGATAGGTCAAATGCTAGCTATGTATGGCGAGCATGTGCTACCCCCTGAAATCACTCGTGCTCTGCAAACTCTCAATGATGATACTGCTATTTTGGCATGGCCAAAAATTGAGCAAACGTTACGTCGTACTCTGGGGAGTAAACTCGATGAGCTTGAAGTTAACCACACGCCTATCGGTACTGCTTCTCTTGCTCAAGTACATCGTGCAACCGTCATTGCAACAGGTGAAGATGTTGTTTTAAAGATTCAATATCCAGGTGTTGCCGATGCTATTGATTCTGACTTAGCGCTGTTTAAGCGTCTATTAAAAGTCAGTAATGCTGTGCCACAGACCCGAGCGCTGGATACTTGGTTTGAAGAGATTCGCGACTTACTACATGTGGAAGTTGATTATACGATTGAAGCTGCTACTACAGAACGTTTTTATCAACGTTTAGCAAATGATCCGCGATACTCAGTACCAAAAATTAATCGAGATTATTCTAGTAAGTATCTTTTGTGTATGAGCTATGAGGCTGGCGTATCAGTAGCTTCAGAAACTCTGAAACTCCTGCCTAATGAGCGTCGCAGTGCTATTGGTCAAGCGGCGATAGAAATCATGATGCAAGAAATTTTTGTCTGGGGTGAGATGCAAACGGATCCAAATTTTGGTAATTATTTAGTGCGTATTGCTGATGAGAATGACCCTCAAGCGCAAGATAAGCTAGTATTATTAGACTTTGGGGCTATACGTCAGTTCGACACTCAACTTCTGACTATTGCACATGGCCTACTACGTGCCGGCTACCATCATGATCATCAAGCTATGAGAACGGCGATGACTGGTTATGACTTCTTCGACAGTATGAGTGACAAAGTAAGCTCTGATATTGCCACGTTATTTTTACTAGCGACTGAGCCGTTTAGTAATCCTGACACTAACCCTGATATTCCCTCTAACTGTTTAGACCATAGTAAACGTTATATTTGGGCTAATAGTAAGTTACATTCTCGAATTTCAGCAAGCGCTCAACGTGCTATGCAATCATTTGAGTTTAATCTACCACCGAAAGAGTTTATGTTTATTAGTCGAAAGTTTATCGGTGCTTATACTTTTCTAACGGTACTTGATGCACACACTGATTCAAACAAGTTAGTTAAACCTTTTTTATAGTTAAACACCATATTATTCACTGAATTTTGCCGTTCCTCTTCTTGGAACGGTTTTTTTCGAGATTATTTTATTTACTTAGGCTATTTTTTATAGCAACTATCTTAATGTTTCTATATCGTTGGCATTATAAAATCATCTTACATTTTAGAAAAGTCACTTTATTTTAAGTGCGTTTATTCTGCTTAGGCTATTGTTGATCGAAGTTCCTTGCAATTCATTTATCGAATGGCTTGCAATACTATATTTTATAATTAATGCTTAGAGCTAAAGCTTAGCTACTATCGCTAACTGCACTATAAAAATAGTTTGGTTAATCAGGCTATATTTGTCTTTTGATAAGCGCGTGCTATTATAACCGCTGTTATTATCTGATGACACTTTCTATCTTAACTATGAGGATATTCTCAGCTATATGACCACCACACCTAAAACTTTGCCTAAAACTTATCCTTGTCCGCGCTGCGGTACTAAAACGGCATGGCAAGGAAACACTTCAAAGCCGTTTTGTAGTGAGCGTTGTAAGCTTATTGATCTAGGGGCTTGGGCCAGTGAAGAATATACCCTACCTGCAGAAACTACCCCGTTTTCTGATGAGCTTTAACTCGCTTGCTGTAAATAGAGTAATGCCCTACCGTTAATAACTGTGCTTATATTAGCAGCTATTTTATCCCTCTAATAATCTAATGTTTTTCATCACAAGGATGTTTGTATGTCAGCGACTTACCTGATGCCCACTTATAATCGTCAGCCAATCAGCTTTACTCGTGGTGCGGGCAGCTGGCTCTACACTCAGAACGATACTCCCTATCTAGATGCGCTGACTGGTATCGCCGTATGTGGCTTAGGACATTGTCATCCGCAAGTGACAGAGGCCATTCAGCAGCAAGCGGCAACCCTTATTCATACTAGCAACTTATTCGGCATTGACTGGCAAGAGCGCGCTGGTGAATCCTTATGTGTTGCCGCGCAAATGGACAGCGTGTTCTTCGCTAATAGCGGCGCAGAAGCTAATGAAGCTGCACTCAAAATGGCGCGACTTTATGCTTATAACAAAGGTTTTAAGCAGTCTAAAGTAATCGTTATGGAGCAGTCATTCCATGGCCGTACTTTGCTATCACTGTCAGCAACTGCCAACCCTAAAGCGCGCGAAGGTTTTTTTACTTTAGATGATGACTTTATTCGTATACCTTTTGGTGATATAGCAGCTGTCGAGCAAGCCGCTATTGACCACGATGATATCTGTGCCATATTTGTTGAGCCTATCCAAGGTGAAGGCGGACTCAATACTGCTGCTAATGGCTTTAAGTATTTAGAACAACTGCAAGCAGCTTGTGATAATCATGACTGGCTATTTATGATCGATGAAGTACAGACTGGTAATGGCCGTACTGGTAAATACTTTGCTTACCAGCATAGTAACGCTCGTCCTGATGTGTTGACTACTGCCAAAGGTTTAGGTAACGGTTTCCCAGTAGGTGCTTGTATGGTTCGTGGGCGCGCAAACGGATTATTTGGTGCTGGTAGTCACGGCTCTACTTATGGCGGTACACCACTAGCTAGTCGCGTTGTGCATAGCGTATATGAAGTATTACGCACTACTGACATCATGCAAAACTCAGTAACTGAAGGTCAGTTTATCCGCGATAGTATTAGCACTGAGTTAAAACAGTATGGGGTTAGTAGTCGCGGTGCTGGTACTATGATAGGCATCGTGCTGCCCGAAATTATGGATTGCAGTCAGCTAGTTGACTTGGCTCGTGATGAGCAGCAGCTAATTATCAATGTCACTGGCGGTCATGTTATACGTCTGCTACCGACTCTGAATATTCGTCGTGACGAGAGCGAGCAAGTGGTTGAGCGTTTGCTTAGTTTATTAAAGCCACTCCTATAAATAAAGCGTTTACAGCCGACAATGCTAAGCTTACTTATTATCAAACTCAGCTAATAGCTAAAGCTTACTATCAAACACCTGTAGTCAATCGTCATAGTAAAACTGGTTAACAAACATCAGTGACCTTGTCAGTATAATACTAAAACCCATTACAAAAAGTCAGTATAAAAAAAGCCTATAGATAATTACTATCTACAGGCTTTTTTGCTAAGTAAACTATTGAACCTGCGTCACTTAACTAGCATGAAAATACTTTTTTAATACTTCTAAACAGCGAGTAATTTTGGCAGGTTGCTGATCACGATTGAGAGTAACCGCATAAAGCACAAAACTAGGTAACTGATAGCCAGTTAATACTTCAACTAACTCACCACTTTCTAATTCTTTTTTGATATCCATCTCCATCATTCTCACTAAACCATGACCCTCTCTAGCCAAAGTAGTCGCCATAAACACATTATTAGTATGGATACGTGACGTCATCTTAACACGAGTCTTTTTACCAGTTTCAGTCTGCGCCATATCAACTTGGTTAGTATCTTTCATAATATCGATACAGATAAGCTGATGGTCGTTTAAATCTTTTGGCGTCTCTATCTTATTATGATTACGCAAATATTGCGGTGAGGCAACTAGTAGCTGGCGTACATCAGTTAAAGGATGACTGCTTAACGTTGAATCATTGATACTAGGGCTCATACGAATAGCAATATCAATGCGTTCATCAATCATATCTATGTAGCGATTATCTGCTAGATAGGTAATGCTTAAATCATCATGCGCCGCCATCCAAGTCGATAACGCTGGCAAAATATGATTAACCCCTAATTCAGGAGTAGTCGAAATGCGCAAACTGCCAGCCAACTCATCACGCAACTGATTGACTTTGATACGCCCTTGTTCTGCGGCGCTGACCACATCCTTTGCCGCCTCATAAAAGCTCTCACCCGCTTCTGTTAAGCTGAGTTTACGAGTTGAGCGATGCAATAGCACTACGCCCAGATCATTCTCTAACGAGCGAATCTGCTGACTAACGGCACTAGTAGTAATGCCAAGTTCGCGAGCTGAGCCACTAAAAGAGCCGTGTCCGACTACACTGGCGAACACGGCCATACCACGTAAATTATCTAACATAATGTCACCTGAGCTATTTTTTAGTATTTAATATAACTTAACCATTATAGCCGAATTTTATTCTGCACACCTATTTTAAATATATCTAGGAAGTACAATAAATAATTTTGCAATGATAAAAATTCATATTAATCAATAAGATAGCTTAAGAATAAAATATTATGATATCTAGTACTGAAATATTAGCGATATAAATACTATATAACAACACTTCCAATAACATCAGTGACTATTTAAGTTAACTTAACCTTACCCATTTTTCCTTGTTGACGCTCTAATAAATGCTGCATAACTGGTGATTGTAATAATAGCTCTTGGGCCGCTAGAGAAGCTTGCTCTAATCTTAGCTGCTGACGACTCTCTGGGGTTTTATCTTTTACTTCGTTAAGGCTATTATCTATTCGCAGACTAATATCGGCTTGAGAAAACTGTTGTCGCAATTTGGCAGCCAATTGCTCAAAGGTCGCTTGTAAATGCTTACTGTCTACCGTAGTAATAAAAGTGGACTTACCATTGCACAGACCAGTCATCATTCCTTGGCGAGCAAGGGCACGCTCATCTTCGGCCAAACTGTTCTGTTCACGAGCGCTTTGTAACCAGTAATCCCACTTTTCAGCGTTCCATTCTCCTGTTAGCGACTGCGGGGCACAGCGTAAAAGAGTACGAGGGTCATTTATCGAAACCGCACCATGAGACTCCTGCGGGCTAAGCTCAACACTAGTATTCGTAAGCTGACTATCTCCTTCAGCATTAGCCCCTAGCTCGGAATTAGTAACTGCTTCAGTGTTGATAAACGACTTATTTTCGACCACTGTTTCAGTGGCAGCTGCTAACCCAGAAGTAGTAGATGCTAGCACAGGCTTAGCCACTGGTATTGACTCAGTAACTAAGTCAAGTTCAGTAACTAACTCAGGTTTAGTAACCGCGCTAGGCTCAATGATCGGCTCAGACTGAACAGCTGGCTCGAGTGCCAAGCTATTACTAGCGCCTGAATCTATATCGGGCATCGAATGATTTAACTCAGCAGTAGAGGGCCTATTATTAATAGCAGTATCAGTAAAAGTATCAATAGCTGTCTCATTAACATTAGCTGTACTTTGCTGAAGAGGCTCAGCAGCATTCTCGGCTAAGAAATAGCTGCCTTCAGCAGCGTAGCTATCCTTTAAAACATTAGCCTCTTCTAAAGGCAAACTCGTTAAGTTATTGGTGTTGTCAGCTGCTAGCGCCTCATTTATCGCGCTATGCTGATAGTCATCTACTACTGAGTAGTCAGAAACTATGTTATCTACAACAGAGGCATCTACAATTGAGGTATCAGGGTTTTGATAGTCGATGGTTTGATGGTCGATATCACAAACTTGTAACTCAGAAATTGAGTTAACTTGTTCACTAGTGCTAATAGTAGCAGTAGCGTTATTAGTAACCATAGCATTGTTAGCATCGCCATTGACCACATTATTATTAATAGCACGGCTGTCTTGATTAGCTTGATAGGCTACTATCTCATCAACAGGCAAAGGTCGAAAGGCCAACAAACGTAGAATACACATTTCTAGCGCTTGCATTGGGGTACTAGCCAGCTTAATACCCTCACGTGCTTGCACCACAATCTCATAATACAGCTGCAACACATCAGGACTAATGTGCTGCGCTAGAGTATTGATAGTCTCAGCTTGCGCCTCATTTACATTTAAGGCGACTTCAGGTAATAGCTGGGTCAATGCCAATTGATGCAACAGTTCAGCGAGCCCATCAAACATACTCGAGGCATCAACCATCTGCGACCGCATTTGCTCGATATGAGCTGCTACTGCCGACTTATCATGGTTATAGATATCAGTAATCAAACGTACTAAATCTGCCGCGTCAATCAAACCGAGCATCTCATTCACAGTCACATCATCGAGCGCCCCTTTACCAAAGGCAATCGCCTGATCGGTCAAAGATAACGCATCACGCACTGAGCCTTTGGCAGCACTAGCCAATTGCCAAAGGGCTGGTTGAGTATAGTCAACATGCTCTAAAGTTAACAGGTTAGCCAAGTGTTCACTAAGCAAAGTCTGTGGCAATGGGCGCAATACAAACTGTAGGCAGCGCGAAATAATAGTAATAGGCAGCTTTTGCGGATCAGTAGTCGCTAATAGAAACTTGACATGCTCAGGAGGTTCTTCAAGCGTTTTGAGCAGTGCATTAAAGCTGTGCGTCGATAGCATGTGCACTTCATCAATGAGGTAGACCTTATAGCGACCTTGGCTCGGCGCATACGGCACGTTATCTAACAGCTCACGAGTATCCTCAACTTTAGTACGAGACGCCGCATCGATCTCAATTAAGTCGATAAAACGACCTTGGTCAATTGCTACGCAGTTATCGCAGACGCCGCAAGGGGTACTAGTCACGCCCGTATCGCAGTTGAGACACTTAGATAGAATACGGGCGATAGTAGTCTTACCCACCCCGCGCGTACCAGTAAATAGATAAGCATGATGCAAACGATTATAGTCAATAGCGTTAATCAACGCTTGCGACACATGAGTTTGCCCAATCAATTCATGAAAGTTTTTGGGTCGATATTTACGGGCTAAAACTTGATATTGCTGGGTCATATCTGTCCATTTTACCAATTGGCGATAATTAAATTAGGCTACTGGAGTATTATTTTTGAGTGCTCATTATAGCAAAAAGCCAGCACTTTCGTCTGACTTGTTGCGGTTACCGCTTTCGAGTGTTTTAAGCTTATTGCTAATTATTAGTCAGCTTTGCGACGCATATGGGGGAACAAAATCACATCACGAATACTAGCCGAATCAGTAAATAGCATTACTAAGCGATCAATACCTATACCCTCACCTGCCGTTGGTGCTAAACCATAAGATAAGGCTTCGATATAGTCAGCGTCAAAATGCATAGCTTCATCATCACCAGCATCTTTTTCAGCAACTTGACCACGGAAACGCTCAGCCTGATCAGCAGGATCATTAAGCTCACTAAAGCCATTGGCCAACTCACGGCCACCAATGAACAACTCAAAGCGATCGGTAATCTCAGGATTATCATCACTACGGCGCGCTAATGGCGAAGTTTCAGCTGGATACTCAGTAATAAAAGTCGGCTGACGCAGTTGATGCTCAGCGGTTTCTTCAAAAACGATAGTCTTCAGTTTACCTACGCCAAACACCTCTTTCACTGGCTGTCTCAGCGTATTGGCTACATAGTCTGCCAAGTAATCACGATTATCGATCTGAGCAATGTCAAAGCCTTCAGCATATTGGGCAATAGCCTCAGACATTGTTACTCGCGCAAAGGGTGCTTGTAAACTGATGGTTTCTTCTTGATAAGTGATTTCAGTGCTACCTAAGATATTGGTGGCTAACTCACTAAACAGACGCTCAGTCAAATCCATTAAGTCATGATAGTCAGCGTAAGCCTGATAAAACTCAATCATAGTAAATTCAGGATTGTGACGAGTAGAGATGCCTTCGTTACGGAAGCTGCGGTTGATTTCGAATACTTTTTCAAAACCACCAATCACTAAGCGTTTTAGATACAATTCAGGAGCGATACGCAAATATAATGGCATATCAAGGGCGTTGTGGTGAGTTTCGAACGGGCGTGCTACAGCACCACCTGGGATAGGATGCATCATTGGCGTTTCAACTTCCATAAAACGCTCATTAAGCATAAATTGACGAATACCACTGATCACTTGACTACGAATCATAAAAGTATCGCGGGTAGTCTCATTAGTCATCAAGTCAAGATGGCGATTACGATAGCGAGCCTCAACATCCGCTAGGCCATGAAACTTATTTGGCATGGGGCGTAATGATTTGGTTAGCAGATTAAACTCTTCGATATGCACATATAAGTCGCCTTTACCTGAGCGACCGATATAGCCTGAGATACCCACGATATCGCCTAGATCTAGCGACTTTATACTAGCTAGGGTCTCCGGATCTAACTCTTTGCGAGCTACATATAACTGAATACGGCCACTCATATCTTGAATGACGATAAACGAGCCACGGTTGAGCATCACTCGACCAGCCACATTCACCTGAGTCTTTTCGCCATTAGCTGCTTTTTCTTCGATCTCTTGCTTAGAGATACCCTCAAAGGCTGCTTGCAAGTCTTGCGCATAATCAGTACGTTTAAACTGATTAGGATAAGGCTGTTTGCCTGAGGCCGTTATGTCATCTAGTTTAGCTTGTAGTTGAGCGATAAGCTCATTGGCTTCTTCTAGGGTTGGCGCTTGCTCATCGGAGGCTTGATTGTTCTGATTGCTGTTCTTTGACATAAAATTCTCAAAATTTGACAAGTTAAGTTTTAGTTTTGGAAAACTATATTATTAATCTATACACAAAGTCCCTTTGGTGATGCCACCTTCAATAAGTTGACGACAACCGAAAGGACTATCATTAGCCGCACAAGTTCCAACTTGATTGGGTTTGCCCGGCTCACTATCTAACTTTGAACTTAAGCAACTTCCTTGACAGTCAGAACTGTCACTACAGGACTTGCCTTCATCTGAAAACTGCATGACACACCTGTGCATCTGTAGTCTGCCTTGCTTTAGGTACTCACCGCCTTTAGCGAGACATTCTTTTACAAGATTCTCAGAAGAAGAGGTAGAGTCATTCTGCTGATCGATCACAGGCGAGGTTTGGCATGCAGATATAAATAGTAAAGAGCATAAACCAATAATAAATAAAACCAGACGATTCTTCATTATATTTTTCACCTACAAAATACGGATGGGTTTAAAAGCCAGTTTACTATAACAACACTTATATCTTTAACGCTAATTACCCTCAAAACGTTATTGCTCACCACCGATACTGGCCATAAGATCTGCTTGGTGCTCACGTAATAGCGCATCAAGCAACTCATCCATATCACCTTCTAAAATGGCATCAAGCTTATATAGCGTCAAGTTAATACGATGATCAGTCATACGTCCTTGCGGGAAGTTGTAAGTACGAATACGTTCACTGCGATCCCCACTACCGACCAAATCTCGACGAATAGTATCGGCAGCATCTACTTGCGCTTGTACTTTAACTTGCTGAATTTTTGAAATCAGCATCTTCATAGCTTGCGCACGGTTTTTGTGCTGGCTACGTTCTTGCTGACACTCTACCACAGTACCCGTCGGAATATGGGTTAAGCGTACTGCTGAATCGGTGGTGTTAACGTGCTGACCACCTGCGCCACTTGAGCGAAAGGTATCAAAGCGAATATCAGCAGGATTTAGATCAACGCTATCATCAATCTCAACTTCCGGCATTACGGCAACTGTACAAGCTGAGGTATGCACGCGGCCTTGGCTTTCAGTTTCAGGTACTCGTTGTACCCGATGTACGCCAGATTCAAACTTTAAGCGTCCATAAACGCTGTTGCCAGAGACGCGAGTGATGATTTCCTTATAACCACCATGCTCACCTTCGTTGGCTGATAATACCTCAACCGTCCAGCCTTGCGTTTGGGCGTACTTTTGGTACATACGGAACAAGTCACCAGAGAAAATCGCCGCTTCATCACCACCAGTACCAGCACGAATCTCTAGAAACGCTGGCACTTTATCATTAGGGTCTTTAGGCAACATCATCACGTTGAGCGCTTCTTCCATCTCAACGATAGTGTCGCGAGCGCTATCAATCTCATCCTGCATCATCTCTTTCATATCAGGATCAGAGGCCTCAGCTAACATCATTTCAGCATCCGCTTGGTCTTTTTCCGCGCGCCCGTAGTTGAGCCATAGTGTAGTGATATCCATCAAGTCACTATGTTCCACTGATAGCTCACGGAATTTATTATTATCACTAATAATTCCAGGGTCAGATAATAAAGCGGTAACCTCTTCATAACGGTCTACCATTTGGTCTAAACGCAGGCGCAGGGATTCTTTCATAACAGATCTTTTAATTAGATAAGGGAAATAAGGAGGCAATTATAGCAAATTTTTGCTGCTAAATTAAAATCACTACGTAAACTTGCTGTTTATATCGTGCAACACCTCTAAATATTGGCTGCGCAGAAAAAATTAAAGCAAAAAAAATAGCCAAGAATGCTCTCAGCTATTTTATATTCGGCATAAATCGATAGCAAAAAGGGCTATTTAAACCTTTTTAACTAATACTGAACCAATTGAGTAGCCAGCACCAAATGAGCAAATAACGCCCAAATCGCCTGATTGTAAGGCATCTTTATAACGATGGAACACCACCATAGGGCTAGACGAGCTAGTATTGGCAAATTCAGCAATGACACTTGGCACAATAGACTTATCGGCTTCTTTGCCCATAACAGTACGTAATATCAAATCGAGCATACTGGCATTAGCTTGATGTAGCCACATCATTTTTATATCGCTAGCTGGTATGTCGTTGTCCTGTAAATGCTCAAGAATTATTTGTGACACTTTTGGACAGACTTCACGAAATACTTTACGACCATTTTGCAAAAACAGCTTATCAGTGACCGGCTCTTTTAAATCAGGATACATTTGGGTTTCAGCTGCCAAAAATTCTGAGCGATCCATAAAGCCATATTCGTTTTTGATGTTAGTTGAGAACTCAGTAAACAGCTTAGCGTTCAGTATCTCATAACCTTTTGGCGTATCTAGATCTTCTACGATACAAGCAGTAGCAACATCACCAAAGATAAAGTGGCTATCACGGTTACGCCAGTTAAGATGCGCTGAGGTAATCTCAACGTTGACCACAGCAATGCGCTTAGCCAAACCTGATACGATAGAGCCGTGCGCTTGCGACAGACCAAAAGTGGCGGCACTACAAGCGACGTTCATATCATAAGCAAAGCCCCCAATCATGCCGATCTCATTCTGAATTTCGATGGCAATAGCAGGATAAGTACGCTGAAAGTTTGAGCAAGCCAAGATAATACCATCTAGATCGTTAGCTTCTAAACCAGTGTCTTTTAGCGCATCTCTAAGGGCTGCTGCCCCCATTTCAGCCATTACTGATAGCTCTTCACCCAAATTGCGATAAGCAATAACAGGAGCCATAATTTCAGGGTTTAAAATACCCTCTTTTTCCATGACATAACGTGATTTGATACCTGATACTTTTTCTATAAATTCAGCAGAGGAATGCTGCAAAGCTGATACAGTCTCATTAGCTATCTCGTCTGCATGTTGCTCATTATAATTATCGACATACTGATTAAAGGAGGTAACCAATTCTTCGTTACTGATGCTATAAGGGGGAATGTACAGGCCAGTGCCAGTTATACAAGTCGTCATAATAAAGCTTCCTTGTCTACTACAAATAATGCTCAGAAATAAGCGCAAAAAGGGAGAAAATAGCACAAGTCTACTTTCGGTTAATAACAATGGGTGAATAAATGTAAGCTTAAATTTAATGTCTTTATTATGCCTGAATAATACTATTTATCTAATAGTTTGTTACAAATAATCAGATTGGCGTTAATAATTAGCAAAGCATAGCCTACTTCTACAGCAGTTAAGCTATACTTAAATCTCTTAAAGCTTGGTAAATAATAAAGATTAGGAAAAATAATGTTAGAACTTTTAAACTGGCTCTTTGGTCAGTATGCGGACTATCCTGTACTATTTATTGGATTAGAGATAGTAGCGGTAATATTCGGTGTCGCTAGTGTATTACTCGCCAGCAGACTAAATGTGCTGGTCTTCCCTATTGGCATCATCAGCACCGCCATTTTTGTATACTTACTTTGGCAATGGCAATTGTTTGGCGATATGTTTATCAACGCTTACTATACGGCTATGGGTATATACGGCTGGTTTAATTGGTCAAAGAATAAAACTGACGGTGAGCAAAGCGCTATTACTATCGAGCGTATTCAAGCCAGAGATTTGCCTATCCTGACCTTATTAGCCAGTGTGACCGTTGCTTTTGTAGCATTGGTTTATTATTTCCGTCCAGTTATCAATAATAACTTCAGTTTTGACGGCGCCGTACTCGGTATGCACTTATTTACTTGGGTAGATTATACCGATATGCTCACCACAGCGCTGTTCTTGATGGCAATGTGGCTGATGGCTAAACGCAAAATTGAGCATTGGCTGATATGGATAGTGGCTGATACTATTTCAGTACCGCTATACTTTTATAAAGGTCTTACTTTTACCGCGCTACAGTATGTAGTGTTCACTCTCATTGCAGTTTGGGCTTACTATGAATGGCAACGACGTTACTCTGTACAATTTGGAACAGCATACGCTTAAGTCAGTAATTAAAGTCGCAATCTTAGGCGCAGAAAGTACTGGAAAAACTACTTTATGTCGTGACTTAGCGGCGCATTTTTCTAGTCCTTGGGTGCCTGAATATATGCGTACTTACTTGCAAGAAAAGTGGAATAATGAGCAGCAGACTTGTACTTGGGAGGACTTATTACCTATCGCCCAAGGTCAAATCGATATAGAAAATCAGCTGGCACTCGAAGCTATACAAGGGGCACAAGCTAATCAAAACCAGCAAGATGAGCTAGCAGCGCCAGCTATAGATAAAAACGCAGAACAGCAGTGTTATCTGTTTTGTGATACTAGTCTATTTGAGCTCATGATTTATGCCAACTGGTATTATGGTGACTGTCCAAAGGCTCTTAGCCAAGCCGCACTAGCCCATCGTTATGATTTAATTTTACTGACTGAGGTGGATATCCCATGGGTTGCCGATGATCTACGTGACAGCCCTTATGATCGCCAAGCAATAACGACACGCTTTGAAAATGAGCTTAACTATTATAATAAAGACTTTCGACGCATTGGCGGTGATCGACAACAACGAGTCCAGCAAGTGGCGCGTTGGCTAAGAGAATTGCATTAGCTGTCAAGGTGAAAATTGAAATAGTAAATTGAATTATGGATGCAAAATTGAATTTAATAATAATATTTGCTTAGGCTATTTAAACTATTTTATTACTAATTAAAGCTGCTAGCCTCTGCTATCCAATAACGCCCCATCACCCTAGTCAATGCTATAACCTTTATTATTTTCGCTACTACTATAGTTAATCCAGAATAAAATCAGTACATCCAATATCATAGAACAATTTAGACAAGTCATTCTTCATCCATCCTTGACGTAGAAACTTAACCTGTTCCCATTTCTTCTCTATATTCAAGTATAACTTTCCCTCTTGCACTCGGGCAAGCGTCTACTGGACCCTTTCTTATCCTTCTCTAGGATTTAGATCAGGACTATAAAGGTTTGTAGTGCGTTTAAAACTATTAAAAAAACAAAACCTCATATTTTTTTAACTAAAATCACTAGACAGCTCATTATTTAGCTATGAAAAAAGCATACTAGAATATCATTGTATTCAGGTGTGCTTAGTAACTGACTGTTGGTATCGATATACATCAAAGACAAGGCTTCTATTTTTCGCTATAAGACGTTCTAGTACTTTTCCTATCAAAGAGTATTCAAAACGCTTGAAATTACTCTGATATTATCTGATAGCTACATCACATTATCCATATACTCTGATTAACCTATTATTGTCAAAAAATAAGTATTGTGTCCCTCTATCATTGCTATATGACCATGACTCAAGTTTGCCATATTCATCTGTAACTTCGTGAGTATCATTAGGCTTTCCCCAATAAGTCTTATTTAATACTTCCTCTTTAGCCATTCCAATTTTGGCACCAACATCAACACTGTAAATAGAATCTATACTCACCGTTAGCGCCACCTCACTCTTAGTAGGCGTTAAAACACCTTTTTGTCTCTTTCTTTCTTCTTGCGTATTTTTTAAATTCTGTTTGGCTAACCCGCTCCTAGCTATTTTTATATCATTTTTCAGCGCTTGTATTTCAGCATTTAATTCTGCATTAAAAATCTTTACTTGTGCAGCAGATAAATAATTATCTTTCTTTGCAACTACTGTAGCAGGCTTGTTAAAATTAACACTTGGACTAACATTGTTGAGCAATACTTGTTTGCCATCTTTATCTTTATAAATGTATACATTACCTGCGACAGTACTAACAGCACTCAAAGCTAATAAAGAACCTACCAATATTTTGATTATCATTTTCCTACGACCTTAATTTTTTTTGATTATCTAATTATAAAATATTACCCCTCTATGCCTATCATAGGATAATATCACTGTATGCCTTGTCTTTAATCTGTTCTATAATTTCTAGATAGATGGAAATTAATTGTTATATCAAACATCAGATTTATAAGGCATTTCCACACATATCCCATTATAAAAACTCATCTTTATGTCTATCGCTGTTGAGCATCGCCCAATTGAATACCACTTTTGCCAGCACTGTAATGCAGTTTTGCTAACATTATAAAAAGTACAAGCCTGATGGATACTCATGTCTTTTTTTTGACCCTTTTCATCACTTGTGCTCAAAAATCTATTGAAGAGGTCTTGTGTTCTGCTACCATTTCAGTTGTTTTAAAACAATTGTATCTTGTTTACAACACCCTAACCATAAGTGAAATCACCCTAAGTCATTTCCATAAACTATTCATCTTTTTTGCATCGTTTTTCTTTATAGCTCCTCTAAAATTATAGTCAAATCAATCGACTGTATTGACCCTTGCTAGCAGCAAAAGGTCAAGCTGAGGAACTGCTATGCAAAAAACACTTACTATAAAACTGTGTATTATCGCAGGCTTATGCATTATTTTTGCCATTGGTCTTACTATGTTCAGCTCTGTTATCTACGAGCGCCAAAGCTATGCCGACTCAGTTATTGCAGAGATTGCTGAGCAGCACGTTTATCCACAACAAGTCATCACCCCCTTCATTGCTATTCCTACTACTATCACTCCAGAATGTTTGCTAGATGCTGAAACCCAGTCCGTTAAATGTGCAGCACCTTACACTAAGATTGACGCTATCTTTGCCGCGCAAACTCAAGCCAGCCAAAATCTTCTGGTGGATACCGATACTTATAAACGCAGTATTTATCATGCGACTAGCTATAACAGTGAGCTACAATTTAAGCAACGTTACTCATTGCCCGAATCCTCTTCAAACCTTTCAGATTCTTCAAAGCTTTCGGATTTATCAGAATTATCGAAACAAGATCAGCAGGGCATCGCTACAGCGGCAGTGACAGCTGATAAAAATGCCTTACGCTCATCCCAAGCCGTTAGCCATTGGGAGCAGGCGAAATTGATTATTCCAGTATCAGACTTACGTGGTGTAGCGACGTTGCCGACAGTGGTGATCAATAAGCAGACGATCAAAGCCACTTATCCACAAAACTCTATGCTTAAAGGCTTGTCTTATGTTGAAGTGGCACTCCCTGATACTGTGTTAACTCAATTAGCTACGCAAAATCTTGCCAACTCACCGACCCAAACAGCTGCATCAAATAGCAGTAAAACCTCTACTGTTGAAAACAAAAACCAGCCGATCGACATGCTGATTGATTTACCATTAGCAGGTATAAGCAGTTTAAATACTGTACCGACTGGGCAGAACTTTGAGCTGACTATGCTTAGCAACTGGGACACGCCTAATTTTATTGGCAAGGCCTTACCTAATACTAAGAGCTTTAGCGCCGATGGTTTTAAGGCTAATTGGCAGAATCAATATCTCACTGTTGCTAATAATCAGTACCTATCACAATGCTTAAGTACCGCTAATAACCAGTGTCAGGTGATAAGTAGTGCGCCTTTTGCAGCAGGCAGCTCCTATGATGAAGCCACTATTGCTGTAGAAGCAGCAGCTGGCTCAGTCGATAGCATCAATGGTAGCCTAAATAGCTTTGGAGTGAGTTTTGCTGAACCCAACGACGTCTATCTACAAACTGAACGGACTATGAAATACGCCTTATTGCTAATACTAGTCTCATTCGGCACTTTCTTTTTGTTTGAAATAATCAAGTCGAGCCGTATTCACCCTATCCAGTACTTGCTGGTGGGCTGCGCACTATTAGTGTTTTACGTTTTATTACTACCACTCGCCGAGCAAATTGCTTTTTGGCAAGCTTATGCTATCGCTGCTAGTGCTTGTGTTGGTCTCATCGGCTGGTACAGCTATTATGTGCTTGATAGCCTCAAACGCGCCGTTATTTTTACCGCTATATTGGCCGGACTGTATGCAGCGTTTTATGGCATCTTAACCACAGAGGATTTGAATCTATTACTAGGTGCTGTATTCTGCTTTGTGCTGCTAGCCTGCGTGATGATAATGACTCGTAAGATTGATTGGTATAAAGCCGCCTAGTCTCAGAGAAATCATGACTAGTTGGGCACTTTATTGTCGCTAAAATCTGCCTGATTATCATAAACCCTGTTGAGTAATGGCTTATTATTGCTAAGATAGTCGCCCCTACTAACAAGCAGTTATAAGCCGTGTTGAACTCTATGACGGTAAGGATTATTTTTGAAAGCCACGCTATACACGATTATCGCCTTGATTGCTTTTGCTGCTAACTCACTCTTTTGTAGAATGGCCTTGGCAGAAGGATATATTGATGCTTGGAGCTTTACCATTATTCGTCTGCTAGGGGGTGCGGTCTGCCTTATGCTCATTATGACCGTACACGCACGCCGCCTAACTCGCCAAAGTATGGCGAATAAAAATCTTGATAACCGCGCTATTTTAAAAGATAAAGGTAGCTGGCTTAGTAGTATCAGTTTGGTGATCTATGCGCTTTGCTTTTCACTAGCTTACGTAAAGCTAGATACAGGCACTGGCGCCCTGATCTTGTTCGCAGCCGTGCAATTAACAATGATTGGCTGGGGTATTTTTAAAAAAGAGCAGTTGAGCGCCTTTCAGTGGGCAGCTTTTGTGGTGGCAGTAGTAGGCTTTATTTATCTGATGCTACCCTCAGCTGCTGTACCATCGTTATCTGGCGCAGCAATTATGGCTATCAGCGGCGTTGCTTGGGGTGTATATAGTATCCGTGGTCAAGCTTGTATATCACCACTACGCGCTACAGGCTTTAACTTTATTCGCAGCCTAGTGGCTGTTCCTATATTATTCTTAGTGGCCATAAGCTATCTAGAGAACATAAGCTCAGAGGGCATACTTTTAGCAGTGGTATCCGGTGCGATTACGTCGGGTATTGGTTATAGTATCTGGTACATGGCAATGCCGTTATTAAAAAGTACTCAAGCAGCTGTAGTGCAGTTTTGTGTGCCGGTAATGGCCGCTATTGCTGGGGTTTTATTTTTATCTGAGCAATTAACGCTGCGCTTTGTCATAGCTAGTGCTATTATTTTAGGGGCAGTGTTAGTGTTTATTTTGAATAAGAGTCACCCTAAACCTAACAGTCAGCATTAGTACAGTTAGCGAGTAATTTGTGAGATACTTTAATACTGTACAACTATTAAACCTCGCCACTTACCTACTGTAGAACAGGAACCCTTATGCTCAAAATAATCCCCATTATTGCTTGTGCTCTAGCTCTATCTTCTTGTGCCAGCTTGCAACAAAGCTTATCGAAGCTTGATAGTCAGGCTGCAGTTAAAAACAGTGCTAGCTCTATAGCTACTGATAATGGCTTAGTGAGCTTACAGAGTAACCATTCGGTTAAACAAACCGCAGATCGCTTTGAGTCTATGGCTAAGAGCCAAGGCTTGACCTTGTTTAGTAGAATCGACCATCAGAAAAATGCGCTGGGAGCCGGCTTAACTCTAAGACCTACTGAAGTTATTATTTTTGGCAATCCTAAAGCAGGGACACCGCTAATGAATTGTGCTCAAAGTGTGGCTATCGATTTACCACAAAAAGTGCTTGTTAGCGAAGATGTTGCGGGTAAGGTTCATCTGACTTATAACCAGCCTGAGTATTTAAAAACTCGTCATAACATCGTCGGCTGTGATAAAGTCATCAACAATATATCTATGCTATTAAGTAGCTTAGCCACTGCAGCAACAGCTAAGTAGTATTAACTATAAGTGCTTAGCTGTTACTTATGATTAGACGTATAAAAATTAATTTTATCGAAAAAGGCTAAGTTATAGAGGATGTCGATAGGCTCTATAACTTAGCCTTTTTGTCTTAATCCTTGTCTTAAGGCTCGTCTTAAGCATTGTCTTAAGCATTGTCCTAAGATTGCTTTAAGGCTCATGCTAAGGTATCAATCCAGCTAGCGCTTATAAGCAATAAACTGTACCACGGCACTGACACCTTGATGACGATTACCTTCTGAAATCATACGTTGCCTTTCAACCCCGACTAGCTGCTCAAGCTCTGCCAGCTCATACTGCAAAGTGGCAAGCGATCCAAAACGATCTTTTTCGCTAGCTGAGGGCCCGCCGACCGCCTCCATCATAAGCTGTTGTTCAGTGTAAGCTTCAACGATAAATACTCCATCCGGCTTTAATGCTGATGCAATGCGGCTATGTACACGCTGGCGAACCGCAGTCGGCATATGCGCCCAAATAGAAACAATGCCATCCCACTGTTGTGCTCCAAAATCATAATCATTAAGGTCGGCAACTTGGGTGATTAAAGTTACTCCTTTATCTTTAGCCAATTGCTGTGCTTTATTTAAGCCTACTATCGATAAATCAACACCGGTAACTTGATAGCCATTTTGGGCTAAAAACACTGCGTTCCTACCCTCTCCTTCAGCCAAGCATAGTACCCTTCCACCCGCTTTTATGTGATGAAACGACTGCTTTAAAAAATCATTAGGTTCTGTACCAAAGATATATTGAGACTCGCTATAACGCTCATTCCACATACTATGCCCCTCCAGTGCTCAAAGCTGTTAGTAATAAAGCGCTTACTAGGCGTAGTGATCTTTTGCCCCTAAGCACTGCTACTAGCTAATTATGCCACTATAATCAAAGCGCTGTTCTAGACGAAATGTAAATTAAAAATGATGCAGACTGCTTTTATCAATAGGCATAAAAAAACCAGCCAAGACTCGCTCAGCTGGTTTTGGTTCATTACTATCACTTAAAGACAATGAATTAAAGACTATGACTTAAAGACTATGACTTAAAGACAGTGACTTAAAGTAGTAGCTACTAATTAACTAACAGCTATAGTACAAGTCAAACTCTACTGGGTGCACAGTAACGTTGACACGCTGCACTTCTTCTTCTTTTAGAGCGATAAAGGCTTCTAGCATGTCTTTAGTGAATACATCGCCTTTTAATAAGAATTCATTATCATCTCTTAAAGCTTGTAGAGCGACTTCTAAGCTTTCAGCAACTGTTGGAATTTGGGCTTCTTCCTCTGGTGGCAAGTCATACAAATTCTTATCTGCCGCTTCGCCTGGATGTATTTTGTTCTGAATACCATCAAGACCTGCCATTAGCAATGCTGCAAAGGTCAAATACGGGTTCGCTGCAGGATCAGGGAAACGAGCTTCGACACGAACTGCTTTTGGGCTGCTAACGTGTGGAATACGAATAGATGCTGAACGGTTAGACGCTGAATAAGCCAATTTAATAGGCGCTTCATAATGTGGCACTAGGCGCTTATAGCTGTTAGTCGATGGGTTGGTAATAGCGTTCAATGCGCGAGCATGCTTGATGATACCACCGATGAAGTATAACGCTGACTCTGATAAACCGGCATACTCATCACCTGCAAAAGTGTTTACCCCATCTTTTGAGATAGAAATATGCACATGCATGCCTGAACCATTATCACCAACAACAGGTTTTGGCATAAAGGTAGCGGTTTTACCGAACTGATGCGCTACGTTATGTACAACGTACTTTAGCTGTTGTACTTCATCTGCTTTTTTGACCAAAGTATTAAAGGCTACGCCAATCTCTGCCTGACAAGGAGCAACTTCATGATGATGGACTTCAACGCTACCCTCACCAATGATCTCTTCAATACGCTCACACATAACTGCGCGCATATCATGTGAGCTATCAATTGGTGGTACTGGTACATAACCGCCTTTGACGCGCGGACGATGGCCCATGTTGCCCCACTCATAATCTTTATTAGTTGACCATGCCGCCTCTTCAGCGATAATTTCATGGCTAACCCCAGACATCTCAATCGACCACTTGACTTCATCAAAGATAAAGAATTCAGGCTCAGGACCGAAATAAGCAGTATCACCAATGCCAGTCGACTTTAAATACTCTTCAGCACGGCGGGCGATAGAGCGTGGATCACGATCATAGCCTTGTAGCGTTGACGGCTCGATAATATCGCAAGTGACGACCACAGTAACCGCATCGAAGAACGGGTCAAGGAATGCGGTCTCTGGATCAGGACGCAGGATCATATCAGAGGCTTCAATACCCTTCCAGCCAGCAATGGACGAACCATCAAACATCTTGCCATCTTCCATGACCTCTTCATCAACACTATGAGCAGGAAAGCTCATGTGATGCTCTTTACCCCGAGTATCGGTAAAGCGAAAATCAACCCATTTAGCATTAGAGGACTTGATAAGATCTAGTAATTTATTCGACATGAATAATCTCCATAGTAGTGGTTATAATGTTACTTGCGGTCTTGCTATTTTAAAAATCTGACATTATTTTAGCAATATCTGAGCGATAATGTTGAATTGTTATCGACTCAGTAATAATTGGCTAGCCTATTTTTACTGGCAGACGAAGCCATGATTGGCCTTTAGTAGTAAAAATCTTGATAGTAACTAGTGATAAGTCGCTGTTACTGACTGTCTTCGATATAGCGGTCTTCTATATATAGTTAACTATCAAATATAATAAAGCAAACATCGTGCCAATCCATAACAAAAATAGATAAAAGCCCTCTATTTACCCCTTTTTATTAATAATACGCTCACCACACCCACTATTACGCTGCAAAATACAATCATCGCCTGCTCTATAAAGATACAGTTCGCTACTAAGCATCCGAATAAATGCACAAAAATGATAAAAATTTTTAAATATTATGCACTAAATTGGTGCAATTGCTATGACGATTACTCATTATTGGCCTAATAGTTAAGTGCGTTACTTCAGCAATATTACTCCAACAGCTTTGCTTTGCTATAGTTATTTTATAATTATTCTAGGGTTGTTTTTACCCTCTGGATAACTACAGGCTTTATGATACAAGTAGACTAACAATCAGTTAAACAAAATAAGTACTTTCATTAGCCCTACATTTGCTAGGCTACAAAATAATGGTAAGATACTTGTGAGCATTTAATAAGTGACAAATTCATAAACCTATAGCTTCACCACTTTAGTGTCCTATTATAAAATCCAATAAAAGTTGAAACCCTGATGATTTTGATGATCGATAATTACGACAGCTTTACCTACAATATTGTACAGTACTTTGGTGAATTGCAGCAGGACATCACTGTTTGGCGTAATGATCAGGTCACTATCGAACAAATCCAAACGCTAGCTCCTGATATTATCGTCATCGGCCCTGGTCCTTGCGACCCCGATCGCGCTGGTATTTCATTAGAAATCATTGATACCTTTAAAGGCGTTATTCCTATTTTAGGGATTTGTCTAGGTCATCAAGCTATCGGCCAACTATTCGGTGGTCAAGTCGGTAAGGCGGGCGCAGTAATGCACGGGCGCTTATCATCGGTCTATCATAATGGTCAAGGGGTATTCGCTGACCTCCCTAACCCTGCAGAATTCACACGCTATCATTCCTTAGTTGTTAATAAAGACAGTTTGCCGGACTGTTTAGAGATGACCGCATGGACCAAAAACACTGATGGTAGTATTGAAGAGATAATGGGCGTTCGTCATAAAACTTACCCTATTGAAGGGGTACAGTTTCACCCTGAATCTATCTTAAGTGAAGCTGGCTATCAGCTGCTCAATAATTTTTTGCAAATACATAATTTAGCAGTACTAGACACTGACCAATTACCGCAAGTGGGTTAATTATTCTACATTGTGCAACTATTGAGCTACTGAACTTTCAATAAAAATTTAATGCTTTTAATAAAAATAATAAGCGAGACTTTATGAGCCCTACTAATACTTCAACCACTACTAGTAATCAATACCAAGCCACAGCAGAAGATATCGCTCAACTCTCCGATGAGCAGATTCATAAGTTACTATCGACGGCCTTAGATCGGATATTACAGCGTATTGATTTGACCTTTGATGAGATGCATCAAGTAATGTTAGTGATCATGCAAGGCAAATGTAGTAACGCTATGATGGGTGCTATCTTGACGGGACTACGCATGAAGGGTGAATCAATTGATGAGATCACTGCAGCGGCTAGTGCTATGCGAGCTTTGGCTACTAATATTAGCCCTAGTGCTTGTGATCATTTGGTAGACATTGTCGGTACTGGCGGTGATGGAGCTAACTTATTTAATGTCTCTACGGCTTCAGCCTTAGTCGCTGCTGCTGCTGGTGCGCAAGTCGCCAAACACGGCAATCGCGGGGTCTCAACTAAGTCTGGTAGCTCAGACTTATTGGAGCAAGCGGGTATTAGTCTTGCTTTAACGCCTTTACAAGCGCTGGATTGTATTGAGAACCAAGGTATTGGCTTCTTATTTGCCCCTAATCATCACAGTGCCATGCGCTATGCCAATCCCGTACGCCGCGAGCTTAGAGCACGGACTATTTTTAATATTTTGGGGCCTTTGACTAATCCTGCTGGCGCACCTAACTTAGTGATTGGAGTGTTCACCGCTCAATTGTGTGAACCGATAGCAAAAGTGATGAGAAACTTAGGGGCACGCCACGTAATGGTGGTTGGCGCCAAAGACGGCTTGGATGAAATCAGTCTAGCCACTTCAACGACCGTTGCTGAATTAAAAGATGGCGAAATATCAGTTTATGATTTGATGCCAGAAGATGCCGGTATCGAATCACAAACGTTGATTGGACTGGACGTTGACTCCCCACAGCAGAGTCTGGAGTTGATTCGTGCCGCTTTATCAGGTACTGACACTCATGAGCGCGCGGTACTTAAAGCCCGTGATATGATTGCTCTTAATGCAGGAGCAGCAATCTATACAGCAGGTCTAGCCAGCAACTATGCCAATGGAGTTAGTCAAGCACAAAGCGTAATTCAAAACGGTAGCGCCTTGCTCAAGCTTGAATCATTAGCGGCTTATACTCAACAGTTAGCCACTCAATCTTAGCTGTTCCGATAATAGGCTGTTGACTACTTACTGCTTACTAAGCGGTTAAAACTTAGCTAATGCAGACTTAAAGCATACACTGCAAGCTAAGCGCTAGTAGTAAACCTATCTGCTCTAGCTATTTATATAATAATTAATCAATATTTGGATATTACTATGATCGACAGCTCAACGACCAACGCTGCTATCCCCTCAGTATTACAACGTATTGTAGCCACTAAAGTCGAGGAAGTTGCTGCTGCCAGCAGTGAGCTATCGCTAGCAGACTTAAAAGCACAAGTCGCTGCTGACAAGCGTCCACGCCGCGGTTTCGCTGAGGCTTTACGCACAGCGAACATAGGAATCATCGCTGAAATAAAAAAAGCTTCGCCTTCTAAAGGGATTATTAATCATAATTTTGCCCCAGCCGATTTTGCTCAGCAGTACGAACAAGCTGGGGCTAGCTGCTTATCAGTATTGACCGATCGTGACTATTTTCAAGGCGATGATAGTTATTTGGTCCAAGCACGTGCCGCTTGCAACCTCCCAGTACTACGTAAAGACTTTATGGTTGATGAGTATCAGATTTATCAGTCGTACTTGCTTGGCGCTGACTGTATCTTATTGATTATGGCCTGCCTCGATGATACACAAGCCCTTGAGCTACAAACTTTGAGTATTAAGCTGGGTATGGATGTATTAATTGAAGTGCATACAGCTAATGAGCTGGAACGCGCCTTACAGTTACCACGATCGTCACACAATATCTACGGTATTAATAATCGTGATTTGAATACCTTTTCGGTAGACTTACAAAATACGGTTAAGCTAAAAAACACTTTGTTGCAGACTTTAAAGGCTGAAGATACTAATCAGCAAGCGGTAATCGTTACCGAAAGTGGTATTCATAGTGCTGACGATATGCGCTTAATGTTCAAGCACGGTATCCAACACTTTTTGATCGGTGAGCAGTTTATGAAAACTGACCACCCTGGTAATGCTTTACAATCCTTACTTGCGAGCGTTGCCACACAAGCGTAAAGTATGGCTTATTAGGTCAATAGCATAGCGTTGATCAACTATCAGTAGTTATAATACTCGCTATATCATTGAGCGCTTAATTACTTATAAAACTAGCAGTTTATAGCCTAAAATATTTATAAATCAGCTTATTTATAAACCAAAACTTTCACTAATCAAATAGAACCCTGAATCATTATGTCAAATTCTCTATTTTCAAAAGAAATGCAAGATCAGCTTAAAGAGCTAAAAGGACAGCTAAGTAAAGGTCGTGATACCTCAGCTGCTGACGGCGACAATCAAAAGCCTACAGAACCGGTATCACTATTGACCCAAAAGCAAGTCAAAAGAACCGTTAAGCAGCTAGATAGTGAGCATGTCGACGACGACAAAGTACTGTTTATGCAAGCTATGCATGGCGTTAATCAACTAGAAGATAAGAATGTACGCTCGGTTACTGGAGCTACCAAAACTAGTAAGCCGGATGCAGCTACTCTCTCAAAACGTGCTGCTGCGCAAGGTAGTGAAGCCGCTGAATTAGGAGCCGCTTTATCGGATATGCAAGCTCTACTCAATCCGGTTGCCGCTGAGTCAATCTTATCTTATAAGCAGCCCTCTTTGCAGAACAAAGTATTTACTCAATTAAAGCAGGGCAAACTACGCTGGTATGATGCCGTAGACATTCATGGCTGTACTATTGAAGAAGCTCGTGCAGCTATGACCCAACTGCTCAGCCAAGCCAAGCAAAATAACGAAACATCAGTAAAAATCGTTCATGGCAAAGGCAGCGAAGCTATTCTAAAAACTTGTGTCAACGGTTGGTTACGTCAGTTGCCAGAAGTGCTAGCTTTTTGTTCAGCGCCACCAAAAGATGGTGGAAATGGTGCGGTATTAGTACTGCTAAAGAAGTCTAAGACCGAAGGTGAATAACTGTCTATTTGACTATTTAAAAAGGACTGCTTATAGCAGTCCTTTTTTAGCTTTAAAAGCTGTGAATAATGATGAAGTTATAGCAGCTATTATTGGCATTGGTCGCCACAGTCAAAACCCTTAGAACCCTTAGAACCTTTAGCCCTTATAAGTATCCTCATCAACAGTGCCAGTGTGAATATCAGCGCCAAGTCTGGTTCCACATCGACAGGCTGTTTCTTTTAGCACGGTGTTTATGAGTAAGTTTAAGCTTCTTAAATTTACGTTTTGCCAATATCAGACTATTGATTTTCTTCGACTTATCTATAACACTATTGTTTTTTTCTGGCTTATGCGTCTGCTTATCAGGACTTTTGCTTACACTACTTTTAGTGATATCAGCATCTTTATTAGCATCTGTAGTATCAGCCTGTTGCTTATCATCCATATCAGCATCTTCAGTTAATAAATGCTCCATGGAATCAGTGCGGTCATTGTTACTATTATTAGAGTCTTTGAGGTTATTTTGGTCAATAACTAGTTGCTGGGTGGGTAGCGCATGTTCGACATTATATTTTTTGACTTGGCTTAACACATCAACTAATAATATATCTTGTTTTCCGTAAAACTCGATCACATCAGCTGAGTTGACATAAGCGCGTAACTGGATGACGTAACAGTCTTGACGCAGCTCTAAAATATGGGCCTGATTCCACTCTTCGTTGGTCAGTTCATGCTCACCTAGTAGCTTATGCAAATCATTGACCATCTCGAATACCACGTCGATGTCAGCATTGCGCTTAATATATAAGTTATGCAAAAAATGGAACATATCCCGCGAGTTAAAGTTCTCAATCTGCATCGATGAAAAGTCACCATTAGGCACAGTCACTACGGTACGGTTTAGCGTGCGCACTCGCGAAGAGCGAATACCGATATCAATAACGGTACCTTCATAAGTACCGAACTTACAATAATCGCCTATACGTACTGGCGAATCAGCGACTACCACTACACTACCGACTAGATTCTCGATAGTCTTTTGCGCACCCAAAGCTAAGGCTAAACCCCCTACCCCTAAAGCTGCAATACCAGTGGTTAGATCAAAACCTAAGTTGCCAAATATCACAATAACCGCAAAGATTAATAATAACGCTTTGACCACTTTACGCAGCAGACCTAATATCGACACTCGCTCGATATAGTTTTTTCTATAACTTAGATTGACAGCGCGGCTGAAAATAACGTCAACCATGCGTAATAGCAACCAAGTTATTGCCAGCCACGATGCTATTTCAGTAAAACGATTGATAGGCTCACGTAGGGTCACCGATATGCCAGCATAAACCATTATCTCTGACAGAATTAGCGCCATAATCACTACTGACAGTGGTAGGATTATCTTGTCAGGTAAGGGTAACGGGTCACTACGTATATAAGGATAAACAATTCTTAAAACGTGATACCACAACCACACCATGATGTAAGTGAGTAAGAAACTGCCTAGTGTCAGTACTAATGCGGCAACCAAATCAGTAAGCTGATAGCCAAATAGCTTTTGGCCATCAATTGAATCAAACGTATACTGCGATACTAATGTTGGCTCAGTATTTTCTAGTACCTCAGGTATTGAAGTTAACGTTTCGGCAGAAAACTGCCAGTATTGCTCACCTTTTTTGGAGACCACACGTTCCAATAAGATAGGAACGCTTTTATCATTGATATCGATACTACCTACTTTTTCTTGATTAGGTAGCAGCTGATCACTTAAATACCCTTCAACGGAATTACTTAGCTGTAAATCTGGTAAAAAACGTCCCCCAGCATCGAGCGCTTGTTTTAGTTGGCGCACTACAGTCGTTGGATTGTCAGATTTGGTTAGATTAAGATAATTGCTGGCAAGTAAATAGTCGTTTTCGCCCAGCGCACTAATAAACCCTTGTACCGTATGTCTTGGAGTATCTCGTCCAAAGGAGTCTGGTATCGGTGTACGTTCGCTTTCTTCTGTAGTCCCACCACCTACTCCTAACAGACTAGCCTCAGCAGCAAAGGTACTAATCGGTAACAGACTGAACAATAGAGTTAGTAGCAGTAAGCCTAGCAACACAGGCTTTTTTATTAATAAAGTGGCTGTAGTTAATGTACTAGCAGTTACTATGCTAGGTTTTAAGTGACGCTGAATAGACAAAACAAACCTCTTAAGTTAATAAACTAATACGATTAAATGATTATAAGTCTCATAGCTATGATAGCAATTATTTTTGCCATAGTAATTATGATTGTGATGTTTTATATGTGACGTTTTATAGTGGCTAGCCGCGTTTGCAGTATCAACAAGCTATTAAATCTTCCTATCAACACTATGAATACCATTCAAACTGTACAATCATCATTATTAGTAGCGCACTTACCCAGTTGTTTACCCTAATTTAATGAATTTCTCTCATCTTATAGTGAATAAAAATTAGCTTAAAGTAGTTTATAACTCAGCACTTTTTATGGATAATGAACCCAGTTTTGCTTTACTACTACTTTTTGTAAATTTTAGCCTTAAGTTTGTTACTTTTTGGCTTATTTCTTACTTTTATTGCTCTGGAAATTCCTATGGTTTTATCACGTTCTTCTTCAACTACTTATCTTCGATTGTGTATTTTAAGCGCACTTGGCGTATTTGCCATGAGTGCTACTGCAGCGACTACTGAGTTAGATAGCGTTAGCGATAACGATCTACCACAAGTCGAGCTGGATGAAATCATAGTAACGGCTACTCGCACCCCGACTAAAACTAGCAATGTTATTGCGCAAACTCGGTTAGTTAATAAAGAAGAGCTGCGACGTTTCCAAGGTCAGACGGTGATGGAAGTTTTGCGACGTCAGCCTGGGTTTAGCATTAAACAAGATGGCGGTATGGGCACTAACAGTAACTTCTATCTTCGTGGTTATGATAGTAAGCGTGTATTAGTATTGATAGATGGCATCCGTTATGGCTCAATGTCATCTGGCCAACCCGCTTTAGGCCTGCTTCCTGCTGACCAAATTGATCGCATCGAAATATTGTATGGTGCTTCAGGATCTAGTATTTACGGTTCTGACGCTATGGGTGGCGTTATACAAATATTCACTAAAGGTAGCGATGTTGAGCAAACCAACTTTTCAGTTACTGCTGGTGTTGGCTCACATGACCACTATGTGTATGGCGCAGCCGCGCAGTTTGCCAATACTCAAGGTGCAAAACTTAGTCTTTCTGCCAGCCGCAACCAAACCAAAGGTATCAGCGCTCTTGAAAACCGACCAGGTAATGATGCCGATGATGATGGCTTTAAAAGCAATAATTTTGCTCTAAATGCTAGCATACCTTTAACTAAAAATATCAGTGTAGGCGCAACTGGGCTTTTTGCTAAGTCAACTACTGAGTTTGATAACTTTAGTTTTGGACCAGGGCCCAACGCAGAAACTGATCAAGAAAACGGTTTAGTGTCAGCATTCTCACAATATGAAAATGATAAGCTAACCGTGCGTTTGTCAGCAGGTCAGAGCTTAGATAAACTAGATAATAAAGTTGGTGATGCCTTTGAAACCAAGCAAAAACAAGTGAACTTGATAAGCAGCTATAAATTACCTGTAGGAAATTTTCAAGCGGGTGCCGAATGGTTACAGCAGGAAGTAGAGCTCACAGACAATACTCCTAGTAGTAACGGTAAAGATCAGTATAAAGTTAATGACCGTGATATTAAGAGTGGCTTTGCTGGTTATCAAGTCAATGAAGATGCTTTCGATTTTCAAGCTAATGTTCGCTTTGATGATAATTCGCAGTTCGGTAATGAAACCACTTTTGGTCTTGGTTATGCGGTAAAACTAGCTCCTAGTCTCCGTCTTGGTACTAGCTTTGCTACAGGTTATAGGGCGCCTACTCTAAATGATTTATATATTGAAAGTGAGTATTACGTTCCAAATGAAGACTTAAAAGTTGAGAAGAGCAAAAACATAGAAGTCTTTATTGAGTCTAATACCGCTATACAGAATACCCGTCTGACTGCCTTTAATAGCGATGTGGATAATCTTATTGATAACAGATATATTGATACTATTAAGAAGTATCAAGCACTTAATATTGATCAAGCAAAATTATCAGGATATAGCTTTACCTCAGACTGGCAGCTGAGTAATATCTTGTTAGGTGGTCAATATACTCGCACTGAAGCAGAAGAGCGTTCAGGAATTAATAAAGGTAAGCAATTAGTATACCGTCCTGAAAATACTGGCTTGATATATATAGGCTACCGAGCCGCAGACTTTGATATTCGTACTGAAGCGGAATATGTTGGTAAAACTTATAATGTCGCAGACAATAGTACTTTTATTGATGACTATACGCTGTTTAATATTAGCGGTAATTATTATCTTAGCCCAAACCTTACTTGGACCAGCCGTATTAATAATTTAACCAACGTTGACTATTCAACTAACGAAAGTTTCGGTGAATACGCTTCGCGTTATAACCAAGATGGTACTAACTTCTTTACCTCATTAACTTATAACTGGTTCTAAAGTTATTTACTATCCATACTAATATCAACTTATATTACCAACTATTAAGGCCATCAATCGATGGCCTTTTTTTATGGCTATTGCTTAATATGAATAACGATCGACACGATGCATCAACATAATCACTAACTATTTATACTAGCCAATAGGTGACAAACGGTCTGTCATACTTTACAATAACGACCTCCGAGAGGTGTTGCACCATAAAGAATAATTAAGGCATTTAAACCCTAAAATTATGCTGATTGTTCGTTATGTTAGGCTCGGTACTGTTTAATAAATGGTTATTAGACAGCGCAAATAACGGCACCTGCGTTTTATTCTTTTTATCATTCATTTATTACTGATAGGAGCATATGATGGACGCAGTGTCTAATATACCATCTGTCCACACGCTAGACCCCACTTTCACAGACTACAAAGTTGCTGACATTAGCTTAGCAGAATATGGTCGCCGTGAAATCACTTTAGCTGAAGCTGAAATGCCTGCCCTTATGGGTTTGCGTCGTCGCTATCAAGCTGATCAGCCACTACAAGGCGCTAAAATCGTCGGCTGTATCCACATGACCATCCAAACCGCTGTACTTATCGAGACCTTAATTGCTCTGGGTGCTGAAGTGCGTTGGACTTCATGTAATATCTTCTCAACCCAAGATCACGCTGCTGCTGCGGTTGCTGCTGCTGGTACGCCTGTATTCGCTTGGAAAGGCGAAACTGATGCAGAGTATGAGTGGTGCTTACGTCAACAGCTATATGTCGGCGGCGAAGAAGCAGGTCAACTTTGGGATGCCAACTTAATTTTGGATGATGGTGGTGATTTGACCGCTCTGATCCATAATGAGTATCCACAATTGCTGGATAACATCCACGGTATCTCTGAAGAGACGACTACTGGTGTGCATCGCCTGCTTGAGATGCTTAATAAAGGCACGCTAAAAGTACCTGCTATCAACGTCAATGATGCTGTTACTAAGTCTAAGAATGACAACAAATACGGTTGCCGTCATAGCTTAAACGATGCCATCAAACGTGGTACCGATATGTTCCTAGCTGGTCGTCGCGCTTTAGTTATCGGCTATGGCGATGTTGGTAAAGGTTCTGCGCAAAGCTTGCGTCAAGAAGGCATGATCGTACGGGTATCAGAAGTTGATCCTATCTGTGCTATGCAAGCTTGTATGGATGGCTACGAAGTCTTATCGCCTTATATTAATGGTGACAACACTGGCGGCGCAGAAAACATCAATACCCGTCTACTAGAAGATACCGACATGATTGTTACTACTACTGGTAACTATCACGTCTGTGACAAACACATGCTAGCAGCATTGAAGCCCGGGGCTGTAGTTTGTAATATTGGTCACTTTGATACCGAAATCGATACTCAGTTTATGCGTGATAACTGGCGCTGGGCTGAAGTTAAGCCACAAGTTCACCAAATCTTCCGTTCAGACGATGTCAATGATTATTTGATTCTGTTAGCTGAAGGTCGTTTGGTCAACCTAGGTAACGCTACTGGTCACCCATCACGAGTGATGGACGGATCATTTGCTAACCAAGTATTGGCGCAAATGTACCTATTTGAAGAAAAGTTCGCTGAGCTACCTGTCGATGAGCGCTCTGAAAATCTATACGTCAGAGTACTACCGAAGAAGCTTGACGAAGAAGTGGCTGCGGCAATGGTTGCCGGCTTCAATGGTACGCTAACTAAGTTGACCAGCAAGCAAGCTGAATACTTAGGGGTACCTGTCGAAGGGCCTTTCAAGCCTGAAACCTATAAATACTAAGGAGCACGACTGTGAGTAAGCCTGCCGTCTCTTTTGAGTTTTTCCCTGCTAAGTCTGCACAAGGGCATGAGAAACTGCTGAGTACTTTTGATGAGCTCAACCAGCTTGCCCCAAAGTATTTTTCAGTTACTTATGGTGCGGGTGGCTCAACTCGTAGTCGTACTTTAGAGATAGTAAAAGATTTATGCGTGCGCAGCGAAACGCCAGTTGCTCCGCATATCTCTTGTATCGGTGATGATAAAAGCGAGATTGCTGAGCTATTAGAATTGTATAAGAGCTTAGGTATCGATCGTTTGGTCGCTTTGCGTGGTGACTTACCTTCAGGTCAAGTCGGTATGGGAGAGCTGCCGTTTGCGGTGGACTTAGTTAAGTTCATTCGGGAACATTCAGGCGACTATTTCCATATAGAAGTGGCAGCGTACCCTGAGATGCATCCACAAGCACGTAGCTTTTTATTAGATATTGATAACTTAGTCAATAAGTACCAAGCAGGTGCTAATGCGGCTATTACTCAGTTCTTCTACAACGCTGATAGCTATCTTTATTTGCGTGATGCCGTAGAGCAACGTGGTATCGACACCGCAGTTCAGCCACTAGTCGCTGGTATCATGCCTATTACTAACTCTAGCAATTTAATACGTTTTGCTGATAGTTGTGGTGCTGATATTCCACGCTATGTGCGCAAGCAGTTGGCTGATTTTGGTGACGATAGTAAAGCTATTCGTGAGTTCGGCTTCGAAGTAGTTTATCGCCTTTGTGAGCGTTTAATTAGCGAGGGTGTGCCATCGATGCACTTTTATAGTATGAACAAAGTTGAGCCTAACAAGCGCTTAGTGGAAGCTTTAGGTCTTGCTCCTACAGTGGCGCTTTAAAGTTGCGGTTATGAATAGGCTATAATAGGTGTTTAAATCAACTGGTACTCTTAGGAGCGCCAGTTTTTTTATGAGCGGTTATCAATCAGCCTAGCAAAAACACCATAACTGTTAGTATCAATACTTAATACCTTTTTGCCCTAGCTACTGACAATTTGTTATTCGATTAGCAGTGAGGTATGGTATACAGAATATTAAGACCCTTTTTATATTAATAATAGGAATAAGATAAAGTGCGACGTTTTTTTTATGCAGCCAACCTAGATGATGGTAATAATAAGTCTGAGGATAACAACAATAATCAGCCTCATTATCCCAAACTAAACACCCTAGCAATCGGCGACAGTCTTATTTTGACTGAGGCTATCACTCATCATTGGTGCCGTGTCTTGCGTGCTAACAGTGGTGAGCAAGGCATTTTATTTGACGGTTTTGGTGGCGAGTACCTAGTAGAGCTGGCGACTATAAGTAAAAAACAAGCCACTGCTATTTTACTCACTCACAACACTGATGACCGTACTGCGCCGTTCATAAGTAAGATTGGCTTAGTGATTAGTCGCGGTGAGCGTATGGATTATGCGATCCAAAAGTCAACTGAGCTTGGGGTAACCGCTATTCAACTGTTGAGTAGTCATCATGGGGAGGTCCATCTAAAACCCTTGCAAGTAGATAAAAAGGTGGCGCACTGGCAGCAAGTCGCTATTGCCGCTTGTGAGCAGTGTGGGCTAAATAGGCCGCCCCTTATTATCGCACCAGTGCCCATCACTACTTGGTTGCAAACGCAAGCCAAGCCAAGTAGTGATAATACTACAAGTGCTGGCCCTGATGATCGTCTTAGCAAAGTCATAGATAGTCAGATAGCGGTAGGCTCTGCAATGACAACGCTCAGTCAAGATCCTTACTACCAGCAATTACAGCAGCAGGCAGACTTATCCTTAATGCTCAGTGTGCCTGCCGCAGCCCAACCCTTGATGCCAACTACTTTACTTAAAGTCTTAGCGCAGCCATTGCCTTATATCAACTTACTGGTTGGGCCTGAAGGGGGTCTCAGTACTGATGAGTGTGAGCAAGCACAGCAGGTTGGTTTTGCCGCTTGGCAAATTGGTCGGCGTGTATTACGGACTGAAACGGCCCCAGTTGTAGCACTAGCGACCTTGCACGCTCTTAGTGACCTATAACAGCCTATAACAACTGTTTCGCCCTGCTTATGGCCTGTCAGGTTTTTGTATCTATGTATTGAACTTTTGTCTATATTTACTATACTACAAGTATATTTTCAATAACTATATTTAGAATAACTCTGTCATTTCATGAGCAAAGATTATGAGTACACCATCCCCTATCACCGATTCAATCAAGCAGCAGTTACTAGCTCAATTTTGCGAAGAACACGATAATGCTATCTCTATATTAGACGCCAACCTTCATTATTTATCAGTCAATCGTGCGTTTGAGGTGATGATTGGCTATAACTCAGAGTTTTTGTTAAATCGACCGCTTGGGGTTTACGCTACTGAATTTTTATCGCCAAAAGATAGCACTACCTTAAACGACATGATTGATCAGTTACGCAGTACTGGCGTTTATTCAAATAATGTTTCAATAGCCAGTCGTTATGGTCAGACACTCGATTGCTCTGTTACTTATCGTCAAATGACTATTGATGATCAAGTGTATTTTATAGGGATGTTTCGTGACATCTCAGCGATAGTTAAAGACAAAGAAAAACTCACTCATTTACTAAACTTCGATCCACTGACAGTGTTACCTAAGCGCGAAGTATTTCTGAGTCAAGCCAATCATCTATTGTTAGACAACAGTGGTGAGGTATTTATTGTGCGCTTCAATATCAATCGTTATCGCACCCTTGCTGCCAGTATAGGACTAACTCAGGGCAATAATTTAATAATAGAATTTGTCCAGCGAGTTAATGACCTAAAACTAAAACATCTAAAATGTTTTGCCCATTTTGGTTCTGATGATTTTGCCTTATTATTTGACAGCTGTCACAAGAGCCAAGTAAGTCATCAACTGGGTAGATTAATGCAAGTTGGACAACAACCCTTCATAATAGACTGTTGTTCAAAAGATCAGCTGATAAATGCCTATCCTAGAGATGAGATAGTAGACTTTAACGGCTTAGTAGATAGTAGCTCCTTTAAAAAAATCAATATTTATTTACAGCTGTCCATAGGTATTAGTCATTATCCTAAGAATGACAATCACCTGATAGGGCTACTGACTAAAGCTGAAACAGCGCTACAGTATGTCAGGGAAAGTAAAGCTGACGATATCTGCTGGTATCACACCGATTTGGATAGGTTTAGCTCTGATAGCTTACAGCTCGAAGCAGAGCTGCGCATGGCTATAGAGAAGTGTCAGTTTGTACCTTTTTACCAGCCTAAAGTGAATTTAAGTACTGGTGAAATTATCGGCTTTGAGGCCTTAGTGCGCTGGCAACATCCTACTCGTGGACTACTAAAACCCTCTCACTTTATTGATGCTATTATCAAGTACAAACTCTCATTTGAGCTGTTCTGTCAAATGGCTCTACAAATTACTAAGCATTTGCAAGCTTGGAAAGATTTAGGTTTTAACCAAAATATCTGCATTAATGCTAATGCCACGGAATTTAGTCATACCGATTTTTATGGCTTTCTTAGGGATTTGTTTAGTAAAAAATTAATTAATCCTACCCAACTGCATATTGAGATTACAGAGTCTTCATTAATGCTGCGTCATGCTAATGTCAAAAAGCAGCTTGAGCAACTTAAAAGTCTGGGGGTGGGTCTAGCACTTGATGATTTTGGTACAGGTTATTCTTCTTTGAGCTACCTACAAGAGTATCCTTTTGATATTATAAAAATAGACAAAAGCTTTATTATAAAAATGGTTAATAGCAAGACTCAGCAAGCTATTATTAAAGCCATTTTAGACTTAGCCCTAGCACTAGATATGGTAGTTATTGCAGAAGGTATAGAAACTGAGGAACAGCGGGATTTACTATTAACCATGGGCTGCCTCTATGGCCAAGGGTATTGGTTTAGTCGTCCCATACCTTACTCATCCGCTACTAGAATGTTAACCGAGCAGATTAATTTTCGTTAATATTGAATACCTATAAGATCAATACCCTCGTTACTTTCGGCCATATTAGTAGATATATGCTCACTTTTTGCTGTGATCTGACTTACTAACAGCGATACTCAATTTTTATCATATCAATCGTCTTTTATTCACCTTTAAGGTTTCATCAAACTTGCAAAATAGGATGCAAGTTGGGTTGATGACTTATCAGTTTTACCTACCAACTTGTATAATTCTCTGCGAACGCCTATCTTTTGTAATGAATTCATTATCATCTATTGCCATAAGTTAATGAACAGACTGAATTTTAATAGATCAAAGCCATAGGCCTGAGTTATCACTTCCAATCGTTATCTGTATTCATTTTACTAGTCTTATTAGCGCTGATTAATTTTTATAATTATTGCTACGATCGTTTTTGACTACTGATAACCCTTAGCCTTAGAGTTATTACTTTTTATTAATAATCTCTTGAATAGCAGTTACAACCCTCGAATTATAAGCAGACAAATCCCTAATAAAGGACAGGAAATTATGCAATATAAAGCTCCCCTACGCGACATGAAATTTGTCATGCATGAACTTCTAAATACTACTGCTCACTATCAATCAATCGCCGCCTTTTCTCATATTGAAGCCGACATTGTAGACAGCTACCTCGAAACGGCCGCCAGCTTTGCTGAGAATGAGCTGTCACCGTTGAATCAAAGTGGTGATGCTGAGGGCTGTCATTTTAATAATGGTGAAGTTACTACTCCTAAAGGCTTTAAAGAAGCTTATAAGCAGTATTGTGATTTGGGATTCACCTCTTTAACCGCTGAAGAAGAGTTCGGTGGTCAAGCCATGCCAGCCTCTCTTAACTCAGCTATCTCCGAATTCGTTGGTACTGCCAACTGGTCGTTCGGCATGTATCCTGGCTTATCAGAGGGTTGTGTTTCTACTCTTGAGCATCATGGTACAGATGAACAAAAACAAAAATACTTACCTAAATTAGTGGCCGGTGAATGGACAGGTGTCATGTGTCTGACCGAGCCACAATGTGGTTCTGATCTGAATTTAGTGCGCAGTAAAGCTGAGCCTAATGATGATGGTAGCTACAATATTACTGGCGGTAAGATTTGGATTTCTGCAGGCGAGCATGATATGTCTGAGAATATTATTCATATCGTTTTGGCGCGTCTACCAGGTGCACCAGCAGGTACTAAAGGGTTATCATTATTTGTGGTACCGAAGTTCATGGTCAATGATGATGGCAGCTTAGGTGAGCGTAACGCAGTCTCTTGTGGCTCAATTGAGCACAAAATGGGTATCAAAGCATCAGCCACTTGTGTCATCAACTATGACAGTGCCAAGGGTTATCTAATTGGTGAAGAAAACCGTGGTCTAAACTGCATGTTTACCTTTATGAATGTGGCTCGGATTGGCACGGCTATTCAAGGGGTCACTGCCTCTCAATATGCTTTCCAAGGTGCTTTATCTTTTGCCAAAGAGCGTCTGGCCTTTCGTTCTTTAGATGGTGCTAAATTCCCTGCAAAACCTGCCGATCCTATTATTGTCCATCCTGCCGTTCGTGACATGCTATTGACGACTAAAGCTTTTGCAGAAGGCGGTCGCGCTTTGATCTGCTATATGTCTCAGTTTGCAGACACTGTAGCTAAAGGCGAAGGCGAAGCTCTTGAATATGCCAATCAGATGCTGTCATTACTCACCCCTATCGGTAAGGCTTTCTTGACTGAAACTGGTCTTGAGTCTGCTCACCACGGCGTGCAAGCCTTAGGTGGTAGTGGCTTCTGTGTAGAATATGGTCTTGAGCAAAACGTTCGTGATACTACTATTGCTTGCATCTACGAGGGTACCACCCAGATTCAATCACTCGATTTGATCGGTCGTAAAGTACTAGGATCACAAGGCAAGCTATTGGCTAACTTTACTAAAGTTATTCAGCAGTTCTGTGATGACAATGAGAACAACGGCGCTATGAATCAGTTTACTGCACCGCTTATCAAACATATTAAGCAATGGGGCGAATTGACCACGGATATTGCTAAGCAAGCTGAAGAGAACCCTGAGGCGGTAGGTGGCGCTGCTGTCGACTATATGTATTTTAGTGGCTACGTGACTTTAGCCTACTTATGGGCGCGAATGGCATTGGTTGCTCAGACTGAAATTGCTAATGGCAACAGTGAGCATGCCTTTTATGATGCCAAGATGAAGACTGCACAGTTCTACTTCGCTAAACTGTTACCACGTACCACTACTTATGCTGAGCGTATCGCTACTGGCGTTGCACCCTACATGAGTATGGATGTTGAACAATTTAGTTTTTAATTGATCATGCAAGCTACTAATAGCTTTTAGCTTAATAAAAGCTATTAAATACTTGCTTACTGTCAATACAGTCATTGGCAATGCAGCATCGGTAATGCAGTCATTGGCAATACAGTCATCGGCAATATACTTAGGTATGTTGCCGATTTTTTTAGTCAGTGCTACCCGTTGTGTTAGCTGCTACTAACCTTATCAACCTTGGCCTAGAATTAAAGACTCTTTATTAGCGGTACAGGGTCTTAAGCTATTTTTAGTTAATACAAGGTCAATCGGTAACTTTTAGTACACTCGTAATTCACGAAGAGATACACACGTTTATACGCTAATTTGCTAAACTTTATTTATAGTTTGCGCTCTGTGTTGATACTCAGTTAATGACGGTTCATTGCTCTTATGAAGCCCTATTATCTAAGCATTGACCGTAAGCGCCCTCATTTTATTTATAGTAAACAAAAGGATTTTTTATGTCTGTTTATAATGCACCCCTTAATGACATGCGTTTTATTTTAACGGACGTTTTCAAAGCCCATGAACTTTGGCAAAATAACGATAAACTTTCTCATGTCGACATGGAAACTGTCGATATGATTTTGGAAGAAATGGCCAAACTATCTAAGAATGTTTTACTGCCTATCAATCGTAGCGGTGACGAAGAAGGCGCAACTTTTCAAGGTGATGGCGTAGTCACTACTCCTCAAGGCTTTAAAGAAGCGTATAAGCAATATGCTGAGTCTGGTTGGGTAGGCTTAGGAGGCAACCCTGAATACGGTGGTCAAGGTTTCCCAAAAATGGTTACTATGCTGACTGAAGAGATGATGTTTACTAGTAACCAATCCTTTGCGCTTTACCCTAACCTGACCGTTGGCGCAACTATGTGTATGAATGCTGCCGCCTCAGATGAGATCAAGAAAATCTATTTAGAGAAAATGTACGCTGGTGAATGGTCAGGGACTATGTGCTTAACTGAGCCCCATGCTGGTACTGACTTAGGCATTATCAAAACCAAGGCCGAGCCTAATGACGATGGCAGCTTTAACATCTCTGGTACTAAGATATTTATCACAGGTGGTGAACATGATCTTACCGATAATATCATTCATCTAGTATTGGCCAAGACCCCTAATGCGCCCGCTGGCTCAAAAGGTATTTCGCTATTTGTAGTGCCTAAATTCTTAGTTAACGAAGATGGTAGCTTAGGCGCACGCAACACCCTAGCGGTAGGTTCTATCGAACACAAGATGGGCATCAAGGCTTCTGCCACTTGTGTAATGAACTTTGATGGCGCTAAGGGTTGGATGATCGGCGCTGAGAATACCGGCTTATCTTCTATGTTCATTATGATGAACTATGAGCGCGTTACTATGGGTCTGCAAGGACTAGGCGGTACTGAGCTTGCCTATCAAAATGCGGCATTGTATGCGCTTGATCGTGCTCAAGGTCGTAGCGATACGCAATTACAAAGCCCTGAAAAGCCTGCTGATGCCATCATTCACCATGCCGATGTTCGCCGTATGCTATTGAATGCTAAAGCCAATTCGGAAGCTTCACGTTGCTTTGCTATGTATGTGGCTCAACAGCTTGATATCGAAAAGTTCAGTAGCGATCCAGAAGTCGCTAAAACTGCAGCGGCTCGGGTGGCTTTATTGACTCCTATTGCTAAAGCGTTCTTAACTGATAAGGCGTTAGAGGCGACTGTTGACTGCCAGCAAGTGTTTGGTGGCCATGGTTATGTACGCGAATGGGGTATGGAGCAAATCGTCCGTGATACTCGTATTGCTCAAATCTATGAGGGCGCTAATGGTATTCAGGCACTGGATCTATTAGGTCGTAAAGTGGCTCGTAATGAGGGCAAATATATTGCCAATTTCTTAGCTGAGATTCGCGATTATGTGGCAGCAATGATCGCAGATCATGGTATCAAACAAGCGACTTTAGCGGCAGCAGACACTGTTGAAGAACTTACTAGCACCGTGCTTACTAATATTGGCACTCGCAAAAATGAAATCAATGGCTGTGCTGTTGACTACATGCATGCGGTTGGCTACTTATGCTACTCGTATATGTTTGCGATGATGGTAGAAGCTGCTGATGGCAAACAAGGTAAGTTCTATAGCGATAAAGCCAAGCTGGCCGATTACTTCGTTGGTCGTATCTTACCGCGCATTGATGCCCATGCACAGATGGTCAAAGCTGGTAGTGATCCGATGATGAATTTTGATCTTGAATACTTCAATGTGGCTGCTAGTTAATCGAGGCTTAGCCGTTTAGCATAGTAGGTATTTTATAAGTACATGACGATGAGGACAGTATAATTACTGTCCTTTTTTTGCCGCTAAAACTACGGTTTATAGAATAAAGCGTACTAAAACAACTACTAACAAAATAATTAACTATCACTGTGATATTCAGATTAGAATGAAGCCGATAGTCGTACTGAATAACATCCCTAAAAAGCCATATACCTACCGTAAGGTAACTACAATAAAGGGTCTAATGTGTCAGAGTTAAAACGCATTTTACAGCAGATTACTGCTTTGAGCGAAGTACCCGATGCGGCCATTCTTAAACGCTTAATTGATCACCTAAGAGCAGGAGACAAAGAGCCTGATTTGGCCAATGAAAAGCTACAAGCGCTTATCGATATTTTACATAAACATCCTGAATATGGTAATGGTATTGCCAGCTTTGTATTGAAGCTAATTATCCAATATCGCCAAATCGCTCTTTATACTGATACCGGTATTATGTCGGATCAGGGGTTTTTTAGTAGTCTACGCCGCCTGATTGGTCATCGATTTTTGCCGTTATTACCACAAGATGATTCTGTGGTAGAACTGGTCGGCTATCTGTTTGATAAGCCTCAAGATGAACGCTGGCTGGCAAACGTCGAAAAACAAAAATGGGACGAGTTAGTCAGTTTATTAAAAATACAAGACGATCAACTCAACTTAGTCGCTTCTGTTAAAAACAGTATTCTTAACGCTATAGTTATTTTATCCTATCGAATTAGTGGTATTGGTCTCCACCCTGATTTGATGGAAGCTTATCCTGAAATACTGAACTATTCAGCCGCTTTTGTCGCCCAAAATCAAGAAGCCGTCTTGTTCGTTAATCAATATCGCGAAGCGCATGAGCTGGACACTTTAACGGATATTACTCCTGAACAAGCGGTTAGCCCAGCTCCTTTATTAGTGATGTTGGAGCAGTGTGAAGATATCGTCTCTACCATACGCAAACGTATCTATAAGACCGGTATCTCTATCCATTTGACTAATATGATGTTGCGCTTGGATCAAAGTCTACAGCGCGTACGCATCCTAACGGAGCTGGTTGCTGATCACTCTCAAAAGCGTGATCACGCTATTATTGAGATGATTCAGACCCTAATTGAAACGGCTAATCGTCGCTATAGTATAGGCTATCTGATTGATAACAGTACTAAGCTGCTCTCGCGTAAAGTGACGGAAAATGCTAGTCGCGTTGGGGCGAACTATATTAGTACCGATAAAGCTGGCTATCGAAAAATGTTTCAAAAGGCCTCTATCGGTGGCCTTATTATCGCTTTTATGGCGACCCTAAAGATACTGGCTTATCATCTGGCTCTTGCCCCTATAGGACGAGCCTTTATTAATAGTATGATTTATGGCTTAGGCTTTGTCTTTATTTATGTGGTTCATGGCACAGTGGCTACTAAGCAGCCGGCGATGACGGCGGCAGCTATTGCTTCTACCATCTCAGACAGCTCTGGCAAAAAATCACATCAGTTGACTAAATTGTCAGAGTTAGTAGTGGATATCCTACGTACTCAGTTTATCGCCATTATGGGTAACGTCATGCTAGCGGTTCCGGTAGCATTAATAATATCCTATGCCTGGTTGCAATATACTGGTGCGCCAATGATTAATACTAACAAGGCGGCACACTTACTGCATGACCTCGACCCTTTTCATTCGCTTGCCCTACCGCATGCGGCCATCGCTGGGGTCTATTTATTCTTATCGGGACTTATTGCTGGATACTACGATAACCTAGCTGTTTATAATCAAATTGGCCCACGTATTCGTCGTCACTGGTTACTAAGGTATCTGTTACCGCGGTCTTGGCTAGAGCGCTTGAGTGGTTTTGTGGAGGCCAACCTAGGCGCTATCATGGGTAACTTTATCTTTGGGGTGTTCTTAGGAAGTACAGCTACTGTTGGCTATATCCTCGGCTTACCGATTGATATACGCCATATTGCCTTTGCTTCAGCGAATTTGGCCCATGGACTATTCAATATCTCATCGTCTCAAATGAGCTGGCCATTGATTTTAATGTCTATTTTAGGAGTAGCTTTGATTGGCATGGTTAACTTGATGGTTAGCTTTTCGCTGGCACTGTTCGTGGCTCTACGATCTAAAGAAGTGCGTTTCTTTGAATGGGGACGCTTGACCCAACTGGTCGTTAGTCATATCTTTAGCCATCCTTCAGACTTTTTTTGGCCGCGTGATAAGCCTATGAAGTATGCTCAGATTGACAGTCAAGGTCGTATGATCTTTGAAGATAGCTCTGCACAGCAAGGTAACAAACCTATTCCTAATAACTATGTGGTTAGACGCCTATCTGACGTAAAGATATCGCCAGATATTGTCAAAGTAGTGGCTCAAGGAATACAATCTAACACTAACATTAATTATGACCAGCAGCCAAGCGATAGCACGCAGACTATAAAAGCTATGGCATCCCCTAAGAAGATTATAGATTTGGACGATGGTCTAATAGATGAGGAACTAAATAGCGTTCCTTATACTGATGACATACAGTACGATCAGATCACTAAAACCTTGGGGGCGAATGCCGATACTGGACAGCCAGTAGCTGCTGATCATAAAGCTAGCGGTGATGCAAAAACCCCTTTACCTAAACCGAGTAAGCCCCCTAAACTACCTGATTGATTGGCTTAAAACTGGCATTAAGTGATAATTAGCCTCAAGTTAAAAGAGTGACAGGCTTAAATACTATAACCATTGACTACTAAGCGCTTAAGGCTTTGGACAGTGAGCGCTTGAGGTAATTACTTTGCCGTCACCTAGGCGATAGGCTAATAAGTAATTACCCCAAACACAACCACCATCTAGTGCTCGTGCATGAGGTAAATCAATAGTGCCTTTAAGGGCTGCCCAATGGCCAAAAAGTATTTTGCGCTCACGTGGGACTTGCCAGTCAAACCAAGGTAAATAACCTGTTGGAATAACCTCATCAAGACCGGAGGTAAAAGTAAACTCCAATCCCCCATCCTGCTGACACAAACGCATACGTGTTAGGTAATTAGCGATAGCACGCATCTTAGTAAAACCATTTATTCCAGCATGCCACTCATCCGCGCTCTTACTATATAGATGCGGTAAAAGCCGCCCAAGCTGCTTGAGGCTGCCTTGCAACTGTCCCTCTAGCTGCCGGGCATAGTCTGCTGCTTGCGCAATAGTCCAATGCGGTGGAATACCAGCATGTACTAATACCGTGTGGGCATCTGGATAAGCCAACAGCGGCTGATGGCGCAACCAATTTAGCAATTCATTTTTATCATCTGCAGCAAAGATAGGCGCTGTCTTATCCTTTTTTTTCATCTTAGTAGCGCCTAGCCATACTGCTAACAGATTAAGGTCATGATTACCTAGTACCGTAGCCGCTGCACCAGTTTCGCACAATGCTTTTACATCACGTAGAGTTGCGAGTGAATCCTCACCGCGCGCTACTAAGTCACCGGTAAACCATAATTTGTCTTGCTTGGGATCGAAATCTAAAACGCTAAGTAGCTGTTGATAGGCGCCATAACAACCTTGTAGGTCGCCGATGACATATTGGTGGCGAAAACTCATAGTGCCTCAAAATCTGAAAGTGAATAAATAATGATTATAAAATTAAATCTAAATTAGAGTAATGCAGTCAACCAACTTACTCTTATAGGCAACTGACCTTTGCCAGAGCTTCAATCTTAGTCTTCAGTCAGCGGTGACTGTAACTCTACTTGCTTCGCTTGATTGGTCAAGGCCACAAAGTCTCTGACACTAAGTGTCTCTGGACGAGCTTGGGGATCAATACTACAAGCAGCGAAGTCTTGCTCGCTAAGGGTTGGTAATAGTGTTGATTTTTTGAAGATAGCCCGTAGCGTTTTGCGACGATGGTTAAAGGTCTCACGCACTACTATGGCAAAATAATCTTCATCAGCAGCTACTATCGGCTTATCGACGTGTGGGGTCAGGCGAAAAACAGCACTAGTGACTTTAGGCGGTGGATTAAAAGCCCCACGCGGAACGGTTAACAGATAATCAGTATCACAATAATACTGCATAATCACGGACAAGCGTCCATAAGTCTTACTACCGACGTCAGCAGTGATACGCTCAACGACTTCTTTTTGAAGCATAAAATGCATATCTTCAATAACATCAGCATAGCTAAGTAAATGGAACAGTATCGGCGTAGAGATATTATAAGGTAAGTTTCCTACTACTCTTAGCTTGCCACGCTCACTGCTATATAACTCACGATAATCTACATGCATAGCATTAGCTTTGATGATCTCAAAGTTAGGGTGGCTATTGGCACCAATACGTATGCGCAAGCTATCGGCTAAATCACGATCCAGCTCAACCACAGTCATCGCATCGACTTCAGCTAATAAGGGCTCAGTCAACGCTCCCATACCGGGACCGATTTCGATTAAATTATCATCACGCTCAAGACGTATGCTATCGACGATTTGACGAATAACACTAGCATCATGCAAGAAATTCTGCCCAAAGCGCTTGCGAGGTTGGTGTTTAGCAGCACGTAGACTATTGGCAAGGGTTTTGGCATCAAACGAAGGTTTAGACATAAAGGTTTCTTACTTAATATAATAAAATGGTTTTTGCACTAACTTGCCTTCAAAAGCTTAGCAGTTATCGGTGTCAAATTATAACACAGCTCGAAAGCTGCCTGCATTGTAGCGAAACTATTGATTTATATATATCAAAAAATAACTATTAATGCAGCGCTAAGGCTTTATTTGCCATCTCATCAGCCATCACCAGCGCTTGATAAAGACTAGTAGAACTAGCACCGACACCACCAGCCAAATCAAGCGCAGTACCATGATCGACCGAAGTACGAATATAAGGCAGACCTAAAGTCAAATTGACGGTATCACCAAAGCCGTGCGACTTAAGTACAGGCAGTCCCTGATCATGGAACATGGCAATAACAGCATCACACTCAGCTAGATGTCTAGGCGTAAATAAAGTATCTGCCGGCATCGCCTGTGAGATATTAACCCCAGCAGCTATAAACTCTTGCAATACCGGATTGATAATTTCAATCTCTTCCATACCTAAATGTCCACCCTCGCCAGCATGTGGATTAAGGCCACAGACTAAAATACGTGGCGCTGCCAAACCAAATTTTGTGCGCATATCATCGAGAACGATTTGTACGGTTTGCCTGACATTTTGGCTAGTAATAGCAGCCGGTACATCTTTGAGCGCTAAATGGGTAGTCACTAAAGCGACTTTCATCGATTGATTGGCTAGCATCATAACGACTTTATCACAGCCACTTTGCTGCATAAAAAACTCAGTGTGACCGCTAAACATCGTACCGTCTAATAGCTTGATACCAGCATCGATCAAGGCTGATTTTTGCAACGGCCCTGTAACGATAGCCGCTACCGTATTGTTGATAGCCAGCTGATGCGCTATCTCTAACTGCCGTGCGACCATAATCGCATTATTAATATCAATTTGACCCGCAACAACTGGGGCACCGCAAGCGATGTCGAGTAAGATGAATGCACTATCAGTAGTCGGCTGCTGCGCTATCTGCGCTATCAGTTCCTCAGTATCTAATTTAGTGTTGCCTTCTGCCGCTACTGTCTGCCAAGACGGACAACGGCTTAGTACCCCAGCAGCTAGCAACTTGTCGGCACGGGCTTGCATAGCTTCCGCTTCGGCTGTTACCCAAATAGGTCGATCAAAATCTTGCAGCTTACCCTCTTCTGCTAATAACAGTACTACATCCATACCAATACCGGCAGGCTCGCCAGTGGTAATGAGTAACGGCAATTTTCTCATAAAAATAATCCTTATTTTTGCTATGTATAGTATTTTTTTAACTGGTTTTTATTCTTCTATATCATGATAGGCTTTAGAGTTTTGCCTTGAATAGCGAATCGCTGACCTATATAAACTTACTAACAGCAGGCTTTAAAATGGCATAATGTGTTAAGCTTTCGCTTTTGATTGTATCATCTATTAACAGCATACTAAGCGCTGTTTTGGTACAGCTATTATTGGTTTTTTAGAGTGACGTACTGCTTATTCTCTATAGTTCTAGCCGTACTTCAGCGCTAATAATGTTGCGAACGACTCTAAAAACCAACTATAAAAACTGAATTTAAAAACCGAGTCTAAAACTGACTCTAACAACTGGGCACTCATGGCAGACACTGATAAAACCGACGACTTACTCAATCAACAACCGCCACACAATATTGATATCGAAAAGGCGTTGTTAGCCTCACTGATGAGCATTGAAGAGGCTTATGACAAGATTGCAGATATCGTCACCAAAGACGACTTCTATGCTGGCCGCCATCAGCATATTTTTGCGGCAATTGCTCACTTAGCAGCGGTAAACGAGCCTTATGACACAGTGATGGTGCATGACTGGTTAGAAGCTCAAAAGCTACTCAAAAGTGCCGGTGGCGATAGCTATTTGGCCGATATATTGAGTCAAAGCCCAGCGACCCTATTTAACTTGACCGCCTATGCCCAGCGAGTTCGTGAGCTGTCCACTTTGCGCCAGCTGATAACCACTGGTAACGAGATGCTTAGCCTAGCGTACAATCCAAAAGATCAATCGGTTAGTGATATCTTAGATAGCGTTGAAGCCACTATCTTTAGTATTAACGAGCAACATAATAAACGCGCAGAACAGCGCGGACCAGTCGGTATAACCGCCGTATTGACCAACGTTATTGACAAGATTCAAGAGCTTAAGTCCAATCCTGATGGCATGATTGGCTTACAGACTCCTTTTACTGAGCTCAATAATAAGACTCAAGGCTTGCAGGCTGGTGACTTAGTGATTGTTGCTGCCCGCCCATCTATGGGTAAGACTACTTTTGCAATGAACTTAGCCGAAGGGGTATTATTTAACGAGAATCTACCCGTAGTAGTGTTCTCGATGGAGATGCCTGCCGAGTCTATCGTCATGCGTTTACTGTCCTCATGGGGTGCGATCAATCAGACTCATTTGCGTTCAGGACAGATGAACGAGGACGAATGGGCAAAGATGATGAACGCTATTCAACATCTACAATCCAAACACTTATACATCGATGACAGTACAGCGCTCCCTCCTTCGGAACTACGCTCACGCTGTCGCCGTATCGCCAAAAACCATGATGGCAAGTTAGGCGCCATCATTGTCGATTATTTACAATTAATGAAAGTCCCTAATCTAGACGGTAACCGTGTAGGAGAAATCTCGGAGATCTCACGGAGTCTTAAAGCCTTAGCACGTGAGCTTGAATGTCCGGTTATTGCCTTATCGCAGCTCAACCGTAGCCTCGAAAACCGTCCAAACAAACGCCCAATCATGTCAGATTTGCGTGAGTCTGGTGCTATTGAGCAGGATGCCGATTTGATTATGTTTATTTATCGCGATGAAGTCTATAACGAAAATACAGATCATAAAGGTGTCGCTGAAGTCATTATCGGTAAACAACGTAATGGTCCTATCGGTACTCTACGCTTAGCTTTTGAAGGTCAATACACACGCTTTACCAACCTTACTCCCGAGTACTATCAAGGGGTTGCTTTTGACGATGAATAATCATTAAAAGAAATAGTTTTGATCATAATTTATGGTCAAAACAAACAGCCATGATGATAGAGTTAGCTTTAGCGACACTCCATTTATAAACTCCATCTACCACCAGCAGTTGCTATCGAAAGTAAATCGCTGTCAACGAGAACAGCTTTGACTACCCGCTAGGTTAAAATACTGCAATACAAGAAGTCTACTATGCGTACTGCTACCGTAACGATCAAGCCTGATGCCCTAACCCACAACCTAAGGCAAGTGAGGAAACTAGCGCCAAAATCTAAAGTGTTAGCGATGGTAAAAGCTAATGCTTATGGTCATGGTATTGCGGTGGCACTGCCTGCATTACAGCAGGCAGACGGTATCGGCGTTGCTAGCTTTACTGAAGCATTAGAGGCTAGAGAGTTAGGCTGGCAAAAGACTATAGGCTTAATCGAAGGAGTGTTTAGCGCTGATGAATGGCAGCAGGCTATTGATAATGACTTTAGTTGCGTGATACATCATTTGCCTCAGCTTCAATGGGCACTAGAGAATGTGCCTGATGCCGATAGTCCTACGCGCACAGTATGGTTGAAATACAATACTGGGATGAACCGTTTAGGCTTCGCTGACGATACAATCGTTGAGATCGCAAAACAGTTGCACAGTGCAGGTTACCAGCTCATTTTGACTACTCACTTCGCCAATGCTGACAACAACGAGCATCCATTAAATGCTAAGCAAATACAGTGTTTTTCAGCAGTATTAGCAGGGTTAAAGCAGACCGTAAGCGCTGATATCAAAGCCTCATTATGTAACTCAGCTGGGATAATAAACTTCCCTGAGTATCACTATGATTGGGTACGTCCGGGCATCATGTTATATGGTAGCTCACCCGTAATTGATAAACGCGCTGATGAGCTTAGCTTGCAACCAGCTATGGATTTTAGCGCAAGAATTATGGCGATGCAAATTGTCAAAGCTGGCAGCGCTATTGGCTATGGTAGCCACTGGCTCGCCGAGCAGGATACTAAGACGGCGCTAGTCAGCATTGGCTACGGCGACGGCTATCCGCGCGTAGTGGCTGACTGTGCTGAGGTCTGCGTAATAGATGCCAGCAGCGGCAAAAGCTATCGCTGTGCTATACGAGGGCGAGTAGCTATGGATATGATCACTATCGATATCAGTGCTCTTCCTGAAAACATCGCTTTGGACAGTCGAGTGGTACTTTGGGGTGACGCTCCCCACGTCGATGAAGTAGCAGCATACGCTGGCACGATTGGCTACGAGCTACTATGTAGGCTTAGTTTACGTCCGGAACGACAAGTCTGTTCAAGCTTATAAATTGGATGTAAATTGGGCGTTTACATTAAAAGTAATTCCGCTATACTAAAAGTTTGTTATCGTTATAGTCCGGCTATATATTCTATGGCCACTTACCTGCAAAATGCTTAGGTTACAGGCTGACAGCTGCCGTAATTATTGACTACTGATAACCTTTTATTTCACTGACCGTGTTCGACTGCTAGGATTGCTATGAGCTTGCGCCATTTTTTGACCTTATCTGATTTGAGTAAACAAGAACTAGAAAATCTAATCATACGTGCCAGCGAACTGCGAAAAATGCAGCATGCTGGTGAGATTTATCAACCTTTCGTTGGTCGTACTCTAGGGATGATCTTTGAGAAATCCTCTACTCGTACTCGTATCTCATTTGAGACTGGTATGGGTCAATTCGGCGGTAGTGCGATATTTTTATCACCCAATGATACTCAGTTGGGCCGTGGTGAGCCGCTTGAGGACTCAGCTCGAGTCATCTCTAGTATGGTCGATATTATTATGATTCGTACCTTTGGCCATCAAAAAGTTGAAACCTTTGCTAAATACTCAAGTGTGCCCATTATCAATGCTTTGACCGATGAGTTTCATCCTTGCCAGTTGCTGGCTGACATGCAGACTTATTATGAGCATCGCGGTAGTATTGAGAACAAAATCGTCACTTGGGTTGGTGATGGCAATAATATGTGCGCCTCATTTATGCAAGCTGCCAATCAATTCGGTTTTGAGCTAAGAATAGCAGCGCCTTATGGTTTTGAACCTGATGCTGTGCTTATGAAACGCTTTTCACATTGCGTCAGCTTAGTCGAGAACGTACAAGATGCGGCAAAAGATTCCAATTTAATTGTGACGGATGTCTGGGCTAGTATGGGTCAAGAGTCAGAACAGAATACTCGCGCCCGTAGATTCGCCCCTTACCAAGTTACCCCGTCATTATTAGACAAAGCCGATCCTGAGGTGTTGTTTATGCATTGCTTGCCAGCCCATCGTGGCGAAGAGATTTCTCATGATATGCTCGATGACCCACGCTCAGTAGTTTGGGATGAGGCTGAAAACCGTCTACACGCCCAAAAAGCTTTGATGGAATTTTTATTAAAAGATAAGATTAAGTTGTCGGTATAAAGTGACCGACTAATACTGACAGCCTATAGATTAGTATTGGCACCCTATAAAAGTCCCAAGACAATATTTCAAGATAATGTTTCAAGACAATAATCTAGTCCAAAAATCCAGTACCATAAATAAAAAGGCAGACTATTGCTATAGTCTGCCTTTTTATGGTTTGAAAATTTTATATAAGACGTTTATTTTTATAAAATACTTAATGCCTTGTAGCCATAAAATACACAGCTTTAACGCGTTAAGACTTGTACCCCATTGCTACTGGCTTTTAATAAAACATCGGCTTGATTGGCCGCAAAGATACCGTTGCAGACTACTCCCACGATATTGTTTAGTTGCTGTTCAAGTGCGCTTGGATCACTGACATCTAAGTCATAAGTATCCAATATCACATTGCCATAATCGGTAACAAAGTCTTCACGATATACCGGTTCTGCACCCATCTGCACTAACTGCCTAGCGACATAAGAGCGTGCTTGTGGCAGTACTTCGATAGGGACTGGGAACTCGCGCCCTAGTATCTCAACGCTCTTACTGTCATCAACCATACAGATGAATTTTTTTGAGGCGGCGGCGACTATTTTTTCACGAGTCAATGCGCCACCTCCACCTTTAATCAATTGCAAATTGGCATTAACTTCATCGGCACCATCAATATAGACATCTAAAGTACCGGCAAAGTTTAAGTCAATAATATCAATACCAAGCGCACGCAGCTTGTCTTCGGTCACTTGCGAGCTGGCAACCGCACCGGCCAGCCTGATTGTAGGTAATAATTCAATCAGACAATTGACCGTACTACCTGTCCCTACACCCAATATCATATCTTCTTCGATGTATTGTAGTGCGGCTTTGGCAGCGGCTTGCTTTTGTGCGTGCTGATCACTCATGATAAGTCCTTGGCGGAATAGAAGGGGGATGAATGCTGTTGGCGAATTCTTGGCTATTATAACTGATAGCGATAAACGATGGCTACGCTTGATGTCAGCTCAATCTTCTAACGAACCCGCTATGATAAATAATTTTGTGCGCAAACCTTGCAACATGATAGGAATCAGCATAATCTAATCTATTTATTTTTTATACTAACTTATCGCCTGTTAATTCATCACTGAGATTAGGAACCACTATGCTGTCACATTGGGTACGAGCTATTTTACAAGCCACTGTTTATGATGTTGCCATCCAAACCCCACTTGAGGCTGCACCTAAGCTGACCCAGCGCTATAACAATGACATTCGCCTAAAGCGTGAAGACTTGCAGCCGGTTTTTTCCTTCAAATTACGGGGTGCTTATAACCGTATCAGTCAGTTGAGTGAACAACAAAAAGCGCGCGGCGTTATTTGTGCTTCAGCCGGCAACCATGCTCAAGGCGTCGCCTACTCTGCTCGCAAGCTTAATTTAAAAAATATTATTGTGATGCCAACCACTACTCCTGATATCAAAGTCGATGCCGTTAGAGCACTTGGCGGTAATGTCGACTTATATGGTGACAGCTTTGATGAAGCTAATCGCTATGCCATTGACCGTGCTGAGAGAGAGGGACTGACCTTTGTACCACCCTACGATGACGAGCTAGTGATCGCTGGACAAGGTACTATTGGCCTTGAGCTGACTCAACAATGGCGTAATATGGATTATGTCTTCGTAGCAGTAGGTGGTGGTGGTCTTATCTCAGGTATTGCCGCCTTTTTGGGCGAAGTAGCGCCACATGTCAAAGTTATTGCTGTAGAAGCTGAGCAATCCGCTTGTCTAAAAGCTGCTTTGGAAGCTGGTAGCCGAGTAAAACTCGAACAAGTCGGCTTATTCGTCGATGGAGTAGCAGTCGCTCAAATCGGTGAACTGCCTTTTGATGTTGTGCGTATGCAAAAGAGCGATAACTCAGGGCCAGTAGTAGAGCCTGAAGTGATTACTTGTACTAATGATGAAGTCTGCGCGGCTATCAAAGATGTATTTGAAGAAAACCGCAGTATCGTCGAGCCAGCTGGTGCATTATCTGTTGCTGGCATGAAGAAATATATCAAAGCTCATTACCTACAACATAAAAACTGCGTAGGCATTATCTGCGGCGCTAATATGAATTTCGATCGCTTGCGCTATATCGCTGAGCGTACTGAAATCGGTGAGAAAAAAGAAGCTATCTTTGCGGTCACTATTCCCGAAAAAACAGGGGCATTTTTAGATTTCTGCCGTAGCTTGCATGGTCGTAACATCACTGAATTCAATTACCGTGCTGATAATAGACAGTCACCAGACTCAATGGACCCTGCAGCAATCTTCGTCGGCATCGCTTTAAAAGAAGGCGAAAAAGAGCAGCAAATTATCAGAGCGCAATTTTTGGAAGATGGTTATAGCGCTCATGACTTAACCGATGATGATATCGCTAAATCTCATATTCGCCATCTGATTGGTGGCCATGCTCATGTAGAGAATGAGCAACTATTAAAGATTTCTTTTCCTGAGCGTCCGGGAGCTTTGCTTAGCTTTTTAGAAAAGCTGGGCAACGATTTTAATATTACTTTATTCCATTATCGCAATCATGGCGCTGCCGAAGGTCGGGTGTTAGTAGGCTTGCAAGCTTCAGAGAGTAACTCACGCCAGCTACAAGACGCCCTTCTCGATATCGGCTACGACTGCACTTTGCTTAACGATAACATCGGCTATCAACTATTCTTAAAATAGTCTTTGAAAATAGCTATTTATCTAAATATCTGAAGTGTTAATAAGTCTAGTGGATATATTTTTTATAAATTCTCTAGGCTTATTTTTGAGTTATCAATGCTAAGAGCTTAGATTAGTAATAATTCATCATTATTTTTAATAAAATGGATTTTTGAAAAGCGGTCCCTCTTTTAATTGCTAAATAAAACACCATTATGAATATAGTCTATTGATATCAATGAGGTTTTGATGAAAAAACATAATAAAAATCATGATCAGCCTAGTCATAGTCAACCTAATGAAGTACGCATGCGTATCGATAAGTGGCTATGGGCAGCGCGTTTTTATCGTACTCGTAACCTTGCTAAAGAAGCTATTGAAAGCGGGCGCGTACATTATGCAGGCAGCCGAGTCAAAACCAGTAAAGAGATTGCTGTTGGTGATGAGCTCCAGATTCGTCAAGGCTCTGCGACAGCTATGACTGAAAAGACGATAATCGTCGAAGCCTTAACCTTGCAACGTGGCAATGCAACTGCGGCGCAAGTGTTATATTCAGAAACCGAAGAGAGTGAAGAGCGCCGTGCCTATTATGCTGAACAGCGTAAGCTTGCTAACCTTGCTCGTCCTGACAATAAGCCCAACAAAAAGCAACGTCGTGATTTGCAGCGCTTCAGAAATGATCAAGACTAGCTTAATATCTGTTATTGACACTTTGTGTAGTTAATCCATTAGATTTTTAATAGGTTATCTATTAGCACCACCTGTTTTAGTAGACGTCATTTTTTAAGCAATAGCTTTTTTAATTAACAATACTAACGGTCTGAGTAGTTCAGGGCAGTCATCATTGAATACTATTGACTATTAAAGCGGTAACTTTGCACTCTCAACAAGCGCTATAAGTGACGCAATTGATTGCTAGCTACCCTTGCCATTGTTAGTATTAACCGTTACGCTAGGCATTCAATTTTAGGTAGGCAAACCACCTTGTAGATCTCGATTGTTTGCCGCCTATTTTTTATATGATTAGGGCTGGTTAAACATGCCTAAGTTTCAATAGGTTACTCTATGCTGATTAAAGCTTCTGCCCCCTCTTCTGTACTATTGGTTTGTTTAGGGAACATTTGCCGCTCACCTACCGCCGAAGAGATATTTCGTCAGCAGACGGCGATTGCTGGGCTGGATATGAAAGTTGATTCTGCTGGCACAGGCGATTGGCATATAGGTCACTCACCTGACATACGTGCGCAGCGTCATGCTAAGTCTAATGGCTATAACATTAGCAAGCTAGTGGCACGTCAAGTGACTAATGAGGACTTCACTAACTTCGATCTTATCTTAGCTATGGATACGCAAAACTTAACAGATTTGCAGCTAATAAAAGATAGCATTGAAGCCAGTAATAGCGCATTAAAAAAGCCACTAGCACGCCTCGCTTTATTTAGTGAAGAAGACCCTATTTATAGTGGCGATGATGTTCCAGACCCCTATCAAGGTGATGCCGATGCCTTTGAAGAGGTTATCAGACGTATTGAGTCGAGTTCTCAAGCTTGGATTGAGAGTTGGAAAACCAGTTAAATCCAATCCTGTTCAGCACTGATGCATTGATCATTAATAAGTAAGCGCTTATTGAAGTAAGTGCTTATAACCATAAATATCTGTTGTCACTGCATTTAACACTCGAGTGCTATAGTTGTTCTATCAGCGCTCTATTTTTTGCGGCATATATGCGCTATAACAGGCTGGAAAACTTACCACGATAGCCCATCTTTATAAATGGCGCTATTTTACTTTAGATCGTCTGTATAATACTCGACGTTAGCGTTTTTACTTATCGAACAGGTCGCCTTATGATCACTGCTTTGTGCTCTGACTCTACTGCTCAAAACATCAGCACCGATGCTGACTTGTCACAGCTCAATACTATGGCATTAGCTTGTGTGGCTGATACTGCGGTGCTTCTCCACACTGAAACTCAACTCGACCAGTTTATGGCCAGCTATACTGTAAATAACCAAGCAGCGCAATCGCTATTCGTGTTGTCTGGTGGCAGCAACGTACTGTTGCCTGATCGACTCAATGCTATTGTATTACGGCCTTTAATGACTGGCATTACTGTACGGCACAGCAACGCAGAATATGTCGATATCGAAGTAATGGCTGGTGAGAACTGGCATGACTTAGTCGTTTATACTGTCGATAAAGGCTGGTATGGACTGGAGAATTTGGCCTTAATACCAGGCTTAACTGGGGCGGCCCCAGTACAGAATATTGGCGCTTATGGCGTACAGTTAGAAGACTGCATGCTGTCTGTACGCGCGTATCATCTACCCACTCAAACTTGGCATGATTTGTCAGCAGCTGACTGCCAGTTTGGCTATCGCGACAGCATATTTAAACGCGCCCCCAACACTTGGCTTATCAGTCGGGTAAACTTTCGACTGCATACTGATGCGACTAAGGTTTCTGCTAGCTATGGCGATGTAAAAACTGTCGCACAAGATTATGCTCAGCAGCAAGGACGACTGCATCCTTCGCCACTAGATGTGATGAAGGCTATCATCGATATTCGTCAGTTAAAGCTTCCAGATCCTAAACAACTCCCCAATTGTGGCAGCTTTTTTCAAAATCCAGTCATTGGGCAAGCCCAATTTACTGAGCTAAAAGCTAGCTATCCTACTATCGTTGGCTACTCATTACCTGATGACAAAGTGAAAGTAGCTGCCGGTTGGTTGATCGAGCAAGCAGGGCTAAAAGGTGGCGGTATCGAGCCTATCCTTACTCATCAGAAGCAAGCCTTAGTACTAACCAATCACCGCCCCTATCTGGCTACTCAGACTGAGGTAGCTCAAGCTCAGGCTTATATCGCCGACTCTATCTATCAAAAATTTGCTATAACTTTAGCGCGTGAGCCTGTCTGGGTTGAGGCTGATGGGTCAATTGGATCTAGCGATCATGAGGTCTAAATCCCTTTGGTCGCTGCGTTTATGGCGCTATTATCTGCGTTCAGCTGAGCGTACTATCAAGATATTTCGTATTATTAATATCACCTTTGTGCTCGGCTCTACTATTATCATTATTGTCCTAATCAGCTTATTTACTCCTTTGTTCTCAAGAGCCGTGGTTTATCTATTGCAGCATTTACCACTGCCTACTATGAAGGGAGCCGCGATGAGCTCACCTCCGACTGCCTATGTAATACTTGGTGGCGGCCTGACCAACGATGCCGATAACGACATTATATTGAATCGTTATAGTCTTAATCGGGTACGTACATTAGCTAGCGCTTATCATGACTTGCCTCTGCCTGTAGTGCTTAGCGGTGCTGAATCACCTTGGATGGGACAGTGGCTTATAGAGCATGGTATTGATGGTTTAATCAGTGAAAATGCTAGTATGAATACTTGCGAAAATGCTCGCTTTACCGCCAAACGCATCCCGCTAAATCATATTTATCTGATCACCGATAGCTATCATATGGCACGTGCACGACGTCAGTTTGCGCTCAATAATATAAATAGTACGCCGATCAATGCGCCCCTACCTTTGCCTCGTGATTGGATGCAACCGGCACAGAACTTAAGTCATTCAAGACGTGCTGTCTATGAAATTGCCGCTTATTTACGTGACTTATTACGTCCACAGTCTAACTGCCGTAGCGCTGAAGAAGTCAGTATTCAGCAGCTACTAACCCCTAGAGGCAAGGCTACCAAACCTCTGTCTGAAACTCTACTCTAGGCAAGAGACTTCTTTTACTTAGCTCATTTCATCAATCAGCAGATAATAGGCGTATAATACAGATTATCACTTATAGCTGAATGGCTATCCAAAAGGACTATTATGCTCAGTATATTCTTGTTAATACCTTTGAGCTTGATGCTATTTGTAGTGGCTATTTGGGCAGTGCGCTATGCGGTCAAATCCAATCAGTTCGAGGATTTAGACAATGCCTCGCAGCGTATTATCCTAGATGATCGTCAAGAGCGTCGCCAGACTATGCAAATGCATACAGCAACTACTGATAAAGATGTTGACTCTAATACTCAACAACCCACATTGCAACACAACGATATTCAGCCAAAAAAAGCTGATAATGATAACGATTAGCTGCAATATTACTCCTACCACCCTAGTTTATGATAAGAGATATGCCCTATGACTACTGCTTTACTGATCGCGGCATTATTTATGGGGTTTTTTGGTTCGCCCCATTGTTTAGGTATGTGCGGCGGACTAGTCGCTGCTTTTAGTTTGTCCATGAAAGAGGTCAGCCCTGCCAAGCGCCGAGCTTTGATTGCCACTTATCATATTGGTCGTCTGCTCAGTTATGCCTCTTTAGGATTGATTGCTGGTCTTTTAGGTACTGCCGTATTACAGCCGTTAATGGTAGGTAATAATATTCCCCGTATTCTACTAGGGTTAGTCTTAGTTTTCGTTGGCATGACTATGCTTGGCTTGCCCTTCTTGACTAAGCTTGAACGCTTTGGCATGCGCTTTTGGCAGGCCCTAGCCCCCCTACGCAAAAAGGTCTTCCCTCTGACTACTTTCCCACGAGCTTTGACTGCTGGTCTATTGTGGGGGTTCTTACCTTGTGGTTTAGTATATGGCGCTCTACTCATCGCGGTTGTCGGTCATGACCCGTTGACTGGGGCGGTATTGATGTTTGTCTTTGGTTTAGGCACCGTCCCTATGTTGGTGGCTACTCATAAAACCGTAGGCTGGATGCGCAACCAAATTGGTCGTTTGCGTTTGCGTCAGTTGAATGGTGCTATCATGGTAATATCAGGATTGGCAGTCGTCGTGATACCTTTGGCTATGACTACTATGCATGGAGGCCATGATATGTCTTCTATGTCTGACTCACAAATGGCAGATATGCCTATGCATGATGGTATGGATATGCATGAGGGCATGGATGCGACTATGGATCATAGTAACCATAATATGCCAGCCACTGCTGATGCTAAGCAAGATATGGACCCGAATATGGATCACAGCATGCACGATATGCCTGATGACAGTATGACTCACGACCATATGAATAATGAAAAATAAACCCTTTAACTTCTATTGCTGCTCTCATAAACAATAGCTGCAAAAAGCAATATCTCGCAAAACCACAAATTTAAAAAATAATTTTAAAAAAAGCCGTCAACGTCATCAGCAACGTTGAGGGCTTTTTATTAAGTTAGCGACTGGATTTAGTTTTCAGTATCCATAGATTACTATTCTTGCCACTGCTCAAGAGTGAACTTAGTATCCAAGTGCTTTTCAAGGGCTGGAATATTAAAAGCATCATCTTCACTAACGAAACTGATACTAATACCTGTCTGCCCAGCTCGACCAGTACGACCAATACGATGGACATAGTCGTCCGGCTGATCAGGTAGAGTGTAGTTCACTACATGACTAACATCATCAACGTGGATACCACGTCCAGCCACGTCGGTAGCTACTAAAACTGTGGCGTGACCATCTTTAAAACGCTGTAAATACTTTTCACGCTTTTGTTGAATCACATCCCCTGATAGCATCACTATATTATAGGCTTGACGCAGCTTATGATATAAGCGCTTAACTTGATCCTTACGATTGGCAAAAACGATTACTTTTTCCACATCTTGGTCATTAATAATCCGTTCTAGGGCGGCCAATTTCTCACTCTCTGCCAGCAAATAAAAGTGCTGTTCAACTAGCTCGCTAGTCTTATGTTCAGGCTCAATCTCCACGAACTGTGGTTCGTGTAACCAGCGATAAGCCAAGTTCATCACATCTTGATTAAAAGTGGCGGAAAACAATAAGCTTTGACGCTCAGTATTGGCAGGCATACGCCCTACTAAACGCTTGATATCAGGAATGAAGCCCATATCGAGCATACGATCTGCTTCATCAAGCACTAGAACTTCTACTCGATCTAGGTAAACCATACCTTTATTCATCAGATCAATAAGGCGTCCAGGAGTGGCAATTAAAATATCAACATAGTCACGCTCTAGCTCGTGCTGTTGAGTCTCATAATTAGTGCCACCCATAATACAGATACTGTGTAGAGAAGTGTATTTGGTTAGCTGCATACAGTCATCAAAGATTTGCTGAGCCAGCTCACGCGTAGGAGCCATAACCACAGCACGCGGCTCACCTAGATAGCGTTGCTCATCACTAGTAAATGGGCGGTTGAGCAGCGCTTCCATGATAGTAATCAAGAACGTGGCGGTCTTACCAGTACCTGTTTGCGCTTGTCCAATGGCATCCTGATGAGCCAGTGTGTGTGGCAATATTTGCGCTTGAATAGACGTCAATTCAGTAAAGCCCAAATCACTAACAGCACGTAATGTTGCATTTGAGAGTGGCAAATCGGTGAATGTGGTAAAATTACTCAAAAGTTTTCCTTATTTATTCAATAGGCTCAGCCCTAGTAGCACTTATCTAACGTAGCGCTTACCTAAAGCCAAAAAAAAGCCGAGCCCAACTGTCTGTAGATCATTAAAAAGGCAGCAATTATTGCTACCTTTCTAAACTAAGACAGGCTCGACTCAGTAGTATAGCAGTAGTTTGGGCCAATATTAGGGCAAAACGGCTATGACCACTAAATAGATTATTCTTCTACTTTTCTAACTTCTTCAGCTTGTAAGCCTTTTTGACCTTCGACTACATTGAACTCAACTTTTTCGCCATCTTTTAAAGAGCGATAACCATCACCTTGAATAGCGCGGAAATGGACAAAGATATCTTCACCGCTATTGCGCTGAATGAAACCAAAACCTTTTGAGTCATTAAACCACTTGACGATACCTTGTTCGCGATCTGACATAATATTACTTCCTAAAACAGTGCTTAGCCCCAAATTCCTTTGCAACATTGCATATAAACGGGGTCCAAGATTATAAGATAAAAATTAGGAATGCTTACTTAAAAATAACTGACTTTGAGTAAACACTTTAAAAACTATACTGACACCTGCTTTTATTGTTAATAAATCAACGTAAACAGCTTCTCAATGATGAGAGGGTATGTTCTACCGCCTTTATTAATGACCACTTAACCCTTTATATAAAGGCCTGCAGCTTATCAGTAACAAACTTGCAATATTTATTGCATAAAAAATATCATAGCACGGGTTTTTAGTAACATAAAGTCTTTTAACATGATTTAAGATGAGTTAGTAAATTTTCCTGTAATCTTTTTATGCTTGGCTAATTGAGCTGTTATTATAAGCAGTCAAAAACGTAAATAGCCCTTACACCACTCTGTAACCCGTTTATTTATCTATTGAGTGCTAGCAATAACCATTATCTCCCTATTGCTTTTTTTTAACACTGTTGTAATTGTCTTGAGCACAGCTGAAGCATTAATAAGCGCTTTTAAATAGCGAACTTACTTATAACCTCCTCGATATCACTGTATGGATACTGATATGCCCAAACTGAACCAAAAACTACTATTAATCAACGGCGTCAACCTCAATCTATTAGGCAAACGTGAGCCTGAAATTTATGGTCATACCACTTTGGCGCAGATTGAAACAGCTTTAACAAGCCTTGCTGCAGAGCATAATATTGAGCTCATTTGTATTCAGTCTAATCACGAAGGTAAGCTAGTCGATGATATCCAACATCATGGCTTACTTACTGATGCTAAGATGCAAGTGGATGCCATTATTATCAATCCTGCCGCTTTTACTCATACTTCTGTTGCTATACGAGATGCATTATTGGCAACTCAAAAGCCATTTATTGAAGTGCACTTATCTAACGTTCACGCGCGTGAGAGCTTTCGCCAGCATTCTTATCTGAGCGATGTAGCTGTGGGTGTTATCAGCGGTCTTGGCTCACTAGGCTATCAGATGGCTCTAGAGTACTGGCTAACTAACTTATACCCGCTAAATTTAAAGCCCTAATAAATTCAATAATTTATTCTTTATTGGTGCTGTGCTGTATTGATTCTTAACTGGTCCGGCAATGAACTTGCACTGAACTCTACTAGTCAACGGGCTAAAGGCTGACTAAACTAGCTAATCAATTAAATAATGGCTAACTAAAAAATATCTAAGTTTGTCCTTGTAATGACCTTGCTAGGTCTGCACTTATATAAAGCGCAAAGCCAGTGGATGAACATTAGCTCTATCAAAGCTAGTTATTGCCATGAGTTTAGCGCTCCCAAAAAAACGGTATGCTGCAAGCTAGCAACTCTATAATTAACAACCCTCTATATGGTGATATGAATGGCAAAGTCGTCTGGAAAACGCTTTATGAAACTCGCTGGTATGACTGCAAGTATTGCAGGTAAAGCGGCGAAGAACTCATTAAAGCACCTCTCTAGTGACGAAGAGAAGCGCTTGCAAGCACGCTCAGAGTTGATGCAGGATGTGGGTGTTCAGATCGCCCAAACCCTCGGTGAGATGAAAGGTGCGGTAATGAAGGTGGGTCAAATCGCATCACAGTACAAAGATGTGTTTCCACCTGAAGTGGCAACAGCACTGGAAAAGCTGCAAAAAGATGCGCCTCCTATGCCCTACTCGCAGATCAAAGCGCAGGTTGAGCGTGAGCTAAAAGCGCCTATCAAAGATCTATTTATCGATTTTGAACAACAGCCTTTTGCCGCAGCTTCCATTGGTCAAGTGCATAAAGCCACCTTACCTTCTGGTCAAAAGGTAGTCGTAAAGGTGCAATACCCTGATGTCGATGAAAACTGTGATAGCGATCTAAAACAAGTACGTATGGCCTTAAAAATAGCCGGCGTCCTTAATATGAGTCGTGAATTACAAGATAAGCTGTTCAATGAAATTCGCCAAAGTCTACATGACGAGCTTGACTACACTAAAGAAGCTCACAACCTACAAGTATTTGGGGCTTTTCATGCTAATGATGAGGGCCTTATTATTCCTAAAGTGATCGATAGCCATTCGGCTAGACGCGTGCTAACTTTGACTGAAGAGATGGGGGAATCTCTTAGCGTAGCGGCAACTTGGGATAATAATATCAAGCAAAAAATTGCCACACGCTTATTTCATTTTAGCGCCGGTCAGTTGTTTGGCTTATATCGAATGCACTGTGATCCGCATCCTGGCAACTTTGCTTTTCGCGAGGATGGTAGTGTGATTGCTTATGATTTTGGCGGTATTCGTAGCTATAGCGACAGTGAAGTGAAGCTATTTCGCCGCTTTGCTCAACATGCTGTGTCGAGCGATGTTACGGCTCTTGAGCAAGACTTAATCGCTCTTGGTGTTCGCCGTGATGATGAAAAAGACGTTCCAAGTGAGTTTTACCAGACTTGGCTAAGTATCGGCCTTAAACCGTTATCTATCCCCCCTTACCAAGAAGGGCCGTTTGATTTCGCTCATAGCCAAGTACACCATGAAGCTATTACCCAAATGCGTAGCTCATTAAAGTACTTCGGTCAGTTCCAGCCTTCAGCGACTACTATGATGCTAGATCGCACGGTATCAGGACAGTATTGGAATTTAGTCAATTTAGGAGTAGAGATTGATCTATCATCATTGGTTGTCGAATATCTTGATAACCCTTAATAGCCGTATGCTTTGATCACCCTCAAGGCAACCCAGCTAGCCACAACTCTATAGTGATGACGGTATAGCTCTATTAGGGATGCCTGACTGGCAGGCTAAAAAACATTAATAAGCATGAATAACTAGCATGACTATTAGCTATAATTATTGATAACTGCTTATACGTGTAACGCATGGCCACAGCGATCACAAAACTCGGCATTTATTGCATGACCAAATTTACCGCAGTTAGGACAAGCAATAGGATTTAGCTGTGGGCGCATATTACGTGCCAGCTCAGCCGTAAAAATACCTGTCGGTACGGCAATGATTGAATAACCCGTTATCATTACCATAGATGCAATCGCTTGCCCGATTGGGGTCTTAGGTGACATATCACCATAGCCGGTGGTAGTTACTGTCACGACTGCCCAGTAAATAGATACAGGTATACTAGTAAAGCCATTTTCCGGCCCTTCTACTACATAGATAATCGAACCAAAAATAGTCACTAACAGGACTAAGGATAAGAAAAACACGGTGATTTTTTGTTGGCTAGTCTTTAATGCAGAGGCCAAAAATCCAGCTTGTTGCATGTAGGCTTTAAGCTTAAGGACTCGAAACACTCGTAGAATGCGCAATATTCGAATGACTAATAGATACTGCACGCCTACGAATATCAGACTTAAATAGCTCGGCAATACTGATAGTAAATCCACTACCCCAAAGAAGCTAAACATATAACGAAAACGATTGGGGGCAGAAAACAGTCTCAACCCATATTCAATAGTAAATAGAATAGTAAAGAACCATTCTGCATAAAAGAATATAGTGCCAAATTGCAAGCGCATATATAACACGCTGTCGAGCATTACCACCGACACACTAGCTAAAATGGCAATTAATAATACAATATCGAAAAACTTACCCGAATGAGTATCCGTTCCTTCAATAATGATATGAATGCGATTGCGCAAATGGGTAATGGCTTCAGTAGTCGGCTGCTTCATAGAATAGTCAGTAATCTCATAATATCAGAGTCTTGATGATATTGAATGATGTGAGTGGTCATCGATAGTCATGACCCATTTCAATAGGTCATAGTGGTCAAAACACCCAAAAGTGGTTTATAATATTGAGCGCTTTTATTGATAAGGGCAATCATATTGTGAGCTCATTTGCCACAGTGTAACAAAAAACCGCTTGCAACAATATACAAATCGTTAACTCAAGCGTAAGCTTGTGAAAGAAATAAGTACCACCACTGCTTTTAGATTAGAAATATAATTAACGCCTCAATTCTCATTAAGGCTATCTAAGCAGCTATTTGTATAAGTATTTTTATAAGTATAAGTATAAGTATCACTATAAATATAAAACCTCGAAACAGTTGAGCTCTTGTAGTTAACTGTTATCGCAAATGAATTAGTCGCCTCTCCTGATCTCGCATTGAGTCAGGCAGACGTCTTCTAAATAAAGTAAGGATATCGTATGGCAGGTCATTCAAAATGGGCAAACATTAAGCACCGTAAAGCCCGTCAGGACGCGGTAAAAGGTAAAATATTTACTAAGATTATCCGTGAAATCGTCTCGGCAGCTAAGCAAGGCGACCCTGATCCTGATAAAAACCCACGTCTGCGAGCGGTCATCGAAAAAGCACTGTCAGTTAACATGACTAGAGATACCATCAATCGAGCGGTTGATCGTGGTACAGGTGGGGGTGACAATGAAAACATGGAAGAAGTCAACTATGAAGGCTATGGAATCGGTGGCGTAGCCGTATTAGTAGAAACCTTGACCGACAATCTCAATCGTACTGTTAGTGAAATACGCCATGCTTTTACTAAGCATGACGGCAATCTGGGGACTTCAGGCTCAGTCGCTTATTTGTTTAATAAGCGCGGCGAGATTAGCTTTGATGACATTAGCTTAGAGGATGAAGTCATGCTAGTGGCTCTGGATGCTGGTGCAGTAGACATTGAGAACGATGGTGAGAGTCTGTTGGTTATTACTGAAGTAGAGAGCTTTGGCTCAGTAAAAGATGCCCTTGATGCAGCGGGCCTTATCTCCAATAACGCTGAAGTAACTATGTCACCGGCAACTACTGCGGAGATTGATAACCTCGATGATGCTGAAAAAGTGATGAAAATGATTGATATGTTAGAGGACATTGATGATGTGCAAAACGTCTATACCAATGTCAATTTCTCTGATGCTGTCATGGCAGAGCTTGAAGAGTAATCATTGCCCTGTAGCAAAAAAGCCAAACGTCTATACAACGTTTGGCTTTTTTTATAATCATCTTTAGTCAATAGTCATTTTACAGCTTACAGCTAACCCCCTCTAGCGCTAGCAAATGCTGTTTTTTATCTAAGCCACCAGTATAGCCACCAAGCTTACCGTCACTGGCAATAACTCGGTGACAAGGAATGATGATACTTAGCGGATTTTTGCCATTAGCATTAGCAACCGCCCGAAACCCTTTTGGATTATCAACATTCTGCGCAAGCATCGCATAACTAATGGTTTCGCCATGCTTGATATCAAGCAAAGCTTGCCAGACTTTTTGCTGGAATGGAGTACCTAAGCTGGTATCAAGCGGCAAATCAAAAGCCTGACGCTCTGCTTGTAGATACTGCTGCATTTGAGCAATAGCCGTCAACAATAATTGCTGCTCTAGATCACTAGCCTTTAACTGCTGTGCAGCTATAAACTCAACCTTCAAGCCAGCGAGATTATAGCGCTTTGTTAAAGTGCTTAACTTTATACTGTCCTGCCAGCTCTCATCTGCTGCTAGCCAAGTACAGCAGATAAGCTTTGCCGTACCGTCTATTGTATGACTGGCCAGCAATAAAGAAGATTCAGGGAAAGCTACTTGAGCTTGGTCTTTGCCTGCTAACACTATGCTGGTTATGATCATAATCTTCATCCCTATTGATGATAAATGAACAGCTTATTAAACGTTGACTAGGCTACTAAAATTAGACATCATCAGTTTCAAACAACGCAGCCACAAACTGTTTAGGACTAAAGGCGCGTAGATCATCGATTGACTCACCGACCCCGATATAACGAATAGGCACATCCGTGGTTTCAGCGATATTGAATACTACGCCGCCTTTAGCCGTCCCATCTAATTTAGTAATAGTAATTCCTGTTAGAGGAACCACTTTATTAAACAGCTCCACTTGATTAATAGCGTTTTGACCCGTGCCTGCATCGAGGACGATCATGCCTTCGTGAGGCGCAGTAGGATCAGCTTTACGCATCACACGTACTACTTTTTCTAACTCATTCATAAGATAAGTTTTATTCTGCAAACGCCCAGCAGTATCAGCAATCAACACATCAATGTTTTTTGCTTTGGCTGATTGCATAGCATCAAAAATAACTGAGGCACTATCAGAGCCGTGACCTTGTGCCACCACCGGAATATTATTGCGATCTCCCCAAATCTGTAACTGCTCAGTAGCAGCGGCTCGAAAAGTATCACCAGCAGCTAGCATTACTGACTTGCCCTCACCTTGCAGACGTTTGGCAAGCTTACCGATAGTAGTCGTTTTACCCACCCCATTGACTCCAACCACTAAAATAACAAAAGGCTGTTTGCTGCTGTCTATCACTAGTGGAGCTACTTTAGGAGTCAAGATATCGACTAGCTCATTTTGTAATGCTTTATATAATGAGTGGGCATAAATCAAATCACCACGATTAGTTTGTTCGGTCAAATTTTTGATAATACGATTAGTGGCATTGACCCCAATATCAGCGACCAATAGCTGATCTTCGACTTCTTCTAACAGTTCATCGTCGATTTCTTTACCGCCGATAAGTATATTGACCATCCCACCGGCTAAGTTTTTACGGGATTTGGCCAGTCCGGACTTCATGCGATTGAACCAGCTGCCTTTTTGTCGACCTTGGGATTCATCGCTCGTGGCATCGCTCTGCATTTCTGGTGCTGTGGTTGAGCTTATAGCGCTATTACTGTCAGTATTGCTATCGGTAACGCTATCAGTAACGCTATCAGTAACGCTGTTACTATTACTATTACTGTTACTGTTACTATTACTGTTACTGTTACTATTACTATTACTATTACTACTAAGATTATCCCCAAGCTGCGCTTGCAGAGGCATCTTCGGTATAGCCGCTTGAGTAACAGCCGACTGTACAACATTATGATCGCTAATCGCTATCTCTTCAGGCTTGCTGTCGAATTCAGGAGCTATTAGTGGCGCGCCTAAAGCGATGTTGCCTACCACCGTAGCACTAGATAGGCCTCTATCAACAAGTGCTTGATTGTCACCATGATTGCTATCACTAAGGTCTGTATCAATAGCAGCGGTACTAGTAACACTAGTGTCTGATGCAGACAGTAAGGTCGGCTCACTCAGCGCTTCATCGACAATAGCTACTGATTGGGTGGGCAAACTGGGTAAGGTGATATCATCGTCATCTAAATCATCAAGACTGCCATCGAGATTGATCACCACACGATTGCTGTTGTTCGGATTATTCATAAATTTGCCCTACAAGTTAGCATTATTATTAATGGGTTTATTCTAAAGTGGTTTTCTACGCTATCGGAGCTATAGCTAATAATTTTGCCTAGTTTAGCATAATTCAGCTGGCGCTCATTTTTGACAATGCTAATCTCATAGGTATTTTATAAGCTATATTTTTAACCTCAGCCTAGTTGGCTGACTAGTGAGTAAACCGCAGCTAGCTAATTAGCTAACTATTGAGTATGCACTGGGTTATCAAGATAGCTTCTCTTAAGATTCAGACACAAAAATAAGACCTTGAACATGCTAAACTTCGCCTATGCTAGTTAAGCCCTTATTCTATTGAGAAAACTTATGTCATTAACCATTAATTTTTGTAAAAAACTCAATCATCTAGGTTTGGCGCTTTTGCTAACAGCAACGGCTCTATCCGCTACAGGCTGTAGCACTACTCACGAGTTTAAGCCGACGGCTAGTGTCATAGTCGGGGCACATAAGTCGTTATAAGTCGCCTTATAAACTCAGTTACAAAGTTTATTTTTAGAGCTTCAAAATACTATCTTATATCAACAGGATTGGTCATGTCATTCACGCCTCAACGCTCTTTACTAAGACCTCAGTCAAACTATGCTCGTGCTAAAGCATTTAGACGGCAACCAACCAATCATGACCAAAATCAGTACAGCAAATCTAATAAGCTAATATCTAGCTTTATTATTGTAGCTTTGTCTGCTTTAACCGTAGGTTGTAACACTTTGCAAGCGCTTGAACCAACAGCTATTTTGATTTCTGACATAAAAAACTCTTTATGATATTGTATTGAGCGGATCATCATACTTAGCTAGATTTATTTTAATCGTCATTTTATAAGTAGAAAACACTATGTCCTCCTCTTTAACTTTACGTATTGCTTGTGCTCTAGCGCTGGCTACTAGTCTTGCGGCTTGTCAAACCAGTCAACTTAATGCAAATCATCCCGACTATCAAACTATTCATCAAAAAGTAGCACCACCAGATGTTGGGTCATCTGCCTTAGCTATAGACTTATCAGGACGCCACGAGTATCAGCTAGATAATGGTCTAAAAATCATTGTAAAAGAAGATCACCGTGCGCCCGTCGTTATGACTCAGATTTGGTACAAGGTGGGCTCTACCGATGAGCCGTTAGACAAAGGCGGCATCTCACACTTACTTGAACATATGATGTTTAAAGGCACCACTAAAGTTTCGAGCGATGACTATGAGCGCCTGATTGCCAAGTTTGGCGGGGTTAATAATGCTTTTACTAGCTACGATTATACTGGCTATTATGAGCTATTCCCGGCTAATCGTTTGCCGTTAGCGCTAGAATTAGAAGCCGATCGGATGCTAAATCTGCGTTTTGATGAAAACGCTTTTACCAAAGAGCATCAAGTAGTTATGGAGGAGCGTCGTCAACGTACTGATGACAATCCACTAGCCAAAGCTTACGAATCATTTCGCCTGCTAGCCTTACCTGATAGCCCAAAAGGGGAGTCGGTAATTGGGCCGATGAACGAGCTACAATCTATTAAGCTTAGTGAGTTAAAAGACTGGTATAAGACTTGGTATACGCCTAATAATGCAACTTTAGTAGTCGTTGGCGATGTCGAACCAACAGAAGTCTTGGCGCAAGCAAAACGCTACTTTGGTGATCTCAAAGCCAGTAAGTTACCGCAGCGCCCAGCAGTCCGACAAAAAGGCTTTCGTGGTTACCAGCAGGTAGAGTCAGAGCAAGCGGTGCAAGTACCAGTATTATTGATGGGCTATAATGTACCAAGCCTATTAACTATTGGGGCAGCTAACGAAAAGCAAGCCTACGCCCTATCATTGGCACAAGACGTATTGGACGGTGGTCTATCTGCGCGTCTAGAGAGTCGACTAATACGTGAGCAAGGCTTGTTAACTTCTATTGGTACTTCTTATGACTTATTAGATCGCGGTGATGGGCTGTTCTTGATCCAAGCGACACCAAGAGAAGGCGTCAGTTTGGCACAAGCGCAGCAAGCTATCACTGCTGAAATTGACAAACTAGCCACGGATCCAATAGCCCCTGACGAAATCAGCCGTGCCAAGACTAATACGGTTACTAGCTTAGTTTATGCACAAGATAGCATGGAAGGACAAGCACGGATGATAGGCTCACTGCAAGCTATTGGCTTAGATGATCGCTTACTATCAAGCTTGCCTGCTAAACTTGATAGCGTATCAGTTGCCGATATTCAAGCGGCGAGCAAACGATATCTAGTCAAGAATAACTTGACGGTTATGCAGGTTATACCGCCTAAAAAATCCGCTAATAAAGCAGGCTTGGTGGATAATGCTAATAACTAACCAAACTAGGCAAACTAGGCAAACTAAACAACATTTTGCTTTACTTTAATGTAGAAACCAAAGCAAAGCTTATGCCCGTTAAAAGCTATGAGGCGACCCACATAATGACAGTAATGAAAAATACAAAAATGACCACAGCATCCACTGTTAGTATGGCAGTGCTAATAGGACTTACAACTTGGGCCATACCAGCGCAAGCAGAAGAGGCTACAGACTATCGAGTGCCAGCGATGATCGATAACAGTGCGCCTATTGCGGCCCTATCTACGCTCACTAGCATCAATAATGCCAAACCGCTGAAAGTTACTGTACCAAGTATTGTGCACTTCAACACCAAATCTGGCGTTCCTGTGTCTTTCGTACGGGCAGCGGCTCTACCGATCGTCGATATTGATTTACGTTTTAATGCAGGTAGTGCGCGGGATGGTAGTCTACGTGCAGATGGTTTTGGTATTGCTAGTATGACCGCTACTATGTTGACGCAAGGGTCTAAAAAGCTAGCTGAGAATGACTTTACTCGGGCGGTCGAGACGTTAGGTATCGATCTAAGCAGTAGCGCTTATAAAGACATGTTTACTATCTCCCTGCGCAGTCTCTCTGATGATGAACATTTATTGCCAGCTGTTGATTTGATGACCCAGATGCTCACTGAGCCTAGTTTTGATAAAGCTACTTTAGCGCGTAATAAAGCGCGATTGTTAGTCGGTCTTCAGCAACAAAAACAAGATCCCAGCAGTCTTGCCAGCTTAGCTTTTAACGAGGCATTGTATGGTAAGCACCCTTATGCTCACCCCTCCTCTGGCACCCTTACCAGTGTACCTAGTATCGAACAACAAGACTTAATCGCTTTTAAAGATCGTTATTTAGTAGCCGCTAATGCTTCGTTGGCCATAACTGGTAATTTGAGCATAGATCAAGCCAAAAAGCTCGCTGAAGATATTACCGCAAACTTACCTAAAGGCCAAGCAGCCAGCGTATTAGCTGAACCTAAGGCTTTGACCAAAGGTCAGCATATTCATATTGACTTTCCTAGTAGCCAAACTACCGTCCTAATGGGACAGCTGGGCAGTAAGCGCGCCACTGATCCTAAAGAACAACAGCAACAAACTAACTTTGCCGTCGGTAATGAAGTACTAGCAGGAGGCGATTTTAATGCTCGATTGATGACTGAAATTAGACAGAACCTTGGCTATACTTATGGGATATCGGGCTCGATGAGCCCTATGCTCACTCGTGGACCTTATCAAATAAGCTTTTCGACACGTAATGACAAAGCGCGTATGGCTATAGATGCTAGTTTGAAGGTGATTAATGAGACTTTAGCGCAAGGTATAACGGCTAGTGAGATGCAGCTGACCACAGACAATCTAAAGAATAGCTTTCCGATGAGCTTTGCTAGTAATATTGGTATCAATGGTTTGCTGGGGACAATGAATTTCTATAAACTGCCTGATGATTATTTAACCAATTATATGAGTCGGATCAATAATGTGCAGCTCGCTGAGGTGAATAAGACCTTGCGTGATACTTTAGATCCTAATAACTTTTTGATCGTCACCGTAGGACAGGATAACCCTTGGGACCAAGCTAGCGCTAAACCTCAATAGGGGTTTAACGCTGTTTGATTGAATAGTCATTTAGTCTATAAGCTTAATGACTACGTCATACATAAAATGCTCAGGCTTATAGGTAGCTCCGTTATAGGCTAAACGGATCACATGCTTATCATAAGAGAGTACTTTATAGTCGCCGTCAGCGAAATTATGTAACTCGGGTACTACCAATAAAGCTTCGATTTTATCATCGCTGAGCTCGACGGTTATACGTTGATCGACTTTTGGATATAGATAATATTCACAATAGTCATCGACCATGACTTCCTGCACTCGCTCTATAACATTAGTATCAACATCCTTTTGCAGCAACTTGGGGCAGATATCAGCACGTCTAGCGGCTAAAAGTGCATAGGAGTTATCAATGCTGTTTTTTATCTCCTGCATATTTTGCTTTCTTTGTTGTCCGAGTGCAGCTTCATTATCGACAACTTTGCCCTTATCCTCTGGTAAACAACCAGAAGTTGCCACTAGCGCTGATACTATAATCATCTGTAAACTTAAACGCAGTGCTTTGGCCTTTAATAGATAATAGTTTTGTTGCTGATGCACGGTTTTATCAGCCAGCCCTAAGCTTAATACATTCATGGATATCACTTATTATAATTGTAATCAAATGACTCTAAGGTCAACAACTCTATTAATAAAAAATACTTATTACTAAGCTATAACTATAAATAAAACTTAAAAAAATAGCCCATTATTGCGGGCTATTTAAACACATTTGTTTGAAATATTGATAGTTATATATGACTTATATGTCATTGTGACCCTTTAATGGCATAGAAAATAACTTCTTGATATTAGGTAATAATAGTCAATACCGACTGTTCAGTACTAAATATCTGTTAATAAATTACTAATATATACATCCTGAAAAACTGACTTAAGTCTATGATTTATATTATGAATCTCAATCATGGTGGCAGCCAAATAGCGGTACTCAAATAGACAGCTACTCTCCTATAACTATGGCTAGAGTTAGTAGCTTTCACTCACTCACTCACTAGTAACGACAAGCTGAAGCGCTGCTGGCATGTTGAAAACCCCACTTTCGATAGCCTTCAGTATCTAAATGGATAGCCCCTGTTGAATATAATCCTAAACCAAAGTTATAAGCATTGCCTTGATACTGCCAAAACTGACACAGACCGTCCTGCATACTACTAAGACGCCACGGACTACTCTCATACTCAGGCACCCAGATGTCCATGGCACCTGCAGTCATGTGCTTGCTGCCGTCAGCACCACCCGCACAAGCATTAAGGCTTGGACTACGATATACCGACCGTATCTCAGTGCCAGATGGCAAGACACCTTGAGCTTTTAGGTCACTATAGAGTCGTAACGTCGGTACTATGTTTGACCACAACTCTTGCGGAGGTAGCTGATAAGGCTCATAGCCACATTTGTCCCAGCTACGAGCTGTTGTCAATAACTGCTCAAGTGGCGGAACATTACGTGCCCCTAGTCTTGAGATAAGATAACTTTTATAGCTGGCTACTTGTTGCGCACGCCAGCTGTTGCTATTTAGCCAGCTATTGAAATCCATGCTACTAAAGTTGTTATAGCTAGTATTATAACTATTATTAGTGGTGCTATAGCTAGTATTGTAGCTAGGGGTACGCGGGTTAACATTTACCCGCTTACTTTCTTCTATTGATACCTTGGCATCGAATTCATATTGGCGCTGTTTTTGTTCAATAAGGCCTTGCATGTTATCGCCAGTTATCTGCTGGCGGTATGGTGCAGGGGTTATATAAGCATTGCTAGTATCATTATTACCCTGACGAACTTGTATCCGGCGTTCGTTATCGACACTCAATACCGCCGCATAACTACTGACACTGGTGGTACAGACTAAAAAGGCTAACGCAGCACGCGCAGCTAGTCCTGTTGGCACTTGCCAAACCATTGATTCATTAATTCCACTGTTTACATTTTTCATTGACGGTAACTACCACTAAAAACATCTCATCGATATTATCAAATTTTTCACAGGCAGGCTAAACTATCGCCAGTTAATTAGCCTTAGAGGGTTTGTTATTAACACTAATGCTAATAGGTTTTATAATGACGTTACTTTATTACGCTAAAGTTACTTTTTAGGAGGATTTAAGCTCGAGCGTATAGGGGTTTTTTACGGTTTACCCAATTTTACTGTTATGCTCTCAATTGACTACGTTTTGGTTAATACGCTCTTTGTATTGACTTCACTTTTTTTATAACCATATTTTAAGCTAAATTTTGCCTATGTCTTCTAACCCGCAATACAGATTTTCTCGTCAAAGTCACCATCTTGGTCAACATTCTGAGCCGACTTTGTGGCAAAGGATTCACATAGATCCTTGGTTGACGTTGTTGTTACTATCCATCTGCTGCATTGGTTTGACGATTTTATATAGCGCCTCGATTCAAGACAATGCTATGGTCTTGCGCCAAATAGTTAGTTATGGTGTAGCCTTCATAGTTATGTTCGTTATGGCCCAGATTCCACCTAGCGTTTATCGTACTCTAACCCCTATCTTTTATGTATTGGGTTTACTACTGCTAGTACTCGTAGATATTATTGGTGAAGTTCGCATGGGCGCGCAGCGCTGGATAAACTTGCCAGGATTTGGCAGTGTACAACCCTCAGAGTTTATGAAGCTGGGTATGCCTATGATGTGTGCTTGGTTTTTATCCAAACGCGATCTACCGCCAAGCTTTTCCAGTGTGGGGATTGTTCTAGTACTTATTATCATACCAGTGTTATTAATAGCTAAAGAACCGGATTTAGGTACTTCACTATTAGTAGCCGCAAGCGGATTGTTTGTATTATTTTTGGCAGGTTTATCTTGGTGGATGATCGCTGGTGCCTTGGCTTTATCTGTACCCATAGTCACTATTGCTTGGCAGTTCTTATTACATGACTATCAGCGCACTCGCGTATTAACGCTCTTTAATCCTGAAGGTGATGCTCAAGGTGCTGGCTGGAATATCATCCAATCCAAAACCGCTATAGGGTCAGGGGGTCTGACTGGCAAAGGCTATTTAGACGGTACTCAATCGCATTTGCACTTCTTGCCCGAAGGTCATACTGACTTTATCATAGCGGCATTTTCTGAAGAATTCGGGCTATTGGGGGTAATATTACTAATGTTTTTTTATGCCTGTTTACTAAGTCGTTCGCTATATATCGCCTTTACTCATCCTGATACTTATAGCCGATTATTAGCAGGAGCTGTCGCTATGTCGTTCTTCGTTTATGTCTTTGTAAATGTGGGCATGGTTGGCGGGATTTTACCAGTAGTAGGCGTTCCACTGCCCTTCATAAGCTATGGTGGTACTGCTATTGTCACCTTAATGGCAGGCTTCGGATTGCTAATGTCCATCCATACTCATAGGCCTGAGTAGCTCTACTCATCCCCCTAAATAGCTGCTATTTTTGACTATTTCCCCGTTAATTAAACAGCTGCTTAAGTCGCTATTTAAATAGAGTCATGTTGAACCTTTACAAGTCAAAAAATCGGCTATAAGTGTATTTAAAACTGGGCTTTTTTGTTAAAAAATGGTGATAAAAGATTTTTAGTCATTTTCTGAGTGCTTAGCACTAAATATACTATGGGCTTTTTGTTGTAAATATATATACATATTGCCAAAAAAACTCTATATAACCTGCTTATATTTGGAGCCATTTCATAGACATAACTTAATAAATTCAATTACTTAGCTATGAAAACTATTAATCATTAACAAGATAAATTATCTTAGTAGCTTTATATTAATATTAGTCGTATGATGATCTTTGCTCAGCGCACCAGCATAACCAATAAAACTATTTAGACCTTTATTGGTATTAATATTTATTGAATTTGTAAGCGCCTTTTCACTCTGTTTTTTTCGTTATTTTTTCAGACAAGTTGTTGTTATTATTCACTTTAGATAGTACTTACTCCTGCTGCAATTCATCGGTTTACTATTTATTGTTGATTGATGCTTGTAGATTCTAAAGCTTGTTATTTACAAAAAATTGCGTTAACCTCTGTTAGAGTATTTAGCTACAGAACCTATACAGATCTACTAATAAAGTTAGCAATTAATTATATTCAAGTCAGAGCTCATCAGTATAGTTAGCCTTTGAAATTTCTCAGAGTTTAACTAATCAAGCGTTTATAACGGCAGTAATATAAGCAGCAATACTGGTTTTTATACGATTGATGATTTAGCAACATCGATGAGCGAATTATAAAACTTACCTAAAAGTTAAAACTAATTATATTTTGTACTCTCTATCTATAAACTTAATCGGTGATGGTTAGAATAAAAGTGCAGAATAGCTCAACTTGTCCTACATAATAAGTCATAGCTGATCATTAATTAGAATTTATAATCTAGGTTACAGAGGTATATATATGAATAAGCGTTTATCTGGTCTTCTTACCGCGTCAGTATTTTTGTTCGCTGGCTCAACAATGGCGTCTAGCGCTAATGCCGCCGAAGCAAAAACTACGCTTGCCAACTTTTCTCAAGATAACGCCTCGCATATTGATCGTGTACTCGGTGAACTTACTCGCCAGCATGACAATGCATCAAGTTTAGTAAAATCTGCACGTCAGCCAAGCTCTTTGGCTCTTAATAGTTCACTATTGGCCAGTAACTCCACTGGACTCAGCAATGATGAAGATGTGTTGGAACGTCTGACAGCAGTTGCGTCTAATTCAGTGAGTAAATTTAAGCAGACTGGTCTCGCTTCTTGGTATGGTCGTAAATTCCATGGTCGTAAAACCGCCAGTGGTGATACTTTTGATATGAATGGTTTGACTGCGGCGCATCGTTCATTACCTTTGAACTGTTATGTCAAAGTCACTAACAAAACCAATGGTAAGACTGTAGTAGTAAAAGTTAATGACCGTGGTCCATTTAGTGGTAACCGTGTGTTAGATTTATCTTATGGTGCTGCTAAACAGTTAGGTATCACTAGTAAAGGGGTTGGTAACGTTTCTATTGAGCGTGTTGCAGGACCCTAGTCTTTAGACTATTAATATTTTTATATTATTAATATTTTTAGACTGTTAATAAGTGCTAATAGCAAAGTAATACTTAAAGAAAAACCGCCAAGCTTAGAGAAAAGTTTGGCGGTTTTTGTGTTTTAAGACCTTATCTAATAGTAGTCGCTATCGGACAAGTCCTTAAAGCATTACTTATAAAAGCTAGCAACAGTGGAACTATAATCACTACAGCTCAAAGGCCTTTTCTATAGCATCATCCAAGCGCTCTACGGCGATAATAGTGATACCTTTAAATTGGGCTGAATTAGCAGCTGGTGCATTAGATTTGGGCACGATGGCATGAGTAAAGCCATGTTTCATAGCTTCTTTTAAACGCTCTTGACCATTAGGTACTGGCCGTATCTCGCCAGATAACCCTACTTCACCGAATACTGCTAGTGAAGAAGGCAGCGCTCGCTCTTTGATGCTAGAAGCGCAAGCTAATAACACTGCCAAATCAGAGCCTGTTTCTATAACCTTTACCCCACCTACTACGTTCACATAGACATCTTGCCCGCTAGTATGGATACCGCCGTGACGGTGCATAACCGCTAACAACATCGACATGCGCTGAAAATCAAGCCCCAAAGCCATACGTCGTGGCTGTCCTTGTGAGTCATCAACCAAGGCTTGTACTTCTACTAATAGTGGACGCGTGCCTTCACGACTGACCATCACCACTGAGCCTGCAACTGGCTTGTCATAACGGCTTAAAAATATCGCTGAAGGGTTAGCAACTTCTTTAAGACCCATATCCGTCATACCAAAGATACCCAGCTCATTGACCGCACCAAAACGGTTTTTTACCGCTCGAATCATTCGAAAGCGCGAATCAGACTGACCCTCAAAGTACAGTACAGTATCGACCATGTGCTCAAGTACTCTAGGTCCTGCCAGCGTACCTTCTTTGGTTACATGACCTACCAAGAATAATGCTGTGCCCGTTTGCTTAGCATAGCGAGTTAAGATAGCTGCAGACTCACGAATTTGACTCACCCCACCTGGCGCTGAATTAATGGCATCAGTATAGATAGTTTGAATAGAGTCGATGATAGCGATAGCCGGTTGCTCTTGCGTTAGAGCAGCACAGATAGTCTCTACATTAGTCTCTGCTAATACTCGCAATCTGTCCGCTGGTAGATCCAAGCGTTTAGCGCGCATAGCGACTTGCGCTAATGATTCCTCACCAGTGACATACAAGGCGCTACCCGCCAACGAATCAGCCTTGGCCATATTGGTTGCGGTTTGTAGCAAGATAGTAGATTTGCCGATACCCGGATCACCACCTATCAATACTACGGAGCCGGCGACTAAGCCACCCCCTAGCACCCGATCGAACTCACTGATACCCGTCGACATACGCGAATCTAAAGTGACGCTAACCGCATTCAGAGGCATGACCGCACTGTGAGTGCCTGAATAATTGCCAGTGGTTGAGCTATTAGCATCAGCATTACGAGGCGCTGCACGAGGTGCGGGTTTAGGGGTTTTTTTATTATGGTGCGGCATACTGACATTGGGTGCTTCGACTAAGCTATTCCATTCGCCGCAATCAGAGCACTGTCCTGCCCATTTACCAAAATGAGCACCGCAATGCTGGCAAACATAGCTACTAGTATTTTTTGCCATAGTCGTTAAGCCTTATAAAAATTATAAAAAATTAAGAAAGTGACAAATTAAGTAAAGCCACTTATCAAGCTATCTAGTCAATAAAATAATTAATAAGTATTGTGAGAGCAGCGATAAGGATATGACGCTGATAAAAACAGAAGGGTGAAGTTTTATGCGATGCTCAGCCTCTATAAGCTAGGCTGAAGCATCGTTTAGGATACTATTAACAAACCATCATAAAACTAGAGTTTGATGCAGAATAAAGTCAATGCAGTAAATAAATTTAGGCCTGAAAGTCTTTACCTAAGTAGACACTTTTTACTAGCTCATTATCCAAGATATCTTGTGGTTTGCCTTCAGCAATGATCGCCCCTTCTGAGACTATATAAGCTTTCTCACAAATAGCTAGAGTATCACGGACGTTATGATCAGTAATAAGTACCCCAATACCGCGATTTTTTAGCGCTAAGATCACATCTTTTATGTCACCTACTGAAATAGGATCAACCCCAGCAAACGGCTCATCCAATAGAATAAACTTAGGGTCAGCAGCTAAGGCACGAGCAATCTCACAACGACGACGCTCGCCTCCTGATACACTCATCCCTAACGATTTACGCACATGCTGTAGATTGAACTCGTTGATGAGTTTTTCAAGCTCTTCACGTTGAGCACTAGCGGACAGCTCTTTACGAGTCTGCAATATAGCTAAAATATTATCTTCAATAGATAGCTTACGAAAGATAGAAGCCTCTTGTGGTAAGTAACCAATACCAGCACGTGCGCGCTCATGCATAGCATATTTGGACAAATCCATCTTGCCCAAAGTGACACGACCTTTATCCATATTGACTAAGCCTACTACCATATAAAAGCTAGTAGTCTTGCCAGCACCGTTCGGCCCTAACAACCCTACTACTTGGCCTTGCTCCACAGAGAAAGAAACATCTTTGACCACCCAGCGCTTGTTGTAGCGCTTGCCTAAGTTTTGCATGACTAAACGTATGCGTGACTCGCTATTGTCATCGGCTAAAAGCTTATTACTATCCAATTGCTGTGTGCCCAGTTCAGATACTAAAGAATCAGGATGGCTAGAGAGGTTGCGGTCATCATTCATACTTATACTCATGCTGGTATTGATAATAGGACGTAAAACAGGGCAATATTAGCAGTGCTGCTGGCTGTAGCCTAGTAGCAAAAATCAAGTTTCAAGTTAACGTAAGCTGCTCTGACTACTATTAGCGTTAGGTGGGAATACCAACTCAACACGTTGATTGCCACCAGCCGTTGCTTCTACATCGCCAGCCTTGAGACTATAACGAATGACGTTACCTGCAAAACTAGCGCCGTTTTGTACTAGCTTAGCATTGCCTGTCAAAGTAACAATGCCATTGAGCGCATTGTAGTCGATGTTATTAGCTTGGCCTTTAGCCAACCCCTTTTCTTGAGTGACGACTTGCTGCATAGTCGCTGGACGCCCTGTGGCTACTGCTGAGTTGATGCTGCGCCCTTGCGATAAGTTGACAGTGATATTATCTGCCGTCATCTTAAAGGTACCTTGAGTAATAACCACTGTACCAGAATAGCTAGTAACCCCTGTACGCTCACTATAAGTCGCTTTGTCTGCTAATAGCTTAATGGGCTGATTTGCATCTGAAGGCAAGGCATGGCTATACAAAGGTAGTGTTAATAGCATGACTATTGACAGCGGGCGTGTAGCAGACAACATTGTTGATTTCATAAATGGTTACTCTTTATGTAATTGGTTCTGTAATTGGTTCTATAATGGATTCTGTAATTAGTAATGGGGTCTGCTAAGGTGATGCTAGTAGCTGTTTTTAGGCTGAGCTTTTAGTAAAAGAACGACTACTTACTTTAAAGACATTGTGTATCAAAATAGCGATTTGTCTTGACGTTTAGCTGGAGTGAATGTCACCGCTACTTGTCCAAATTCGTATTCACCTGTCTCTAAATTAGCGGTCATACTAGAGGCTTCAAAACGATTGAGTCCTTGCTCTACTTTCACCGGTTGCTCGCTATAGACTTGTCTTGATTTAGTATTGCCTTTTAGCGCTTGTCCTGTCACTTTGATCGGTTCGATCTTAGTAGTAGCAGTCTTATCTTCGCTAACTAAGCTAAAACCATTATATAAATGCAAATCACCAGATTCTTGACTGATAGTCGCGGTACCCGATTGGATAATATAGCGCTGCTTATCTGATGGCTTCCAGTTCATGGTAATTCCAGACATCACATCTTCATTGGTTTTGGGGTTATGAGTGAGTGAAGTAGCCTTCAGCTCATACTCTGTTTCCCCTTGATCATTAGTCTGCACCGCCTTTATATCCGTAGCTTCATAGTCAACTTCTGAGGCTTCTATATTCATCGGCGGTGAAATCTTGCCTTGCTGTTGGAAGAACCAACCAGCGATACCGGCGATGATCAAAGCTAAAACGATTAACACACGAGTATTCAAAACGGCTTATCCTGTATGTAGGCTTGGGTGATACTGTAGCCCATTCAAGTTAAAAATATATCTTATTAAGCGACTGCTAGTACTAATACTAGTACTGATAATAAGTGCCAATAGTTAGTACTCATAACCATTACAAATAACCTTGTAGTATCTACCACGCCCCTTATTAATAGCCAGTAGCATTTTCGCGGTTATCTACCCATGGTTAGCGATCATCTAAGCTAAACTGACCGATAAAGTCTTGGTAGTGACCGTGACCTTTTAATATTAGATCACAGACTTCACGTACTGCGCCGTAACCACCAGCGCGGGTGGTTACCATATCGCTACGATTGATCACCTCAGAGTGCGCATTAGGTACTGTCGCTGCAAAACCAACGGTTTGCATCGCTTTTATATCTGGCAAATCATCACCCATATAAGCACAGTCGGCTGCACTGATATTAAGCTGTTGATCTAAGCTTGCTAATAACTCAGTGAGCGCAATAAGCTTATCATCACGGCCCTGCACCACATAATCAATGCCTATTTCAGTAGCCCGTTTATTAACCATTGGGCTATTACGTCCAGTGATAATCGCTGTCAAAATACCGTAGCGTGCGAGCGACTTAATGCCAACACCATCTTGTACTGAAAACGCTTTAGTCTCGACACCATTAGCATCATAAATTATCTGGCCGTTAGACAGTATACCATCGACGTCTAGTACCAACAGCTTTACCTGACCAGCTTTTTTGATTAAATCCTGCATAATTCGTCTCTTATAATTGTAATTATAGTTAGCAAAATAAGCTATTAATAGTAGCGGTTATTATCATGTTAATGGCTGCCCGCATAAATGCCTGTCTAGGCACTACATCACTACTTGACGCCCGCTTGCAGCAAATCATGGACAGTAATGATCGCCTCTAAATGATTCTGCTCATCCATCACCAACAGCTGACTAATAGCATTCTCATTCATCAAGCTCAAAGCATCAGAGGCACGCATAGTTTTATTGACTTGGCGTGGCTGAGTAGTCATCACTGTACTCACTGGGGTATTTAGAGTAATCCCTCTTTCCAGTCCACGGCGTAGATCACCATCAGTAAACACTCCGACGACCTTATTATCATCATCTGTCACTACTGTCATGCCCAAACGACAATTACTCATAGTGAATAATGCCTCTTGTAGTAACGCACGCTGATTAACTAAAGGTAAGTTCTCAGAGCTAGGATGCATCAAGTCTTCAACTCGAGTCAATAGCTGACGACCTAGCGCTCCTGCTGGATGCGATAAGGCAAAATCCTCTGAGGTAAAACCACGCGCATGAACTAAGGCTACTGCCAAAGCGTCACCCAATGCCAAAGTCGCCGTAGTACTCGAAGTCGGCGCCAAATTGAGCGGACAGGCTTCTTGTGAATGACCTAAAGTGAGCACAATATCAGCCGCACTAGGTAACATCCCGCGCTGATCTCGACTAATGCTAATCAGCGGAATACCTAAATGTTTGACCACCGGTAATAAAGTTCTTATCTCATCAGACTCACCAGAATTAGAAATGGCTAAAAGCACATCCCCTTTGACTAGCATGCCTAAATCACCATGACCCGCTTCGCCAGGATGCATAAAAAATGCTGGAGTACCTGTAGAAGCAAAGGTTGCCGCTATTTTGCGACCGATCAATCCTGATTTACCCATACCAGTGACTACTACTCGGCCAGTGCAGTCTAAAATAACATCACAAGCTTGAGCAAAACGATCATCTATCTGCTCAGTCAAAATGGTTAGCGCTGCACGCTCAGTATTGATAGCTTCAATGGCGGTAGTAATATATTGGTCGTGGCTTAAAGATCGATTCGGATAGCTCATAAATTAACTCAAGATTTATTAGTGATCGATAGTGTATTTTACTATAATCACGCTAATATAAATAGCTACGGATATTAGAGTAACTATATTTAGATACTGTGAATGCTCAACATGCTCTAAGCAAAGAACAAAAAAACCTACTATTACAATAGTAGGTTCAATGCGTACAATTATTAGGTTAACCGCTATGCAGTTTTGAAAGCTACTAACTATTGTCTGAGCCTGGAGAATTATTATCCAAGCTGTCATCAGGCTTGTTTTCAAATCCTGAATCATCTGCAGGACTTTCAAAACCGCGCTCTTGTCCGAAACCGCCACGCTCAAAACCACGCTCTTGCCCAAAACCACCGCGCTCAAAACCGCGATCTTGTCCTTGATTAAAGCCACCGCGATTAAAACCACTACGATTAGAGCCAAAGCCACGCTCTTCAAAGCCATTACCGCTATTACTTGCAGGAGTGCTAGGACTACTGCCACGTTCAAAACCACTACTAGGATTACTACCTTGATAGCTGCTAGTTGTACTTGATGGTGGCACACTACCAGTAGTCGTGGTGGTAGAAGTACTAGTACGTGGATTGCGTGCTGGCACTACTGTAGAAATGGCATGCTTATACACCATCTGACTCACCGTATTCTTCAATAACACTACATATTGATCAAACGACTCGATTTGACCTTGTAACTTAATACCATTAACCAAAAAAATAGAAACAGGAATGCGGTCTTTGCGCAGTGAGTTCAAGAACGGATCTTGTAAAGTTTGTCCTTTTGACATGAAATCTCTCCTAATTATTATATAATTATATTGTGAATACTCAGTTTCGAATGCTAATCATTAAGTACCAAAGCTGAACAATGCTTCTGATATCATATTTAGAGGATGATTACTAAATAACAATAATCGATATTAATATTAAATAGTTATTAAATAGTTATTAAATATCAATTATCTTGAATATTTTATAGCCCTGCACTAGTAATTATAATGGTTATACGTATCTAACAAAATATTTTTTATAGGTAAATCGTATCTAAATAAGCAAGTACTTTTTTATATCCTGTTGAACCTTAAATAATAGCAGTGACTATGGTTACGAGCTACTATAAATAGGAGCTACTAAAACTAACTGCCTCTATTTTTGAGAATTGTGTAGCTAATTCAGCTATCCATACTAAACAGAGCGTCAATTCACTTGCACTTTTTCTGCACTATAGCTTTGCTAAAAATATAGTTTTGCTAAAATAGTAACACTGGCTATTTTTAAGCCCCTATTTGTAAGCTGTTATTTTTCAATGCTTAATAGAGCTTAAGCTAGGCTACTCTATCGTTAATATAATACTATTGTAAGGGTATTAAGTAACCACTTGTTTCCAGCTGCTATTGCCATCTAGCAGTCGATAGTATTTATTAGCTCATATTATAAGCAGATAACAAAATACTGCTAGTTGAGTCTTTAAACGCTGATAATTATAACAGCTGTTAAGGCTCTTATTTGCAACTTCTTGTCCGCTTACTATCACGAATTAAAGCATGCCGTATCAGCGCCAATGTATTAACCAGCCTTGCTCTCACGCCTTATGCAAGCTAGCGGCAGCCTGTGCCATGTTACTAAAAACTTGTATATTTATTCTCAGCTCACTCTCGCTAGTAGTGGACTGTAACTGAGTCAATTTACGTAGCCAAGTGTACTGGCGCTTTGCTAGTTGTCTTGTGGCATATAATGCCTTATTTTGCATTTCTTGACAAGCAACTGCCTCAATCGTAGCCTCTAAGGCCTCGGTATCGTTCTCAGCTGTAGGCAATAAATCCGCTGTTATTAATAGCTGATTGGCATCGTTTTGCTCAAAGGCCTGATAAAACTGATTTCGGTCCAAATGTGCTTGAGACAATACTGGGTGGTCGATACGTACCAAATACTCGAGCACTTGCCGATAGCCAACACAACGCATAGCAGGCATGCTTGGGGTTAACGGATAGCGCTCAAGCAAGGCAATCACTTCAGCGACTAGTCCGTCATTCCACATGATATCGAGGCGTTGACCGATGCGCTGATGCAACCACGGACGATCAGGCATCACTGCTAGTACTTGCCACTGTTGCTTGGGATTGTCTGCTAACGCTTGCTTAGGCTGTTGTTGCCATTCACTGATCGGTATATTAGTCTGTTGATAAACTTCAAGCGCCCGAGTAATACGTTGAGTATCGCTAGGCTTTAAACGGGCGTGCGTCACAGCATCTACCTCGCCTAAGTAGGCATACAACGCCTCAATCCCCGCCTCCTGTCGCCATTGCTCAACTTGCTGACGTACTTTGTCATCGCTATCAGGTACGGGAGACAATCCTTCGAGTAGCGCCATGTAATACATCATAGTGCCGCCAACCAATAACGGTATCTTGCCAGCTTGATGACAGGTATCGATGAGTCCAGCGACGTCGCTGACAAATTCAGCCACGCTATAACTTTGGGTGGGATCAATGATATCCACTAAGTGATGCGGATAGCGCTTTAGCTCAGTCACTGTAGGCTTAGCGGTACCGATATTCATATCTCGATATACTAGTGCTGAGTCCACTGAAATCAGTTCATAGCGCCCACTGTCATAGAGCTCATACGCCAACGCTGTCTTACCACTCGCCGTCGGCGCCATCAAACAAACTACGCTGTTATTAGGCAACGCCGTCAAGGCGGTATTAGCAGCTGTACCAAAACTGGTGTGGGATGAATTGGCAGATAAAGGGTGCATAAGCTTGCCTTTGCAGGTCATAAAAATCGATTAACAGGAAGGAGATGATAGCATCAATGCTATTAATTGCGAGCGCTCTATAGATTTTAGCGCTTGCAAAGTAACTATCTGCTCAATATCGACTTTAAAGGCTAGCGCGTCTGCCTGCGACATTTGCTCAATATAATAAGCTAGTTGCTGATTAACACTAGCAGCGTCCGCTAGTACAGGATAGCTTGCAGATGAATGTGAGCTGAACAATAGAGCTAAACTAGCTTGCCATTGCCGTTGACTAACCAAGGTTAGTTTACCTTTGGTATAAAATAATAGCCAAGGTTGTTTACTTAGGCTATTATTTTCATTTAGGACCCGTTGTTGCTCAACGTTATCGATAACGTCTAAACATTGCGGTAAATCCACAGGCTTGCTTGTAGTAGCTGCGGTAGTAATAGGTGAATTAGTAGTAGATAAATCAGTAGTTACCGTCGCTGCTGATGACAGTGGTGCTTGCGAGTGCTGATAATACGCTGTCGGCTCTTGCACAAGCTGTGCTGATGATTGTTGGAACCATAACGGCCCTATCGAACCATTACCTTTTGCAGGGTATTTAACAGGATCTCGATCTGCGGAAATTGTTAAATGGCCAGTTAAAGACTGCGACTGAGTTGCCGATTGCTTAGTATCTAGTTTCTTAATGGCAAGAGAACCACTGCTACTAGAGCGAATGCCTTTGAGTTTTAGGCTTATAGCATGACTCAGATGCGCCATGATGTTATTCAAAGAGCTAATCTTAATACGCTGTTTAGTAGGATGAACATTAAGGTTGAGCCAATGCAGGGGCAGCTCAAAGTACAGTGCATAACCAATATGATTAAACTGAGCGCTTTGCGCAAGCTGACGTAACTGATTACTAATCAGCTGCTCTTTGACTAAACGACCATTGATATACAACAGCTTTGGCAAGGAGTTATTAAGAGCGTCACTCTCGCTAATGGGCCATAACCAACCATTAATACTTGCTGACTGCTGCTGCGTAGATGCTGAAGTCTGTTGAACGAGGGCGGTTAAATCAACATTAACTTGCAGCGCATCATCAGTCAGGGCTATGCCAAGCGCCTGCTCAAGTCTAGCTAGAGGCAGACGGCTATGAGTACTGCTGATAGAGCTTAAGCTAGAGACTGGACTCGGGCTTATACTGGTACTATTACTGGTACTAGCCGATAGCGACAAGCGTTTTTTGTGGTCATGAAATAGATTGAGCGTAACATCAGCATAAGCTAAAGCCACCTCACGGACGATAGTCTCGATATGGGCAAACTCAGTCGCAATAGACTTAAGATTGCCACGCCGCGCTGGCACGTTAAAGTATAGATCTTTAACTGTGATGGTGGTACCGCGATTGTGCACTACCGGTAATAGCTTAGGCGCTTGCGCTAATACTCCTGTAACTTGCAGCTGGCGACCTACTCCGCTGTCATCGTGACTACTAATCAAGGTTAAGCGCGAAACTGCAGCTGTTGCCGCCAATGCCTCGCCACGAAACCCTAGGGTACTAATACCTTGCAGATTAGCAATATCAGCGACTTTGCTAGTGGCATGACGGGTGATCGCCATCACCATATCATCAGGATGGATGCCAACGCCGTTGTCCACGACTTCGATCATACCCATACCACCTTGAGTGATACGCACCTCAATATGAGTGGCCTTCGCATCAATGGCATTCTCTAGCAGCTCTTTGACTACTGCTGCCGGACGAGTGACTACTTCACCAGCGGATAGTTGATTAATCAACAGCGGTGATAGCTTTTTGATGCGTGTACTTGAGATAGTGATATTTAACGGATTATCTAACATATTTATCCAATAGCGTAGTGACCTAATAGCTAGATCTTTAACAGCGATAAATCCAGCCCTTGCGTCTGCCCTATTTTTGATAAGCGTAGCTCGACTTGACGTGCTTCTTTACTGTCCTGCGTAGCGCCACCTTGTACTATATCTATAAACAAGCTTGGCGCTGGCAAATAACTGTCCGCACGACTTGCCCACTCAATAATGACTAGCGCATTTGGCTCATCCAGATACTCATCAAAGCCAATAAAAGACAGCTCCTCTGGATCTTGTAAACGGTATAGATCGGCATGATAAACCGGCTTAATAGCTCCATCACTTTGGCTGATATGATAAGGCTCAACTAAAGTGTAAGTGGGGCTTTTTACTGGCCCTTGATGACCTAGAGCTTGTAGCCAATAACGAGTTAGAGTGGTTTTACCAGCTCCTAAATCACCAGCCAGCCAAACGCTGCCTACTAACGGTAACTTAGCCAATTGCGCCGCTAACTCTTTAGTATCGGCTTCTGAATGCAGCGTTACCGATATTGAGTTTTTATTCTCTGTAAACTTAGGATTAGACATCAGACTCATCCAGCTGTACTTGCATAGTGACTTGTGGGTTAATGAAGCGCTCCCCGCTAATGAGCTTGGCATATAGCTGTGGATCATGCCACTCACTACTGACTTGCTCGCTAAACTCAAAGTCACTCAATACTAATTTACCCATCTGATCGTTAGCCACATCAGCAGCGAAACACTGCGCATAGCCAGTCGCCGTTTCATGAGCAATGACCGAATAGACACTGACATCAGCTTCGCCGTTTTGCATTTGGGTTTGTTGTAATATTTGCTGCGCCCAAAAGAATATCACTCGGGAGAATTGCTCAGCAGAAGGGGATACGGGTAGACTTATCCAGCGGGCGCTGAACTTCTTACAAGCTTCAATATACTCAGGATCATCTTTACTCCAAAAGCAAATAGCGTGGTCAAAGCTGTCGATAATATCTTTGATTGACGACTTTAGTAGGCCAAAGTCATAAACCATTTGTCCATGATCTAGACGCTGCGCCTCCAGGATCAACTCAATCTGATAGCTGTGACCATGAATAGAATGTTTACAACGCTCTGAGCTACAATTACGGACGATGTGAGCATTTTCAAATTTAAACAGTTTACGAATACGCATAATAATTAATTAACCAAAATAGTGAAAAGTATTAGCGGTTAGTGCAAATAACCACCAATACATTAGTGAGCACCGAAACTAATAGCCGGCTTACCACGCCTATTATAGCAAATCGCTAGGTATCCGTAAGTAAGCGCTTACTTACACTATCGTCAGTTTAGGATAACTTGATGATTGGCCTAGCAATAAAAATATTAATAAAAGCCGTATCCGTTGATAAAGATATAACTATCTAATCGTTACCCTTAAGGCTACACTGTAATAGTTAATAATACCTAGTTATCACTAGCTTAACTAAGCTTAAACCCTCGCTACTTGGCGGCAAGCCATTTCGATAGCTTGAGCGTTCAACTTTATCCAATAGGACTAAATCATGAGTAAAACACAAGACAGTAAAAAGAATGTCAAAAAGAAGCCGTTACTGACTGCAAAAGAGAAAAAAGCGGCTAAGCAAGCCAAGAAAGAAGATAGCGGTAGCATTCTGGGCAAACATTAATCCAAGCTGTGCTAAAGCGCTAGCTTAGCTGCTTTAGCCCAACTCAGCTGTAATTACTGGTTTTCATTAAAAGCACTTATCAGTGAGCCGTTAGCTTTACTAACTTATAGCTAAGCACTATTAGCTAAGAGCTGCGGGGTGCAAACATAATGATAGCCATGCCTAATAGAGCAACAGCAGATCCAACGATATCCCACATCGATGGTCGAATACCATTAACCGCCCATAACCACATAATAGCTGTAGCAATATATACCCCACCGTAAGCGGCATAAACTCTGCCAACAGCCGTTGGATGCAGAGTCAGCAACCACACAAAAGCCATCAAACTCAGCATGCCAGGAATAAGCAGCCAAATGCTTTTACCCTCGCGCAGCCAAAGATAAGGTAAGTAGCAGCCAACAATTTCTGCTAGTGCGGTCAAAAAGAAAAGACTAAGGGTTTTTAACTCAGGCACTACATCTTCCTTTTAAACGCTAATGATACCAGTCATATATTGCACCGCATTACCAGAGATAAGTACTCTATCCCCTACTACTACACAGTCCAAAACCCCACCTCGACTTGAGGCTTGATAAGCCATCAGCTCATTTTTACCTAAGCGCTCTGCCCAAAGTGGGGTTAACCCCGTATGAATTGATCCGGTCACTGGGTCTTCACTAGCCGTAGCTAACACAAAATATCTAGAGATAAAATCGTATTTATCAAAAATCTTGCAGTCCGCCAGACAAGTCACAACCAAATTTAATGGTGCAAGCTGCTTTAAGGACTGATTATCAAGAACTACAGACAGTACATCAGACTCAGCGTTGTAAATAACAAAATAGGCTTGCAAGTTACGATAGACTTCAACAGGAGCGATCGATAGACCCGCTAATAAGCTCTCAGGAATATCTTTAATCCTTTCAGGTTTAGTATTTGGAAAATCCATTTGTATTTTGCCAGTTGCTGTCTGGACGATAGTCAATACTCCAACCGCTTTGGCTGACAGACTTATGCTGCTCAAACTAGGATATTTACTAAACAATACAAAAGCTGATGCCAAGGTAGCATGACCACAAAAATCAACCTCAGTCAGGGGTGAGAACCAGCGGATATCGTAGGCAGCCGTGTCTTCAGAGCTTAAATATTCTGAATGACTCGCTACTAAAAAGGCGGTTTCAGCTAAGTTATTCTCCATAGCTATAGACTGCATTAGCTCAGCGCTCAGCCAATTGTCAGTAATAATCACTGCCGCAGAATTACCTTTAAAAACACTATCAGTGAAGGCGTCAATGACGTTGATTTCGAGTTGCATATTGATGATTTCCCTTATTTTTATACAGTACTTTTTTTCGGCTTAGTAAACCTCGCTTATCTTAACTAATCCTGTCTATCCAGCAGCAGACTCTTAAAGCTTCCAATAGTTATCAATCAACAATAAATAGCTTAGCGCCATCTTTAGTTGAAGAACGATGCGCTATAGTATTATCTGCCACTTGATAAGTCATGCCGGTAGTTAAAGTAAAGCTACGACCATCTTTTAATTCCGTGTTTAGCTCGCCTTCGATACACAACAATATATGGCCTTTATCACACCAGTGATCGGCAAGATAACCGGCTGAATACTCAACCATATGTACATTAATAGTGTCAAAATCCAGAGTTTTCCAGTAGCCTACCCCTGTTTCACCTTTGACTTCGACAGCGGGTACTTGGGTCCAATCGGTAGTAGCAAAAGGTATGTTTTTCATATCCATGACATTATCTCCTGATTTAATTATTTAATGAATTTGCTAGTAAGCTGGGAAGGTTGTAGACATCCATTACCTTTAACCAATAGCTACTGTCTGTATTAAACCAATCCATCATCAAGCAGCCAACCTGCTTGCACCGCTGAATTAATATTAGCAAGCATCCAACAGTGAATCTCAGGAAAATCCTCAGCTATAAAGCCATGAGCTTGTAGTACTTGCGATTTCTTCACCCCTTGCTCACGCCAAGTCTTGCCTTCACTATTGATATTATGTAAAAAAGGCAATAACCTATCGACCACTTTTAGCAGTTTAGTCTCTAAGCTATCGCCAGTCTCTTGCTCCTCCCATAACTCACAAAGATCACCAACCCCATTGCCTAGATGGCTCTGAAGACGTTTAACCCCTTCTCGTTCAGCATTATGAGCTGTGCTTCTATTAGTGTCGTAGAGAAACGTATCACCCGCATCAATCTCACCTAAATCATGGATGAGTGCCAGCTTTAGGAGCTTTTCTTCTGATACCTCAAGCTTAAAGCTTCTAGATATCGACCAGCAAGCCATCGCTAAATGCCATGAGTGCTCAGCTGAGTTTTCAACACGCAATCCACCATCAATATAAGTACGGCGATTAATAAGCTTTAGTGCATCCAGCTCAAGTAAGTATTCGGTGATTGCGGTTAAATCGTTTGGCAAAGTAAGCTCCTTAATTTATTAGCCTGTTGTAGTTATCTATTATGGCATGCTACTGTATTTGATTGATTTGAGTGATTTGTGTAGGAAGGAAGGCTGAACATGATGCACAGCCTATTAACTATTTTTTCTTATTAACCTTCTACAATAGTAGTGAGATCACTTATCAAATTTGACGTTTTGAAGAACAGTTTCACCGCGGCTATTAGTGACAAACTTCTCAATGATAACGACACACTTTCGACCGAACACACCTGTTAAACGATAGTTGCTGTTCGCTTCAGGGTTAAATGTGCCCTCTACACTACAAGTACTAAAACTGTCTCTACCTCTAAATCTAATGGCAAAGGGCTGATTGGGAGCAATGTACCTTTCTGTCACTGTAAAATTCGGAGAAGTGCTAGCAGTCAGACTATAAAGACGTTTTTCTTCGACTGTAGGCTTAGGCATATTTAAATTATTTTCATAGATAAATAATTTCTCTTTATCGGTATAAGGGAGAATTGATAGTTTTGCTAATCCTTTAGGATTTAAAGATCCATTCATTGCTAACACTCCGCCTGCACCTGATTTTTTCGAGCTACGGTATTCTTTAGAGTTTGGTGTAACACTAAACTCACCACCCCAATCGGTAACTATCTGAAGCTTAGTTGATGAGCTCTCAGGTAACTGAGCAACATACATATTATCTGTTATAAGATTTACGGATTTTTGCATAGTTTGACAACCAGACAAGGCTGCACTCATTACTCCTACTGCAGCTATACCAATCAATACATTTTTCATATGTTTCCTTAAAATAATAATCTCAATTAATCGCTAAGTATTTACAAACTACTAACTTTAGTTTGATATTGCATATTGTACTAATTATTAAACAAATACCATATATTTGAGATACTTAGTGAGCTAAATATGAGCATAGAAACCTTGAGGTGAGTAAAAATCATAAATGATATACTTTAACCAATAGCTCGCTTAGTTTTCTATAAGAATACAACCACGATAGATATCAATAAATGCGCGAGGTCACTGCTAGCCCCGACAGTAGCGGCTATCCTACTCATTATCTAGTTACCCCTATTACTCCTTACCCACTATAGGCGTAGCCGTCGTCAATGCTTCATCGCTCTGCACAGGCGCAGTCAAAAAATTCAGATAAGCTTGGTATTGCTCAAGCACATCATCGATGACTTGCTGCTTATTTAATCCGGTCAAATCGTAGCCACCCGAACCTGTTTGAGTAGTGACCTCAAGTCGATAATACACATCGCTATCAGCGGCCATTTTGCCACTAAAAGTAGGCGCTGGAGTCTTAACCATAGACACTTGATAATAAAAGTCGTTCATAGCAGCCGTCGATAACCGTAGTAACGGCCCCGAGGCGGCGATAATATTAGTATTACCAATAAAAGCCGTTGCGCTTGCCGCATTCTTATCATGATCGGCATTGATACGCTCCACATCATAGCCTTGACGGCGGAACTCATTGGCGACATCGTCGAGCGCTGGGCATACAGTACGCTCCAAGAACTTGATCGACTCACGTTTGGATGGATAAGTCAGCATCTGCCCCAAACGCTGCGTCCATGAGCGCTCTGGTATATGACCACCACTAGGTGCAATCGAAGGACGGCGTAACACCTTACCCTCGCTCTCGGCTTGCTCTATTTTTAGCGCTTTATAAAAGGAGAACATCACTAGGTAAACGATGATAGTCACCGGCAGCGCAAAGATAAGCGTCGCATACTCCATAGTAATAACACCACCAGCTAACAGCATTGAGATAGTCAAAACCGCCGTCAGTACTGCCCAAAAGATACGCAGCCATTTCGGACCATCCTCGCTTGGGTCTGGAATAGAGGCGGAGAAATTCGACATCACCATTGCCCCTGAGTTGGCGCTAGTAATATAAAACAGCAATCCTGAAAAGGTCGCTAACATAACTAAGAACTTCGCGCCGGGGAACATCTCAAGCAAGGCATACCAGCCACGCTCAGGGCTTTGAATAGCCAGTTCGGCAAAGGCAGTATTACCTTGTAATACTTCATAAAGGGCTGAATTGCCGAAGAAGGACACAATAATAAAATCACATAATACTGGCACAGTAATAGCAGCGATGACGAACTCACGTAAAGTACGGCCACGGGAAATACGGGCCAAAAACACGCCAACGAACGGCCCCCAAGCCAACCAAAACGCCCAAAAGAATAAAGTCCAACTGCCCATCCATTCGCTACTACCAGGCACGTAAGCAAAGGTTTTAAACATCCGCGCAGGCAAAGTGACAAAGAATTGACCTAAGTTTTCAACCAGCGCATTCAATAAGAAAGCGGTTTGGCCGGCGATGAGAATAAAAGCCATCATCGCCACTGCGCTCCATAGATTCAGCTCAGATATCCAGCGAATACCACGATCTAAGCCTGAAGTAGTCGCCAAGATAGTCAAGACTACCGCCCCGATAACTATGGCTCGTTTAATGGATGCTAGCTTGCTAGGTCATCTTTGGAAGAGTTATCGTGGTTTACTTCGTTGCTCATGTCTGTACATTCCTTACACTTTACTTATAGGGCATAAGTGAGTGCAGTTTTAGAGGGTAGGATATTTTGGGAGAAAATGATGAGCGCATAGTGTCATAGTCTAGCGCACGAACATTATTGGCAAGGATGAGCCGCTCATCAGCGCACCGCTATGGATAAGGCTTTAAGATAATGCTGATAAGTTAAGTAATAGCTAGAGTTTAGAGCAGTAGAGGTACTTTTTATTAAGCGTTTATTTTGAGAAAAACTGGCTACAGCCATCAGGGCTCACATTTGACTTTGTTAAATTGCCAACTCATAGCCCCTGTCTTTTTCGCTACTAACATATCGCTCGCCGATAAAAATAAAACCCCTTCGATATTTTCAAAATCCTTACCTGTGCAAGTATGATAGCTGTAGAAATCAATGTTTACCGCAAAGGCTTGAATCATAACGTCGCTATACTTAGATATTCGGCCTACGGCTAACAAACACAGCATCACAGTAAGGGCAAAGAGTACACCTGATAATAATTTGCTAGTTAGTTTTTTAGTCGATTGATTAGTAGCGCTTGTAGCATCAATATTGCCATTACTAACATTATGACTAGCAGCATTGCCATTACTAACAGCACTGTTATCTGCGCTGTTAGGCGCTTGGTTGTCAGAATCTCGATATAAAAAGTACAAGCCTATAGCGATAAAGTAACCGCTTAATAAAGTGATAATACTGTATTTAAAAAACTCGATAGCGGTCAGTAGCGTTGAGGTCAAGGCTAAATTACTAGGATTGACTTGGAATATCCTGTTAATCTCGCCTGTTGCCCACAAATAGGACGATACGCTCATCAACGCCACTAATAAATAGATAATAATTTGACCACAAACGCTGTTTTTTAGGTATTGATAAACGATGTTTTCGATAGCAATCATGATTAGCATGATAAACAGTACTGCGGCGATCATACCAACGATTAAATAGCTGATATAGAGTGGCCGATTAAGCGCATTGGCTAACAACAAGGCTAAAGCCAAAGCTATCAAGATAATTGCAAATTTGGCAAAAATCTGTGTAGTGCGTATCAGCCAGTCTCTAATACTGTCCAGATTAACTTCCTGGTTATCCGCAGCTTTATTATCAGATTTTGTCATAGATAGGGAGTTCCAAATAGGCTGTTGATTGTCAGGCACTGATGATAAGGACTAAGGGCATCAACCACTAGTCAGATCACCACAAGGATAGAATGCCTTATTCATTGGCAAAGGGGCACCATTAAAAATAGCGAATGGCTTATAGCGCAGAGCTCTGTTATAAAAGTAGAGGCTTTACCTCTATTTATTGATGCATGGTTATTTAGTGGTACATGGTTATTTGTTAATGGCTAATTATTTATCGATATAGTTATTTGCAGACACATTAGCTTTTTGTGAAACGCTTGATTGAATTTACAATTATTATCGAGCTATTGGAATTTTTGGGATAATGCCTGTCATAAAAAAGCATCCTATCAAGCCGAAACTTAATAGGATGCTGTTATTTGCTTATCGATAGAAATTCAGCAAAATGCTCTAGATATCGAACTCTAGTGCTCTATCGCCATCAGCATCTTGAATACGCGTTGGCAAGCCAATTTTATTTAGCAAATTAATAAATGGCTTAGCATCGAGCTCTTCGACGTTGACCATCTTGCCTGCATCCCACTCGCCAGTAGCAACCAACATAGCCGCAGCGACTGGTGGCACGCCAGCGGTATAAGAGATGCCTTGACTACCCATAGCCTCAAACGCTTCTTTATGATCAGAGATATTATAGATAAATACTTCGCTATCGACGCCGTCTTTTTTGCCTTTAACTTTATCACCAATACAAGTCTTACCCGTATAGTTGGCAGCTAATGAGCTTGGGTCTGGTAGCACCGCTTTGACGACTTTTAACGGAATAACTTCTAAGCCTTCAGCGGTAGTCACTGGCTGCTCAGATAATAAGCCTAGGCTTTGTAGCACGGTGAAAACATTGATGTAATGCTCACCAAAGCCCATCCAAAAGCGAATGTTTGGCACATCTAAATTAGCCGATAACGAATGGATCTCGTCATGGCCGCTGAGGTAACTGTTCTGCATGCCAACTACCGGTAGATCATCGGTACGCTTGACTTCGAACATCTTATTCGACTGCCACTTACTGTCCTGCCATGAATAAACCGTACCAGTGAACTCACGGAAATTGATTTCAGGATCGAAGTTGGTAGCGAAGTATTTACCGTGGCTGCCAGCGTTAATATCGATAATATCAATATCAGTTACTGACCCTACATCCATCATGTCATAGCCAAGACGAGCATAAGCATTGACCATACCAGGATCAAAACCTGCGCCTAAGATGGCAGTGATATTATTATCCGCACAACGCTGCTTACGCTGCCACTCATAGTTATTGTACCAAGGCGGCGTCTCGCAGATCTTACGAGGGTCTTCGTGAATAGCGGTATCGATATAAGCCACGCCAGTCTCAATACAAGCTTCTAATACGCTCATATTCAAAAATGGTGAGCCGACATTGATGACGATTTGGATATTAATATCTTTTATCAGGGTCATTAATGCTTGTGTATCGAGCGCATCGATTTGATGGGTGTGCAAAGTTGCAGGCTGCTTAAAGCTGTTTTTATCCTGTACGCTTTGGGCGATAGCAGTACACTTATCTAAAGTACGTGATGCGATATGAATCGCACCGAGCACATCGTTATGCATCGCACATTTATGAGCGACTACTTGAGCGACGCCGCCAGCACCGATGATAAGAACATCTTTTTTGGCTTGCTTAGTGTTTTTGTTATGTTGAGTTGTGTTCAAGGCAACAATCCTCCTTTGTGTCCCTGCCGTCGTCATTGTTATTGACCAATCGGAACAGAAACTAGTGAATGATATGCGTGAATTAAAAAGGAAGACCGAGGAAAACCCACGCACCCGATGAACAAAAACCACTGTTTTTGCCCGAGCCGATTATAACAATTTTTACTACCCTTTCGGCAATAATTAATAGCTAAATTAAAATAGCCCCATCAACCCTAACTGGCATGCGAACGTCTTAGCATCAATGATTAAGACAAACTTGCTTTATATTCCTGATAATCAAACTCACGCTGCACATCAATAGTACCATCAAGACGACGTATCACAATAGCTGGCATATTGACCCCATTAAACCAGTTCTTTTTTACCATAGTATAACCAGCAGCATTAGCAAAGGCTAACTGATCGCCTATCTGCAAAACAGCTGGCAGCTGATACTCACCAAAAATATCTCCTGCTAAACAAGAGCGACCATAAATGATAGTGTTGTCAGCTGCTGCTTGCCCCTTTGTCTGAGCGTTATCAGTAGGATCAATATCGAGAGCTGCGATATTAATTGGCTGATTATTAATAGCCGCTATTGGTGCTGACTCACGGTAAATCAGCAAATCGAGCATATGCGCTTCAATAGAGGAGTCTACTATCGCTAAGTTTTTTTGGTTATACATAGTATCTAATACCGTAGTGACCAAAGTTCCAGCGCCATGAATACTGGCTTCACCCGGCTCTAAATAGACTTGTAAGCCGTATTTTTCACTAAAGCCTTTTAGACGTTGAGCCAATTGCTCAAGGGGATAATCAGGAGCGATAAAGTGAATTCCGCCTCCTAAACTTACCCATTCTAACTGTTGAAAAACATCACCGAACTTAGCTTCGATATCAGCCAAACTATCACTAAAAGCCTGATAACTGTCATTTTCACAGTTATTATGAATCATCACTCCAGTGATATCTTTCAGTACCGCGACGATACTGTCTTTATCATGCTCCCCAAGGCGACTAAACGGACGAGCTGGGTCAGCGATAATAAACGAGGAATTACTGGTTCTAGGGTTTAAGCGCAGCCCTACCGGTATGTTTTTAGCAGCCGCTTGCTCTTTAAAAGCAGTTAATTGCGAGATAGAATTAAATATAATCTTATCAGCATATTGTAGAACTTCAGGGATTTCATCGGCACTATAAGCCACGCTATAAGCATGCATCTCTTTTTTATCAGCACTTTTAAGGGTTTCAGTGCTATTAACATTATTGTGTTGAGAGTTATGGCCAAAAGTCTCATAGCCCAAGCGCAATTCGTTCAATGAAGATGACGTTGTGCCGTGTAAATAAGGTTGCATGACTTCAAACACCCCCCAAGTGGCAAAGCATTTTAGTGCCAATAGTGCCTTAGCACCCGACAACTCACATAGTCGAGCAATAATTTGCATATTGGCAACAATGGCCGCTTCGTCGAGTAAATAATAAGGGGTTGGCACGGATATGGATTGATGAGCAAGTGGAGTAGTCATGTTTATTCACCTAATAGCATACGATAATAGTAGTTAGTGATATTTTTCGCTATAGTAGACTAAACCTATACTAAATAGAATAGCTTATGTCACTATCAACCGATTATTCGCGCTCTTCAAATCCACCTGATTTTACCCAGCTTAATTTGCCTCAGCTCGATGTTAATGCTCGTGAAGTATTAGAATTTTGGTTCGATGAGGATAATAAACAGTACTGGTTTATACAGGACAGCAGCTTTGACAAGCTGCTTGCTGATAAATTTGGCAAGCTCTGGCAACAGGCAAAACAAGGTGAATGTGCTCCTTGGCGCTATGTCGAAGAACACCGGTATTTGAACAACTCCAATGCTGAACTGGCTGGACGTTTGGCTGAGATTATTGTCTTAGATCAATTCTCACGTAACTTGTGCCGCAATCAGGCAGCGGCTTTTGCGCAAGACGCTATGGCTTTAGTGTTAGCCCAAGAAGCTATTCGCCAATTTCATTTTAATAAGCTCCCTTGGCAATGGCGACAGTTTATGATCATGCCTTTTATGCATTCTGAATCCTTAGTTATTCATCAACGCTATCTCCCCTTGTTTGAGGAGCTCAATAATGCCAACACTTTGAGTTTTGAGCATCGGCATCAAGAGATTATCCAACGATTTGGACGCTATCCGCATCGTAATGAAGCTTTGAATAGACCATCTACTATCGAAGAAAGGAAATTTTTACAACAACCTAATTCGTCGTTTTAACTTTATCTCAATGCTAATGTGAGCCATCAGCACTAACGCTAGCATTGATTTAATGGTTAACGTCAATGCGGCTATTACTATCGTTTGCCAGTTCCCAAATGTCTTAATAAAAAATAGAGCAAAGCAGCAGGGTTTACTTATCAAGGTTCAATAGGCCCTAATAACTTACCTCGCCAGTACTAAAGGTAAAGTCTTTAGTTATTAAGGTCTTATTATCGACTAATACATCAAAGCTCACTTGATAGTTACTATTACCATACAGGCCACAGTTGCCGCCTTTATTACTACCCTGCTCACAGCTTTTTAGATTATCAGTAAGCGGTAAAATAAACGCTTCGTTGGCTGCTAGCTGATAATTAGTGCCTTTATACGGGTCTTGATAAAAATCAAGCAAAGCAACTTCTACCTTTGTTTTGCGCTGCACATCATAGAACTTAACGTTACTAACTTTGATCGTCTGAGCTGATGGCATGTTGATATAGATAGGTTGTCCTATAGGATCTGTTCGCAAATCACGACCCGTGCCTTTAACTGGACTTGGTGATTCATTATATAGTGCGGTCACTGTAGCGCTGACATCTTGACAAGGATAAGTAAAGATACCTTTAACGCTATTATTTTTGGCTGCTGGCGTCGCTGCGGCATGGGTAACCAGCACATAGCCTTGATACTTACTTGCCTCCCTATTAAATGGCTTATAAGCACTGATACCTGTACCGATCAAATTTGAATTCGGTAGCATCAATGCGCGTAAATGATAAGGCGCAGCAAGCAAGGACTTAGTCATTGCCGTTGCGGCAATATCCGGCGCCACTAAGTTACCTAATGAGTTAAAGTATAAAGTCGAAGCAATGTTTTCGGCCACCCCATTACTGGTATTGGCATAATTTGCCTTAGCCAGGCGCTTAGTAAAACTATCAGCGCTAAAAAACGGGTTGCTGTTACCTGTGACATCAGCAATATCACTGATCTTGTTTTCCACATGCGGATTAAAACTGGTTGGGGTACTATTAGCAAACACATAATTAATGTAATTGGCATGTTGAATAGCGACTTTTGCAAGTTCTAGATCAGCAGATACCTCACTGAGACCACAGCTAGACCGGGCAAGGCTAATTTCATTATCTACCTTTACAGCTGCTAGTGCATTATCATCAGCTCTAGCGTCAGCGTTATTTACTTCCTCATCCTCTGTTCCCTGTTCATTGCTAGCCTTAGACTTAGAAACGATTGGATTTGAGGCGGTTGTAGCAGAGTTTGCTGATTCTGATTCTGTCTCTAGCTCTATGGATGTAGGGGCATTATTGACTGTTGCGGTATTATCTGCATCGCCTCCATCACCACAAGCACTTAGAACCATAATTGAAAAAATGATAGGGACTGAGCTTTTTACAGAGGTATTGAGGGTCATTTTCTATCCTATAAAGTAATAAATTAGCTGACTAAAGTTCAGCAATAATTATGCCAACTTATTAGCGCTAATTTATTAACGGCAACTAGTTATTACTATAAAAAATTCTAGCTACCAATAAATAGAATATAAGACCTGCAAGTAGTGCTTATTGAGGCGGGATCACTATATAAGATAATTCAAAATTCAAAATTCAAAATAATTTATCATTTATAATGAACAACGCTTAGGCTATTTTTCTAAAAGTGCCCGTTTCACTGGTGCGAAACTACGTCTATGCTCAGGTAGCACCCCATAATCTACAATAGCTTGCATATGCGCTGCAGTGGGGTAGCCTTTGTGCTTGCCGATGCTATAGTCAGGATATTGAGCATCCAATTGATACATTCTATGATCACGGCTGACTTTTGCTAAAATACTAGCGGCAGCAATACTAGTATGACGAGCATCACCTTTGACCCATGCTTGACAGTCAATAGTCGCCTGTTCAATACCTACCTTGGCGAGTGTTGGGTAGTCCAATTCTGGGCAGCGGTTACCATCGTATAGTATTTGGGTCGGCATATGACTACAAAGGCTAGCAAAATCGATGGTTAGCTGCTGATATATCGCTATTAGTAGCTGCTCAGTACATAAACGCATGCCAAGCATCGTTGCCTGTAGGATATTGAGCTGATCGATCACCGCTGCTGGGATATCAGCAATAACATAGCCTAATGCATACTGCTGGACTAAAGGATAGAGGATATCGCGCTTCTTTTCACTGAGCTGCTTGGAGTCAGTTAGGATAGCTAAAGGGGTCGTCAATAAGGGCTGATCCTCAATCAAACCTGACCATTTACTTGGCAAAATGGCAGCCGCTACGTTGACACTACCTAGCAACGGCCCCCGACCTGCCTCATCGACTCCTATCTGTAACGGTACTGATGATAGATCTTGCAAGGAATGGCTGTGCCGCTCAGCTAATAATTCAGCAACTTTTAGCTCACCTGTCAGCTCAATAGGGGCCGCTAAATTAATGTACTGACCTTTTATATCAATAGATCTAATAGTAATTTTCATAGGTTTTATATACTTGTTTAGACAGCAGTATTAATAGCTTTTACGCTGGTTTGTGACTTTGGCTATTTATTATTGGCTGTTCATTGTTGGCTATCATTCTTTATGTACCATTGCTCAATCACACTACTAGCTGGGTCATGATTGCTTTGTTGTTGCAGAGTTTTCTTAGTGTCAATTAGCGCATTTAGCTGTTCCTGATAGGCGCGCGGCTGTAGCAACTGCATCACTGTCCGGCAAATATTGTCACCACTAGCCTGCTCTTGGATGAGCTCTGGCACTATGGCATGATCGGCTAAGATATTAGGCAATGCCACATAAGATACTTTTACAAGACGTTTAACGATGCGATAAGTCAGCTGATTGAGCTGATAAACCACTACCATAGGACGCTCAAGTAACATCGCTTCAAGGGTAGCAGTACCTGAGGCTAGTATGATGATATCTGAAGCCGCCATTGCTTGTTGGCTAAAGCCAGGTTGACTTTCATCATAGACCACTACAATAGCTGCCCGTAGCTGCTCAGAGCACTTATCTATCACTTCCTGTACGATATATTGATGGTTTTGATCAACGGTTGGAATGATAAAACATAGATCCGGGTCCAGCACTACTAATTTTTGCATACCATCAAGCATCAATGGCAAAATGGCCGTAATTTCCCCGCGCCGTGAGCCTGGCATTACACAAACTAGCTGACTAACCGCAGCAAAGCGCTCGATAAAAAACTGTTGCAGCCCATTATTATGCCAGACTAGTTCACTACGTAATTGAGTGATAGGAGTATTTTCTAGACGATGCTCGATAGTGCGTAACAAGGGATGTCCAACACAGATAGCTGGATGATTATGCCGCTCATATACTGGCAGCTCAAATGGAAATAAGCATAGCACTAAGTCAGTCGCGGCTTTGATGCCATGAATACGGGACTCACGCCAAGCCCAAATCGAAGGGCTGACATACTGAACGCAGAACACCCCTTTTGGCTTAAGTTTTTTGGCGACCCGTAAATTGAAGTCAGGGGCATCGATCCCAATAAACCAATCAATGTTGGCATTTTTAAAGGCAGTAAGTAACTCACGCCGTGCCTTGAATAGATCAGACAATTGGGCTAATACTTCCACTAAGCCCATCACCGCTAGACGTGATAACGGAAAGATACTTTGCAGACCTTGTGCTTGCATCTTAGTGCCACCGACGCCAACCCAGACAATATCATCGCGCAGATTATTCATCTGCTGCATAAAGTCAGCCCCTAAGCTATCACCGGATACTTCACCGGCTACTATCCCTATCACCAATGGCCTAGCTGCCGTTACCGGAACGGCTAGATGTTGATCAGTTGCTTGGTGAATCAACTCAGTGTCTTTAGCATACGAGATAGAATCAGTCATAAAAAACTCTTAATAGTAATGATTTACTATGAATGGTATAACCATAAATAGAGAAGTATAACAAAATTTTGGTTTTGACATTCCAGTTATGAGTCAATAAAGTCGCCGACTGCCCTTGTCAACTCAAGGTTTTCAAAGCATAATGAATATCCCTATAAATTAGTTAAACGACATATAATCATGACAACACCAGCTACTCATAACGCAGATATTGATGACGTGAATATTGAAAAGTTCATCCCCCTGATCACTCCCGCTGAGCTAAAAACTGAGCTTCCTCTTTCAAATGAAGCTTATAAAACAGTGCTGAAAGGTCGCCATACCATTCAAGATATCTTAGATGGTAAAGACAAACGCTTGTTTGTGGTTATTGGCCCTTGCTCTATCCATGATATCAAAGCCGCTCACGAATATGCTGATCGCTTAGCTATATTGGCCAAAGAGATTGAAGATAGTATCTTTGTAGTGATGCGCGTTTATTTTGAAAAGCCACGTACTACTGTGGGCTGGAAAGGCATGATTAACGATCCTGATATGAATGATAGCTTCGATATCGAAAAGGGTCTGCGTCTCGCTCGTAAATTACTATTGGAGTTAAATGAAAAAGGGCTACCTTGTGCTACTGAAGCCCTCGATCCTAATACCCCCCAATACATGCAAGACTTGATCAGCTGGTCGGCGATTGGTGCTCGCACTACTGAGAGCCAAACCCACCGTGAGATGAGCTCAGGCTTATCCTGTCCAGTAGGTTTCAAAAATGGTACTGATGGCGGCATGACTGTAGCGGTTAATGCTATGCAAGCGGTCAAAGAAGGCCATAGCTTCTTGGGCTTGTCATCAGACGGTAAAGTATCAATCATCAAATCTAAAGGTAACCCATACGCCCACGTGGTATTGCGTGGCGGTAATGGCAAACCTAACTATGATGAAACTGCTGTTGCCCAAGTAGAGAACGCTTTAGCTGAAGGCAAAACCAGCGGTAAGATTATGATCGACTCAAGCCATGCCAACTCAGGCAAAGATCCGTACTTGCAGCCAATGGTTATCAATAATGTCGCTGAACAAATCCAAAATGGCAATCAGTCAATCATTGGTATGATGATTGAGAGTCATCTTAAAGGCGGCAGTCAAAAACTAACTGCTGATTTGGACGCACTAGAGTATGGTGTCTCAATTACGGATGGTTGTCTCGATTGGGAAAGTACGGTCACTGCGCTACATAACTTACGTGACATGGTAAAAGACGTTTTGCCTACTCGTTAAACTTAACAAGCATTAAACTAAAACCCCCTCTAGTATTGATTACTAGAGGGGGTTTTTTAACGTTTATAATTTTATATCGTATTAAATTTTATAGCCTAATAAATTATTTATCGGCGGCGCCAAGAACGCTGTCCAAGCTCTCCAATACGTGTTTGGAAGTCGCTTGCTGCTGCAATTCGCTGAGTTTGTCATGGGCTAGTTGACGACGGGGCTCTACCAAAGTATACCAACGGGCTAATACTTGTAATAGTCTAGAAGCCATTACTGGGTTAGCATCATCGAGCTTTTTGATCACGCCAATATAGATATCTAAGCCTTCAGCGCTCCATAACACTGCCGGCTGGGCGGTAAAAGCACTGACCACAGAGCGTATACGGTTCGGGGTATTCCAGTCAAAGTCAGCATGCGCCAACAAAGTGTTGATGGTATCAGTGCTCACATGACTACTAGAGGCTTGGACACTAAACCAAAGATCTATCACTAAATCATCGTCTACAAAACGCTGATAAAAATCGGCCAAATACTTATCGGCCGTGGCTAGCTGATGGTTGACCATAGCCTTTAACGCCCCTAAGCGCTCAGTCATACAGCTGGCATTATCATACTGCTGCTGCGCCCATTGCTCAGCCCCAGCTACTTGTGCGCTCAAAGCCATATCAAGCACTACATTACGTAATGCTCGTGCGCCTAAGTCTGCTGGCTTGTCTGAATAAGGTTGCAGAGGTAATTGCTCGTATAATAGCGCCCACTGATCTTTTAGCGAATCAGCTACCTGACGATATAAGTCTTCACGTTGCTGCTTGACCACTACTGGATCATAGTCAGCATTAATAGCTGCTGCTAGCTCTTGCGCTGAAGGTATATCGAGTAAACGCGCAGCCAGCATCGCATCAGTCGCCGCTAGTACTGGTAAAGTTTTTGCTAAAGCCTGCAAATAAACTTCTGGGCTACTCTTGGCATTGCTGCCTTGTAATAAGATACGGTTAACTAGCATTTGCGTAACTTGCCAGCGATTGAAGCCATTGGTCTCATGCGTCAATAAAAACGCCAAGTCTTCATCTTGATAGTCATAGTTAAGCTGTACTGGCGCACTGAAATCACGTAGTAACGAAACTACCGGTTCGCTGCTAATATTATCGAAGCTAAAGGTTTGCTGTGCTTGATCAAGCAGTAACATACGCTCACTGACGATCTCTCCTGTTACTCTATCGAACAAAGCGGTCGCCACAGGAATAGGCAACGGCTTGGGTGCTGCAAAGCCTGGTACCTGACGAGTCTGCTGGCTCAAGCTGATAGTCAGCGTTTGCGTCTGGCTATCATAATGCTGATGCCCTGACAACATCGGTGTCCCAGGCTGACGATACCAATCGATAAAGTCTTCAACTTTGCTATCGGTAATACTAAGTGCCGATAAGAAGTCTTCAACCGTTACCGCTTGTCCATCATAACGACGGAAGTACTCGTCAGTGCCTTTACGAAAGTTCTCAGGCCCTAAAGTATTGGCCAACATACGGACGATTTCAGCGCCTTTTTCATAGACCGTAGTAGTATAAAAGTTATTGATCTCAACGAAGCTTTCAGGACGTACTGGATGCGCTAATGGCCCAGCATCCTCAGCGAATTGGTGCGCACGTAGAGTGGCCACATCATCGATGCGCTGTACTGCACTGGACTGTTGATCCGCTGAAAAAGATTGATCACGAAATACGGTAAAGCCTTCTTTTAGGCACAATTGGAACCAATCACGGCAAGTTATGCGGTTACCCGTCCAGTTATGAAAATATTCATGGGCAATAACCGCTTTTACGTTGAAACTGCGGGCATCAGTAGTAGTCTCAGGGCTGGATAATACACAAGCCGTATTAAAGATATTTAAACCCTTATTCTCCATAGCCCCCATGTTGAACTGGCTGACCGCAACGATCATATAACGGTCTAAGTCGTAGGCGCGGCCATAATTGACTTCGTCCCAGACCATCGAGTCTTTTAGAGCTTGCATGCCGACATGACACTTATCAATGTCACTGGCTTTGGCAAATAGCTCAAGCGTAACCTCACGACCTTCACTAGTCGTATGATGGTCAGTTAGTACGGCCAAGTCAGCGAAGACGCAAGCGAACAAGTAGCTTGGCTTATTAGTGGGATCATGCCAGATTGCATAGTGACGATCAGGGGCGCCAGCCACCTCACCTTGCTCAACCAAGTTACCATTGCCTAGTAAGGTGGGATAACGCTTATCCGCCTCAAGACGAGTGGTAAATATCGCTAGCACATCAGGGCGATCAGGATAGAAAGTAATCTTGCGAAAGCCCTCAGGCTCACACTGCGTGACAAACATAGTTTCGCTACCACTACCGGCTATATACAAGCCTTCAAGCGCCGTATTGGTCTGTGGGCTGAGGCGTACTTGCAACTCTAGTGTCAACTGCTCTGGTGCATCAGCTATGATCAGTTGACCATGCTGCTGCTGATACTGCCCTTCATCGAGCACTTGGCCGTTAACCTTAATGGCTAATAGCTCAATGTCTTCACCGAATAATATTAAGTCTCCTGCTGTCTGACGTGTCATTACTAACTTACTATCAACAGTAGCGTGATCAGCAAATATCTTGATATCTAAATCAACAGTTTTAACGGCAAAAATCGGTGGCTGATAGTCTTTTAGATTAATTTTATGACTACTTTCATTAGGCTCATGCGCTGGAATATCAGGCATTTCAACGTTAATAATGTTAGCATCGTTCTCAGCAGTAGACATGGTGTTTCCTATTTAAGTTAATATAATTATAAGGTGTTAATGGCGTTCACAAAATCAATAATACGCTGCTATATTCATACAGTTTTTAGATAAGGTCTGGCTGTTACAAGGACTAAAATGGTAAAGTTATACCCTAGCTTTACTAGAGCTTTATAATGGCCTTTTTATAATGCTGTTTTTATAATGACAATCTTTTTATAATAATACGGTCTTTATAATAATAGTCTTATTGCTTAATTGGTTTAAACATTCTCATTTCAAGCGCACTGATATAAACTTTCATTACTACTCAATAACTAGGCTGTGATTTATCCTGCTAAAAGAGGATAATTATAAAAATGACGCTGGTAAAAAATAATAATTATGAACAATGACACGATAAATAGCATTAGTGATAAACAAAGTTTTTTCAAAGACTTATTATCATAGAACATGAAAAACTATTAACATAAAATTTTATGCCTTGCTGTATTAGCACTTCGAGTTTAGCAGGCAGAACGGTATCCTATTATTAGCTTGTAAACTTAAAAAAATGGTCTGCCCTTATGACAAATCGCTCTATGCAAACTACTGTTACGCTGCCGCTATTAAAAACTTATGTCAACGCCCTATCGGCTACCTTAGCGGCTGAGGCTGCTGCACCAATAGCTAACGATAACAATACTAGCACTAACGCTGAGCTATTATGGATAGTGGAAGATCAAGCCGCTTTGAGCCAGCTAGAGTCTAAGTCATTATTTGAGACTGATGCTAATATTAAACCCAGTAAGCAGCAACAGCCATCAGTAGAATACAGCGCAACCACCTTACCAATGCTGGCTAAACAAAATATGCTCGGCCGTTATCAATTGGCTTGTTTTTGGCTACCTAACTTGACAGCAGAGTTGCTACCAGCTTATATTCCACTACTAATGCGCTACCGAGATCTGTATGCTGCTCATGTGATTATTGCCGTGCAGCAGAGTATTAATCTACGTACTTATGGCTTTATTCCCTTTGATATCGTTGCTGCTGTAGTTACAGATACGGCTGTAGTTACTGATAGGCAAATATCGTCTTCTGATATCGTCCTCTGGCAATTCAATCTCTATGACTATAAACGCTTACCCAATTGGTTAAACAGTGACTATTGGGCCAATCCTGAAAACTGGGATAAACGTCGCTGGTAATAAATAAGCTACTAGAGCGTTGCGAAGCATTTTATTAACCATTTTGCTAAAAACTATCTATAATCAATAGCGCAGAATAAAGCTCTAGTACCATACTATTATTCTACTATTATCAATAGTGGTAACAGTAGTTATAACTGTCTTGCCTTAGCCTACAAATATCTCATCCCATATCTAAGCTATTAATAGTAGACTTTGCTGACATTTACAGTAATACTATTTACATAACGTAACATCGACTCTACTATGAGCAGCGATTGTATAGGTTTTATTATAAACTGTTTTTAACAATAACAAATTCAATTGAGAATTTAGGAGCTAAGCATGTCAAGTTATTCTATCCAAACTGGTACTACTAATAATCGTTTTGCTAAAATTGCTGCTCTAGCAGTATTATCAACAGCCGTAGCATTGACTACTGGTTGTGCGACTAAACGTGCCACTTCAGAAGTTGTGATTGCGCCTTTAGGTATTCCAGGTGGACAAGTAGGCTATAACAACGGTGCCTTAGTTAATAACTCAGACGCCGTCATCAGTGCTGCTAGTAATCTACAAGCGGTAGTTTATTTCGGTTTTGATAGCAGTGAGATTACTCCTCAAGCTGCTGCCATCTTAAATCAACACGCCAACTTACTAAGTTCAAACCCATCGGCTAGCGTTCTTATCGCTGGTAACACTGATGAGCGTGGCAGCCGTGAGTATAACATCGCATTGGGTGAGCGCCGTGCACAATCAGCAAGTGCTTATTTAGCTAGTCAAGGGGTGTCTGCTAACAATATCCGAGTGATCAGCTATGGCGAAGAACGTCCTGCCGCTGCTGGTAACACTGAAGAAGCCTACGCCTTAAATCGTCGTGCTGAGCTGTCTTATTAATAATTGCTAGTCAATCAATCAATCATTGATAAAATTGCAGCAATAAAAATCTAGTAATAAAAGTCCAGTACTAAAAGTCCAGTAAGATAATTACTGGGCTTTTTTTAATACTGGCTCATTAAAGAGCGACCCAAAGCATTTAACAATGTGTAGTTATAAAGGGGGCAATATTCCCTATCTACTTACCCTTTACTGATAGACATCAACCATGCTAACCCTTGAAGCCATCACCCTAGATAATATTCGCTATGAGCCATTAGCCGCTACGAGCTGGTGCGCTACAGCTACTATCAGTACTGCTTTAATGGCACCCGTTATACTGTGGCCGCAGTTGCGCAGTCACCTCCCCAGCCAGCTAGCACCCTATCCAGACCCCTGCTCTGACTACCCAAATACTAGGGATATACCCTTATTATACTGGAACAAGGTCAGCCAACAGCAGCCATTGTCTATCCTTGCAGTTGCTCATCATAAGCGCCAACAGCAGAGTAAAGACGTACGTCTTTTATTAAAAGACTTACTTAAAAAGCTAAATATTACCGACCATTTAGATGACTCAGCATTCCCTTATCGACTTAGTAATAGCGGCTATTATGTTTGCTTTAGTCACTCCGATGATCATACTCAACGTTTTTCAAAGCAGGTGAATAGCAGTCCACGCTTTGAGTATAAGTTACAAAGCAAAGTTGCCGTAGCTATCAGCTTGCGCTGTGCAATCGGTATCGATATCGAAACCCAACTTGTTGCTTGGCCGACTGTTCAGCGTTATTATCACGCTAATGAGCTGCTAATACTAGCCACTCTGCCCCAGTCACAACGCGATATCACCGCCAAATATCTATGGCAGCTAAAAGAAAGTATGATAAAAATCCACAATGCTAAATTGGCTCAAGGATTGGGGATAGACTACAGCGCTATTATCCCAGTTCTAAAAAGCAAGCTTAGTGCTACAGGCCTTGCTAGTCATCCTGTAAAAAGCACTTTAACAGCTACTCATTCAACTTCAATCATCAATGAGATAGAGGTAGGGAAAACTAGCTATCAGCTAGCCATACTAGCAGAACAACAGACTTTGGTTGTTTTTTAGAGTCTATTACTCTCACACTGCTAACTGTTTCACTACTGATGGGCATCGCTATAATAAAAAACTGTATTTATAGAACAAAAAAAACGACCCGAAGGTCGTTTTTTTATTACTTTGCTATTTATAGAAGAATAACCTTTTCTATAAATTAGAAGCGGTAAGTTGCGCCTAGTTTAACGATTGGTAACCACTCGATGAAGTTTTTATCTTCTAGTTCAGCTTGAGCTTTTTGAGCAACAGTAGCTGAAGTTTCACCTGTTGGTGCGTTGTTTTCATCTCTGATGAAACCATTAGCACCACCAACTGAACGAACTTCTGCATCAGTTTTACCTAAGTATGCAGCACCGATTTCACCAAACACACCGAAGTTATTAGTGATGTTAGGACGGAAACCTAGAGTAGCATAAGGTGCTAGTTTGTTGCGATGATCGATAGAACCTTTCAATACGCCTACATCGTCTGCATTGTATTGAACGCCATCAATTTTGTAAACGCCGCCATTAGGGTTAGAAGTAACTTCGAGATCGTTGTCAGGAACGATAATACCAGCACCCATAGTGAACCAGTTACCAGCAGGACGTAGTTGAACGCCCATGTACGGGTTGCTGAAGTCTGAATCAACATCGTAGTTTACGTCGTTAGCATCAAAGTCGCCGCCGAATAGATCAGCAACATCGCCACCTGCCCAACCAGCTTGTAATTCAACTTTATCATTTAAGCTAAAGCCAACGTTAGCACCATAACCTAAAGTACCCACTTCAGCACTGATAGAAGCTGGATGAGTTAGAGTATTAAAGATAGTTTTAGTACCGCCAACTACCGCGCCAGTAGTGTTACGAATAACACCAGCATCTTGGTAAGCATAAGCAGGTGCAGCTGTAGTGTAAACAACTGGTGCTACTTCACTGTCAACAACAATGATAGGTGCAGCTAGAGCAGCACTTGATGCCAAAACAGCTGCAGTAATAGCAGTATATTTAATAAGTTTCACGGTTATTCTCCTAAAGTATGAAATAGCTAACCCAAAAAAAACGATTATTTTCTTTCTTTTTAAACAATCATTTTGTTGAGCAGATTAAAACAATTTTGATGCAAAAAGTCACCCCTAAAGACGCACTTTTTATTTACCATTATGTAAAGATTGCGTATAAATTGTAATCATTACTACGCAAATCTATGAATACAGGGTTTATAGTTACAATACGGTCATAAAGACGATATATAAGTAACCCTATCCTCTATACAGCGAACTATTATTAGGGCTGCCCTATAATAATTCAATAGCGATTAGTAAATTTTTAATTTTCAGCTGCTTAGTTAAGCACCAATAATTGCTCATTGTGACTCGTTTGTAACTAAGGTCTGAATAACAGCGCATAGAATATAGTATTTACATATCATCAAATGTTGTGATTTGTTAATTAACACAAAAAATGTTACAAATGATTTCTATCTACTCTATGCAAGCATTATAGCTTGATAAATATTGAATTTGAGTCAAGCTTTGTAAACTAGTACCTAATAATAGTTATAGATTCAAATCATTTTTTAATTTTAAGTTATAGCGTGTTGAACTATTCAGCAATAGACACCGCTATGGTCGAAGGTTAAACATGCCATAACGGATACAATCATTGGTGCTATCAGTAGCAACTTACTAGCCAATCGAAACTAGCATTAACGTACGTATTGCGCACTTAGTGCATTGAGGCCTAGCCACTCACTCAAAGGATGCGTAGTTGCAGTATAAGGGTTATCCAGATGCTCCTCGATATAGCTACGCCCTTCAGCAGTTAAGCACTCTGCTAGTGAGCGCGACCACTGGGGACTTTTATCTTTATCAATAAGCAGGGCCCTTACCCCTTCTCTAAAGTCAGGGTTAGCAGCACAATGCACCGCTACATTTAGCTCAAGATACAATATTTGCTCTAAAGATAGCAGTTTGACTTTATGGTATAAGGTATAGGCCAATGCCGCTGTAACTGGACAGCCCTGTCTATAAGTCTGTACCGCTCGCTGTACCCAGCTATCATTAGCAAAATTGCTATCGAACTGTGTCAAAGCTTGATCGTCCTGTAGCAGAGCATCAATAGCGGCTAAACCCCCGCTATTCATCAGTCGCTGTATTGATGACCAGTGCATAGCCAATTTGCTTGCTGCTAATTCAACTGTCGGCTGTTTGGCCAGCGCCTCGCTAACAATATTATGCGCAGTTAGCAAGTAACCCGAGTCAAACATCGCTTGCCAATCACTAGCTAATAGCTGCTGCAACACCGCATCATAATCACTACTAGCCACCCCATACTCAGCAAGATTGCTTAGCAAAGCATCATTGCCATTACACTGCGCGCCAGTCAACCCTAAGAACAGACCGGTTTTGGCCGGCATGTGTTGTAAAAACCAACTGCCAGAGGCATCAGGGAACAAACCAATAGTCATCTCTGGCATGGCAAAACGTGTGCGTTCAGTGACTATTCGATGACTACAAGAGGCCATCAATCCCATACCACCACCCATGATAATACCGTCACCCCAAAGAATTATCGGTTTGGGATAAAAGTGCATTTGCCGATAGAGACGATACTCGTTACTAAAGAATTCAGTCGCATAAGGGTTGGGGAACGGTGCGCTATCAGACATACTGTCATAGAGCTTACGGATATCACCGCCAGCACAAAAAGCCTTGTCGCCAGCCCCCTTTAATAGGATAGCTACTAGTTGCGACTCGGACTGCCACTGCTCTAACTGCTGTGACAATAAATGACACATCTCTACACTTAGAGCATTTAGTGACTTAGGGCTGTTCAAAGTCATAATACCAATCAAGTGGCCGCTAGCTGTGGTTTCAGTAGCGAAAAGCACTGCTGCGTTAGGATCAATGTTGCCACTGAGGTCAGTATTGCCATCAAAATGATATTTGGGATCGTTTGCTGCGCTCATAATAGCTGCCTATCGGTTGTAGAATGAAGTAATCCGTTAAAACTTATAGCCAAAGCCTACTGAAAATAAATAGCTCAGCAAAATTGGCTTAATAGTTGGCTTAACAAAGGTAGCTTAATAAAAATGCTCAATAAAGGTGCTTAAGGCCATCATCTTGAAGCAGTTGCCGTGAGATAATCACGCGCATAATCTCATTAGTCCCTTCTAGTATTTGATGCACGCGCAAATCGCGCACATGACGCTCAAGAGGATAATCATTGAGATAACCGTAGCCGCCGTGTAGCTGTAGAGCTTGGTTAGCCACTTCAAAGCTTAAATCTGTTGATAAGCGTTTTGCCATTGCACAATACACTGACGCTTGTGGGTGATTTTCATCGACCTTACTGGCAGCTAGATAGAGCATGTGCCGCGCGGTAATAGTTTGAGTTAGCATATCTGCAAGCTTAAACTGTACCGATTGCAGGCTAGCGATAGGCTTACCGAACTGGCTACGCTCCTTAACATAGCTAGTCGCCGTTTCCAGCGCTGCTTGAGCAGTACCAACTGCGCAAATACCAATATTGATACGTCCGCCATCCAAGCCTTTCATAGCCATCATAAAGCCTTGACCTTCTTCACCAAGACGATTAGCTACCGGCACTTTGACATTATTAAAGCTGATGCTTCTAGTTGGCTGAGCTTTCCAGCCCATCTTATGCTCACTTTTACCATATTCAATGCCGGGACTCTGCGCATCGACAACTAAGGCCGACACCCCTTTTGCACCCGTAGTACCAGTGCGGGCCATTACTACTAAAACGTCAGTAGCCCCCGCCCCTGATATAAAGGCTTTTTCTCCATTTAGGATATAGTAATCGCCTTGTCTGTCAGCTTTAGTACGTAACGAGACAGCATCAGAACCCGCCTCTGCTTCGGTTAGACAATAGCTACCTAACCATTCGCCACTAATCATATTAGGTAGATACTGCTGGCAAAGCGCCGGGCTACCATACTCACCGATCATCCAACTCACCATATTATGGATGCTTAAATAGGCCGCAACTGAGGTATCACCCCAAGCCAGCTCTTCAAACACCATAGCAGAATCCAAGCGTGGTAAACCTAAACCGCCATAATCAGGGTTGGTATATAAGCTTAAGAATCCCAGCTCACCGGTTTTTTTGATGACCTCTACTGGAAAGTAGCCTTCACGATCCCAAGTAGCCGCATGCGGTTTTAGCTCTTTTAAGGCGAACTGTTGGGCGGTTTGTTTAAAAGCGATCTGATCGGCTGTCAAAGAAAAATTCATTAGTTGATCCTCAAGCGTATAAGAGCATAGGGAAAAGTCGTTTTAGCTTAATAAAAAGCTCATAAACAGTTATGAGCTTTTTACCAACCTAGTTGCTTATGTGTTTACCATGAGCTGGTTTAGCTCTAGGCCTATTTAGCATTTAGCTGTTGAGTATATTGTTCGCGCATAACCTTTTTATCATGTTTACCGACTGAAGTTTTTGGCAAGTCAGCGACGAACTGGAACTCGCTAGGTATACCATATTTAGGAATGATACCTTTGCTAACGGCTTGCTCAGCGATGGCCTTGATATCATCTGCTTTAGTCTCTTGGCAATTAGGCTTGAGCACGATCAAGGCGACTGGACGCTCGCCCCACTGCTTATCCGCCACCCCAATTACAGCGACATCAGCAACTGAAGGATGTAGCGATAAAATAGTCTCAATCTCAAGCGATGATATCCACTCGCCGCCAGACTTTATGACATCCTTTAAACGATCGGTAATTTTGATATAACCATCAGGGCGCACATAAGCAATATCTTGAGTGTGCATATAACCGTTTTGCCACAGCTCACTGCCAGCGTCTTGATTTTTAAAATAGCTTTGAGTCAGCCAAGGGGCCCGTAATACTAGCTCGCCAGTATGATCTTTGCCAGTACCTACCGACTCGCCCTTTTCGTTCCAAATTTGTGCGTCGACCATCAGTACTGGTTTACCGGACATACAACGGCGGCTGATATCCTCTTCCTCAGTCATCGCTGGCTCATCAATACTAAACTCAGTCAAACTAATCAGCGGCGCTGTCTCTGACATGCCATAGCCGGTGTAGACCTCGATATCTTGCGCTAAGGCAGCCTTTGCTACACCTTCAGTCAATCTCGAACCGCCGATAATCATCTTCAGACCATTAAAGCTTACGTTACGATCCTGCGCTTCTTTGAGTACCATTTGCAGTATCGTAGGTACGCAATGGGTAATACTGACCTTTTCATTAATGATTAAATCCAACAGCGTATCTGGCGCATAACGCCCTGGGTAAACTTGCTTAAGACCAGCCATAGTAGCGGTAAACGGAAAACCCCAAGCATGCACGTGGAACATCGGCGTCATCGGCATATAGACATCGCCATAACTGACCCCTTGTTTATTCGGTAACATGCCTAATGAGGCCGCTTCTGCCATAGTGTGCAGTACCAATTGACGATGACTAAAGAACACCCCTTTTGGGTTGCCCGTCGTTCCTGAGGTATAAAAGGTAGTAGCAATAGTATTTTCATCGAAGTCGGCAAACTCAAAGCTGTCATCAGCAGCAGCCAGTAGCGCTTCGTATTCACCAGTTACTCGGTTTTGATTGTTACCGAATACGCCTTCAACAGTAATGCCATTATCATCCAGCCAGATAATATGCTCGATACTAGAGTTCTCAAACTGATAGTCTTTTACTAAAGCGGCAAATTCAGAATTGAGCATCAACACTTTTGGTTTGGCATGATTAATAGTATAGAGCACCTTATCAGGCGACAGGCGTACGTTGACCGTCTGTAGAATATATTGCGACATCGGTACCGCAAAGTAGGATTCTAAATAACGATGGCTATCCCAGTCCATCACCGCTACTACATCACCAGCCGCCAGATTCAAATCAGCTAGTACGTTAGCCAAGCGATTGATACGAGTGAAAAACTCTGCATAAGTAAAACGCATTTTGTCGGCATAGACAATTTCTTGCTCTTGAGATACAGTCTTAGCGCGGTTTAATAGCTGTTTTATGAGGAGTGGGAACTCGTAGGCGCAGGGCGCACTATTGTAAATACTGGACATGGACTTAACTTCCTTTTTTTAATTATAAATGGATATATTGATAGTAAGAAACAATAGCACTGATGTAAAGTGAGCGGGCGTAAACACAGTCAATTCCAGCGTTTGTTTTTCGTAGTGTACTATTGTTGAAGGTTATGATAAGAAAGCTCTTATCTAGCGCTATAATAAAGCGCCTTAACACTCTAAAAACAGCTTTTTGCGCTATAACAGTAGCTACTATGCTGACTGTGATTTAGCCAAACGCTTAGTTTTAATCATGCCAAAGCTGGCAACTAATAACGCCAACACTTGCACTAATAGCAATAGCCACACCGTCAGTGACCAGTCTCCTCGTGCATAAGCCAATCCGCATAGCCAAGCACCCATAGTACCGCCTGCATAGTAGGCCATGTAATAAATACCCGATGCCAAAGAGCGTCCGGTTTTGACATTGACTGCAATGTAACTGATGGTTGCGGCCTGCGTTATGAATACTCCTGAGGACATAATAGCCAGTCCTACAACGATAGCCCATAACGGTGTCAATAAAGTCATCAGCACCCCAAGTATGGAGATCATTACCGCTACTCGCACTGTACGTGCTGAGCCAAATCGACTTAATAAAGTCGTCGATAATGGGGTAATTACCACCCCAATTAAATACACCGCAAAGATATTAGCCAACTGACCGGTGCTCAAACTGTACGGGCTATTGGCAAGGTGCAAGTTGATAAAAGTAAAGCAGCCTACCAAAGAGAACAATACACAAAATCCTAGCAAACAAGCGGTCACCACATAGCGATTAGTCAAATGATCGCCCAAAGTCTGCAATGCTGAGCGAAAGTTAGGATTAGCGACAAAGCGCCGTGATGAAGGCAAGGATTTACCTACCCAAAGCGCGCCAATCAGCGTCATAACCGCCATCACGTAATAGCCATGGCGCCACCCAATGAATTCATGTAAATGGCCTAATAAAAAGCGCCCCATAAATCCGCCCAACACCGACCCTGATACGTAGAATGACATGAGCTTGGTAAGGTCTGATCCTTCGAACTCTTCACCAATATAAGCAATAGTAACGACTGTAATACCCGGTACGGATAGCCCCTGCATAAATCGCCACAATCCCATCCAGCCAATACTAGGACTTTGAGCAATTAGGGCAGTGGGAATCGCTAGGAACAATAAGGCCCCAACGATAAAAGACTTGCGCCCTACTGCATCAGATAGCATCCCCAAAAATGGCGACATAATAGCAATCGCCATTACCGTAGCGCCCACGATCATACCGGCTTGTACTTCAGTCGCTGAAAAATCCACCATCAATACCGGCAATACTGCTTGAATGGAATAGACTTGCAAAAAAGCAAACATCCCTATCATACCAACGGTGATCTTCAACATCAGTGAAGGCGAATTGGTAGGCTGTAACAGAGGAGACTTTTGCATATAACTTGTAGAATTATTCACGATGATACTGACTATGTTAGACGCCTGTTGTTTAGGCATAGGTGATAGAAATAAGGCGGTAATAGATATCGATGACTACTTATACATTTTTATGATGGTAGCACAATCGTAGCTAAAATCAGGATTCAATGTGTTATGAATATATTCCTGTAAAACTATAAAACAGTACTTGTAAAACTACTGAGCAAAACAGCCTATAAAAATATAGCACAAGCGACGTTAGATGTCGTGTTAAAAAAACTGGGCTATTGTCTTTTGTTAAGTAACTTCTTAAACTTAAGTTCCACAGGTATCCTACGAACAGTAATGGATTATTTATAGTCTGATGCCTACTCAATAAAAATAAAGTCAACATTTGAGCGCAAAACCTCAAGTGTCAGCACTAACGCTTTATGCAAGGAGCCATTATGAGCAAACCCTCCAATCCTTATACTGATAATAGTTTTGCCTCCTCTGATCTCAAGACCATCCTGCATTCTAAGCGTGCCAATATTTATTATCTGTCGCATTGTCGGGTGATGCAGAAAGTGATTTAGCAAATTAGTCCTAAAAAGAAAAACTACGTATCTTAATCAAATATTACCGACTGAAACATAAAATCATTTAGGAGGATTGTTATAAGCTATAAGTAGATTTGACAGTAGCTAGATACAAGCGCATAGCAGGAAATAGCTACAAACAAAACCGTATTCACTAGTTTTGTGGCTATGAATAGTAAGGCAAAAAGCTATTACCACCCTAAATACACTTAGAAAATAATAGGGCACACAAAAAAAGACGACCGATAATACTCAGTCGTCTTTTTATTTATAGTAAGCTTAGGATCAATAACCGCCCTCTACTTTTCAGGTAAGGAGCAAGGCTAGCCTTTACTCACAGCTAGCTTTACCAGTACGATGATTGATGGCACCATTAGCCTTTAATAACTTTTGCATCTCTACATGACCACGCCCACAAGCATAAGAGTAAGCGCTTTGGTTATAGGAGCCTAGTTTGGTATCTTTTGTAGTGGCTACTAGGTTAGGGTTAGCGCCTTTGGATAATAAATACTTCACCGTCTCTAAGCGGTTATTACTGGCAGATACCATGATCAAGGTTTCCCCATCACTCTCTTGAGTTTGGTCATTAAGATCTACTGGCGCTTTAGCGTTGAGCCATTCGTATACTTTTTTTACTACATTAGTATTTTTGCCTAATGCCGCAGATTTTAGTACATTGTAGACATCGCCTTTATCAGTGGCATAGAGACTAGCGCCTTGGCTGACTAGATAATCCACCATGTCCTCATAGCCGATGAATGCTGCCCACCCTAAAGCCGTTTGGCCCAGATTGCCAGTGTCTTTAACTTCTAAATTTTGGCCATTGCTTACCATATATTTAACCGTAGCTAAATCGCCTTTTTTGACCGCATCAAACCAAGTAGCATCTGCGCCTTTAGAAGGCTCAGAATAATAATTACGATAAGATAGCTTGTCTTTATTAACAATATCAAAGTTTTCAGCATCGCTAAAACGATAGCCTACTTGCGGTATTGGCGCTGTTTTGGCAACGGCTACCGTGGCATTGCTGTTAGCGCTAGTGACAGGACTAATATTTGAGCAGCCAGCTAATAACATGGCGCCCATGACAGCAGAAACACTGAGTTTGTAAACGATATTCATAATATAGCCTCAAAAGTTCAATTAAATAGTAATAAAAAATTCGCTAATATAAAAGTCAGCTGTTGATCATTATCAAATTTTACAGCTGTATAGAGGTAGATTGTAAAGCATAACTATATAATGCCGCCACAAAACGCTGTATAGCGATTGTTACTCTTATTCTCATTAGTGAGCAATCACGAGTATCATTCAATACTGCTATCTTCTCATTCAATAAGGAATAATAACAATGTCAGATAAAATTTACGACTTAGGTGCTGGGTTTTGGAATATACAAGGCTCGTTTCGTTTAGGCGGCATAATCAATATCGGCACTCAATGCTCACTAATACGTTTGCCCTCAGGAAGCTTTGTTTTTTTGGATAGTTATACCCTCACCGATGACGCGCGCAGTCAAGTCATGGCATTGACCGACGATGGTCAAAAGGTAGAAGCGGTATTAAATGTGCATCCTTTTCATACCGTGCACTGTGCCCAAATGGCCAAAGACTTCCCACAAGCCACCTTTTATGGCAGTGAGCGTCATCACAAACAAGTGCCCACAGTGCAATGGAGCGATGATTTAGTCGAGAGCAAAGCCGTTGCCATGCGCTATCCTGAGCTTGAATTCTCTGTGCCCAAAGGTATCCACTATATCTCGCCTAATGAGAAGGTTCATGCAGGCTCGCTATTGGTATATCATCCTGTCAGCCAAAGCTTACATGTCGATGATACTTTTATGAGTCCGCCCTCAAAGTTACTCAAAGCGGTTTTACCTGAGTTGCTGCTACATCCTACTACCAAAAAAGCGCTTAAAAACGATGCGGATGCGGGTCAACAATATTGCGATTGGGCGACTCAATTAGCGCATCAGTGGCGTGATACTCGGCATTTTTGTGCTGCGCATTCAAGTATGGTTAACTTCGAAATTGGTGGCTTTGAACAAGCTCTATTAACGGCCATCAACAAAGCTCGTCCTAAACTTGAACAAGCTTAAATAGGTGACTTTAAATCAGCCTTATTTAGGGTAAGTGATGATAGCTAGTAATCATGGCGATTGAGAGCTTAGCGACGCTTAACATGATGCATAACGATGCATTGTTATCAGATAAGTCATTATAGAAGTTATTAAAGATAGAGGCCGCTGAAAAGCTGGCCTTTTTTATTAGCGCGGGCTTGGCTCCTCACCATTAATCATCATTTTTCAGTAATAATTTGCAAAAGGTGATAAGTTCTGTTAAAAAATAGCCCTACTTATTAATAATAGCTAATCATATGATTTAGCTAATATTGATAAAACGGATGAATAATCCTCGGTAGCAACAGGTATAACGGCTAGCTCTATATGAGCTACTTTGCTTATGCCCCTTTAACTATTAAAAGGATTTAACTATGCAAGTTGGTTTTTTAACGGTTTCTATTTTAGCAGTGGCTGCTCTAAGCCTCACTGCCTGCAACAACAGCTCTCCAATTTTAAAAGGTGCAGCCCCTTCTACTAGCTCGGTAAAGGCCGCCTCGGCTCATAAAAATAACAAAGACTCTGCTCATCCAAGCTGGTCTTATGCTGGTCACACGGGTCCTGAATATTGGGGCGATATTAAAGATGCCAGCGCTTGCTCAATTGGTCAGCAGCAGTCCCCTCTTGATATTACTAAAGTTACCGCAACCAAGACTGAGACTCCTACCATCAGTTATCTGCAAACGGCCGATCTGATCATTAATGATACTGGTCATACTGTGGTATATACTCCGACTACTCAAGATAATACTATCACCCTTAATAACGAACGCTATGAGCTAAAGCAGTTCCATTATCATACGCCAAGTGAGCATCAATTCGGTGGGCAAAATTACCCAGCTGAGATACACTTTGTCCATGCCAATAGCGCTGGCAACTTAGCCGTAGTTGGGGTGATGTTAAAGCAAGGGTCAGCTAATAGCACTTTAGCAGCGCTATTGACCGGCTCTCAATTCAGTGCGGCTAATAAAGTCGACTTTACCGCTCATAACGTTAATTTATCAGCATTGATTCCAGCCATGCCCACGTTTTATCATTACGATGGCTCACTGACTACCCCGCCATGTTCAGAACAGGTCCAATGGTATGTCACTAAGCAACCGCTTGAGCTTGCCGGCGATCAGCTTGCCATCATGACTGATTTGTATGAAGGTAATAACCGACCTGTACAGCCACAAGGCAGCCGTATTGTAGAGCAGATCAGCCAGTAATTGCCGACCTGTAGTTATAGACTTAATTAAAAACGAGCATAAAAAAACGACTTTCACAGTCGTTTTTTTGCTTATGGCCTAGGCGGGCTAGTAGCTAAATGCGTGGGCTGTAGATAATATGATAATTATCAAACAGCTGTTAAACACCAACCATCAGCTAGCTTAAAAGCTCAGCTAGCTTAAAAGCTCAGCTAGCTGCGCCTCATTATTAATAATGTCAGCTAAAGTATAGCGCTCCAGTACTGCAATGAACGCAGTCAACGCCTCAAAAAACACCGATTTTAGTTGGCATACTGGACTGATGACACAGCCAAGCTTAGATATAGCGGGTGAGGCGGTAGCATCGATAAGGGTCAGCGCTGAGTCGCGTTGCCCTTTACCTGTTTCATCGTTAGTGGCAGGCACGACAAAACACTCCACTAAAGCAAAATCTGCTTCGATTTGCTTAATCAACACTCCTAAATTAATATCTTTTGGCGCACGGGCTAAACGAATGCCCCCATTCTTACCCCGCACACTGTCTATGTAGCCGAGCTGACCGAGCTGATGAATGATCTTAGTGAGATGGCTTTTAGAGATATTATAGCTGTTTGCAATATCGCTGATATTAGCTAGCTTATGCGGTTCTGGTTTGACCGCCAAATAAATCAACGAGCGCAGCGCATAGTCACTGTAATTGGTTAGTCGCATCGAGTGACTTCCTTATTAGGTAGTAATCTTTTATTAAGCATTTTTTATGAAATAAGTTTTATTAAGGAGCTGATTATTAAATACAGGTTAATCAACCAAATAATCCATCTGGACGTGGCCGCGCCAGCAGCGGTAAGTAACTAAAGCAAAATAGTACAAAACAGCCAATCCAAGCCCCTTGAGCGAGCATAATCCATAACCCATAATGACTCATATCGACTAGCGGCAATAGCACTCGGCTGACAAACGCTAATATCATCAGGCCAAACATAAATTTGACGCTGTTGGGCGGCTTATGAATACTACGTCCAGTATGTCCTAGTGACACTCTAGCCATCATAGAAACAGTCATCATTCCAACTCCTGCAATCGCTAAGCCATGCACAGCGATACTATGATTAAAGCCAAACCAAGGCTGTAAAGCGTATAATAAGAAACTCAAACACATCCCTAAAAATGCGCTAAACAATGACCATAATAAAGGCTTTTGCCAAATATCACGATGGTACCAGCCTACTAAGCGCACGATATTGACTACGGCAACCCCTAGGGCGGTAATAGTCAGTAAATACTTATTGGGATAAAATAAGTCGCCAATAAAAAAGGCTAAGAAAAATAATAAGCTGGCAATATCTTGCACTTTACTATTACGTACTTTGATAGTTTCTGTACTATCGATACTAAGCCCACGCTCGATAAAGAAGGGCACTACTCGCCTGCCAATAGTCAGCACTAAACCGATGATCAGATAAAACCCTAAGTATATCCCCAGCTTAGTAGTTGCCATATCAGCGCTGATAATACCCCAATAGCACAAGCCATTGCCTAAAGTTAGTAGCAACAACTTAGCCAAAATACCCATCTGCTTATACTGCTTAACTTGCATGACCGCTCGAAAGATAACCAAAGCCATCGATCCTATAAATAACATATCGAACCCTGCCGCTACGTAGAGCAGCCCTGCGCCATGCTCAGCCCCTAGATTTAAACCAAAGTCGATACCTAAGCCAAAGGCTAACCAGCTTAAACGTGCCAGCGCCCAACAGCTAAAGATAGCGAGCAGTTTATAGCCATGCGGCATCATTACCCCAGTCCAAGTCTTCACTGCGGTCAATAAAAACCCAGCCACTACTGCTAGAGCATAGCCATATATCATCTCATGGCCATGCCAATATAACGGATTTAGGGTTTGCGCATCAATAGCAGTGTGCCCAGTAGATACTAATGCCCATAATAGCATCGTAATAATGGCAAATATTGCTGCAGCACTAAAGAATATACGGAAGCTTAAATTAAGAATAGGATGCACAGACTTTGGCGGATGGCTAGGTAACTTGATGGATTGCATGGCAGTCTTCTTACGATAGATTTTAGCTCGATGCTAGCTTAGCGATAGCTCAATGTTAGCTTAATACTATAAACACTAGCTTAAATATATATTTTAAATGAATGTTATAGATTATACAATAAGCGCGCGTAAGGGTTTAAACAGCGATGACTTAAATACTTACCGCTCAGCTAGTAAACTAGTAAAGTCTTATGACTTACATCTGCCACACCGCAACTATTAGCGCCACTACTACTATCGCTGTGACATACTTCCTAACTGTAAAATAATCAGGGCTAATAATCTGCGCTTGATAGAGACCGTAATCGACCATAAGCAAACTAATAAAGGCAAAGATAAGTAACCCCATAAAACCAACAGCTGATAATGTCAAAAATCCAAGCCATAATATAAGCGCAACAACATTGCTAACTATAGGCAGTCTGACCGCCCAGCGGTTATCATCAGTTAAGCTTAAATGATTACCCCACTGTGCGCCTGCCATAAAAGTGGCAATCACTAAGCCATAAACGGCTAAGATATGCTCAGTCTTGCCAAACACTGGTACCGCATCTACTCCCATAATCAATAGGATAGCAGCCGCTATAAACGGAATAGTACCGGCAAAGGTCAAATAAGGGCTAGGTTTTTTCATAAGCTAGTTTCTTTTTATTGATATAGTTAGTTCATGGTAAAACGATACAGCGAGATTGAGATCAGTTTTTTGCAGCCTCTGTCGGCATAGGCATAGCAAGCCAAAAAACTCATCCAGTCTCGCCTAATAAAGTGAGGTATCTATTATATTCGGTATCGACTATAGCGTATTTTATTAATGCTGCCCTTTACTAACTCGGCTTTGGGTTGCTGAGGTTATGGTAAACCTTAGATAACTATTTAAATAATTATCTTATCCATCAAGTCCATTTATCAATGAATTCATTTTTGGGGTCATGCTGCTGGCTTTGTTTTTTTAGATTGAACTGTCTACAACCTCTAGGGTCTGCCCCTACTCCAGCCAAATATTGCCAATTACCCCAGTTACTGCCGACATCGTAATCAATTAGCTGCTGCTCAAAATAAGTGGCCCCATAGCGCCAATCGAGACCCAACTCATGAATAAAGCAGCTAGCTACTATTTGTCTACCACGATTAGACATATAGCCAGTATGGTTCAGCTGTTTCATACAAGCATTAACGATAGGATAAGCGGTTTGGCCATTTTGCCATTGTACTAAACGCTTATTATTAAAAGTCGTCGTCGGCTTATGCTGGGCAATCCCTTGCAACAAGAATAGATTTTTTTGATGGACCACAGCATACCAATAAAAGTACTCACGCCATAAGAGCTCAAACCATATCCAATAAGTTGAGCCATTAGCTATCACCTCACGCTCATACTGACGTAAACGATTGAGCAATACCTTAACCGACAACGAACCATTAGCGAGCCAAGCTGAAAACTTGGTAGAGTGCGTCCACTCATCTAGGGCATTACGAGTGGTCTTATAAGTGCTAGGGGCGTCAGAATCAAAGTAAGTATTTAGGTGAAGTATAGCGTTAGATTCGCCGCCTCTAAATTCAGCTGACGCTTGATGGTCAAAGATTTGAGTAACAGAGCTTTGCGGGTCAAAGAGCCACTGCTTATTGGTCGCTGTGCTAGTAATCATAGCCTCCGGTAGTGGGGGCAGCGCTGTTGCTGTCGGGCTAATAGCAATATCTTTTGCAGCAGTCAATAAATTATGCTGGTCTTCAACTTTTTTGCGGAACTGGGTAAAGCTTGGCGGCAAGTCTTCAGTAGGCATAACTGCAAACAAAGTAGTAGTTGCATGACTGTGCCATTTTATCTGCGCATATTTAGTCTGTAATGCCTGATAAGCTTGGTTCTGGGCGTAGTCAGCTGTTTGACTAATGCAAATATCAGTGACTTGTTGCGCTTCAATTAGCTGGCATAGCTGACTAAAACTATCTGACTCTGACTCTGACTCTAAGTTTAGATGACTATTTTTTAGATATAGCAATCTATTACCGAGGCGCTGTAACGTCTGATCTAGATCCGCCAAACTCTCAAGCAAAAACTGCTGGCGGGCCGCGCCCATATCATCAAAATAATAGGCTTGACTCCAGTTGTTTTGATTGCGGGTATTTAACAATCCTTGCGCATAAGCTAATATCAAGCGCCCATCAGTAGAGCTCGCTAACTGCGCAGCGCTTTGCAGAGTAGCATTGTCATTTAGGCGTAGATCATTATGAAATAATACTAAGACCACTTTTTGTCCTAAGCCGTCAGCAGCTAAAGTATTCAATAGGGTATCAACAGGCTGATTTAACATATTTTAAGTTCCCAAAGGCTCGAACGCTGTTAGTAAAACAGCTGATTTAAATTATAATATCTAAAAATCTAGCTAGCGCATAAAGCTTGTTAATGCTTCTATCGATTCTAGCCTTTATTGGCAGGATACTGTGTATAAACATTGACTATATTTACACTGACTGCTTAAATGGTCTACACCTAGGAGATTGCCATGACTGAAGTACACGCTGCCGTTCAAAAACGTAAAATCATCGATAAGTTTTTGATGAAACTTACCCAAGAAGAACCACAAATGTATTATGCCTCGACATCTGATATCGCCCGCAGTCTTTATACTATGATAAAAGAGCACACTAACCGCTTATCAGTAGAAGATCAGGCGCTCGTTAGACATATGACTATCGAGGAGATACAAGGTTTGTTAGGCTTCCATGCTAAGTAACGCTATAAGTGATGACATAGCAAATTCATAATAGAAGAGCGTTATTTATAATAAAGGGCTATGGACAAAGTTTGCAAAAAAAAGACTACCCAAAGGCAGTCTTTTTTATACTAAAAGTTTAATTAAAAGGTTTAGAACGGATAATCACGAGGCGTATGTTGCACCGAAATCCAATGCAAAGTAGTGAACTCTTCTAGTACCCACTCACCATTAAAACGGCCAATACCGGAGTTCTTTTCTCCGCCAAACGGCGCATTACTTTCATCATTAACAGTGATGTCATTGATATGAGTCATGCCCGCCTTGATACCACGAGCGAAGCGTAAGCCTTTTTCCATATCTTCAGTGAATACGGCGCTTGATAAGCCATACTCCGTATCGTTAGCGATAACTAAAGCATCCTGTTCATCTTTGGCACGAATAATTCCGACTAACGGACCAAAGATTTCATTGCAAGACAAGTCCATATCAGCAGTCACTTCAGTGAAAATATGTGGTGGCACCAATTGCCCTTTGATTTCCCCACCCATGATCATATTTGCACCCGACTCTTTAGCTTTGGCAATTTTATCTTTTAGCGACTCAAGCTGTTTTTTATTAATGATAGGACCAATCGCCGTATCTTGCTCATTAGGATCACCTACTTTTAGCGTCTTAACATGAGCATGAAAACGTGCTACAAAATCGTCATAAATCTCATCTTCAACGATAATGCGATTGATAGCGATACAGATTTGACCTTGGTGTAAGAACTTACCGAACACTGCCGCCTTGACAGCGTTGTCAATATTGGCATCTTTTAATACTACGAACGGATTATTACCGCCTAATTCTAGTGCTAACTTTTTAATGTAATTGCCGCTATTAGCCAGCTCACCAATATGTTTCCCCACTGCCGTTGAGCCAGTAAACGAGACTAAACTTGGCGTATCATGGGTAACAATGGCATCCCCAATCTCACTACCTGCGCCAACGATGACACTAAGCAGACCTTTAGGGAGACCCGCTTCTTCAAATATTTTGGCTAATAATAAACCACCAGTAACTGGGGTATCACTAGCAGGCTTGAGCACTACCGCATTACCAAGCGCTAAGGCTGGAGCAATAGAACGCTTAGTCAGATGGAAAGGGAAATTCCATGGGCTAATAACAGCGATTACACCGATAGGCTCACGATAAATAAAATTCTCTTTACCTGGAATCTTTGAAGCGCGAATCTCGCCATGGACACGATTGGGATAACTAGCTGCTTCTACGGTAATCGCTCGAGCACTACTGAACTCTACCATCGCCTTAATACGTGTACTGCCCGACTCTTTTACTAGCCAATCAATAATCTCATCTTGACGTTGATCCAAAATATCGACCACTTTGTGCATTAAGCTTGCACGCTCCGCAGGCGTTACTTGTGCCCATTGCACTTGAGCAGTCGCTGCAGCTTTATAAGCTTGATCGAGCTGGTGTTTATTGGCTTGTTGAATTTCTACTAAAGTTTCACCATTGAACGGGTTAGTGTCAGTATTGACACCGTCGTCCTTACCTTGCTGCCATTCACCAGCAATATACTGTAGCTGAAAATCGCTATAAAGGTCAGTGTTAGGCTTATTGTTTGACATAATGGTTCCTATTTTTATTCAAATTAAATTTATTAGGTAAATATTAATAGTCAGCAAGTATTAACAGTAAGTACAGGCTATTTGCTTGAGTCATAAACGCTAATGCTTAAGGTGAGAATATCTAGTCCAAAACTCAAAACAAAATATGACGACGTTTACCATAGCACAGCGCTTACCATAGCACAGCGCTTACCATAGCAGGATAACTAAATCTGACTTGCTAGACGACTGGTCTAATGCTACCATATACGCTATAAAAACAAGACAGCATTCATACTATTGTTTGTTGAATAAACGTAACTTGTTTACTAATAACACTCAAAGTTTAAAATTTTCAAAGTCTCAAAGTCTCAAAGTCTCAAAGTCTCAAAGTCTCAAAGTCTCAAAGTCTCAAAGTCTTAAAGTTTAAAAGTCTTAAAGTTTAAAAGTCTTAAAGTTTAAAAGTCTCAAAGTCTCAAAGTCTCAAAGTGATTTCTTGTTGCAGACAACTACTGTTGCTTATAATTAAAACAATCACTATCTGCTTTAACTATACAAAATAAGGAGGACATAACCTTTATGTCTACTACTAGCATATTACCAGACTCTTTTGCCTCAGATACTAGCCTGTCAAACACTAAAATGCATCTATTGACTACAGGCTACCAGTTGATATCCCAAAAAGGGTTTACAGCTGTCGGCATCAAGCAAATATTAGATACTGCTGGGGTACCTAAAGGCTCCTTCTATCATTACTTTGCCTCCAAAGAAGCCTTTGGTGAAGCCATAATTAGTTACTATTTCACTCGTTATAAGAGACGCCTAGAGATCATCGATGAGCAAGACAGCAGCGCTCAACAGAAACTCTATGACTACTTCCAAAACTGGTATGACACTCAGCAGAACGGCTGTGATCATGAGAAATGCTTAGTGGTGAAGCTCAGCGCCGAAGTTGCTGATATGTCAGAGCCAATGCGTAAAGTATTACATCAAGGCTATCAGCAAACCATAAACTGGTTGGCCACCCAAATTAAAGCCGGTTGGCTAGATCACTCCGTGCCTCACCCTGCCAACCTCTCTGCTGAGAGCATAGCGAAGCGTTGGTACTTCGCTTGGTTGGGTGCTAGTTTGATCGCCAAAATCAGTCAGACTGATACACCATTAGCAGAAGTCTGGCAAATGGTTACCACTGAAATAGGGCGCTAGTAGCGCTTTATTTGCTTAGCTATTTACTCAACCCTTTCATAGTTAGTCCTGTTAGCATTCAATTAGATTTTCTTAACCTATAGTAACGCTCATATACCCCTACTTAACACTGAGTTTTGTTAGGCGTCTATAAGATAGTTTTGTAACTATTAATAAATGACTACTAGACGACCGGTCTAATTAATGTACAATGCGGGCAGATGCAAACAATATGCATAACCTCCATTGAGGATTACCACCCTCATTTAATACTTAACATACTCTTATACCCATTAGGAATCTTATGAATAATTTCCAATATTACAATCCAGTACGCATCGTCTTTGGCGAGAACCAAATCAAACAATTATCAGAATTAGTTCCGACTAATGCGCGCGTACTTATTACTTATGGTGGCGGTTCAGCGCAACGTACTGGCACCTTAGATGAAGTAAAAGACGCTCTATCTGCAAATGGTGAACGTCAAGTATTTGAGTTTGGCGGTATTGAAGCCAACCCAGAATTTACTACTTTGCTAAAAGCGGCTGATATGGTCAACGAGCATAATATTGACTTCTTATTAGCGGTCGGTGGTGGTTCAGTGATTGATGGCAGTAAATTTGTGGCGCTAGTGTCATCACTTACTGAAGAAGATGGCACAGTATCACGTGAACAAGCTTGGGATGCCCTTACTAGTTATTGTAGAAATCTTGACTCTGCTATCGACTTAGGAGCCGTGTTAACTATTCCAGCGACTGGCTCTGAGATGAATTCAGGCGGAGTGATTAACTATAGCGAGCGCCAAGCAAAACTACCGTTTGGTAACCCGCTTACCTTCCCTAAATTCTCTATTTTAGACCCTACTAAAACTTTCACTTTACCTGAACGTCAAGTGATGAACGGTGTTGCTGATGCGTTTGTGCATGTGATGGAGCAGTATCTGACCTATCCAGTCAATGCAAAAGTGCAAGATGGCTTTGCTGAGAGCTTGCTAAAAATTCTGATTGAAGAAGGCGCTGCGGTTAAAGCAGATCCAGAGAATCTGGAGACACGTAAAAACCTAATGTGGACCGCAACCATGGCGCTCAATGGCCTGATTGGTACTGGTGTACCACAGGATTGGACAACGCATATGATTGGTCATGAGTTGACCTCATTGCATGCAATCGACCATGCTCGTACTCTAACGATTGTCTTACCATCTGTCATGCGTGAATTGAAGGACAGCAAAAAAGATAAGTTGCTGCAATACGCACGTAATGTCTGGAATATCAGTTCTGATACCGCACAAGATGATGAGGCGACTATTGAGGCGGCTATTGTCCACACCGAAAACTTCTTCCGTGAGCTTGGACTACCAGTCAGCCTAGCGGACGCTGACTTAGATCAGTCGGCTATTGATCCTATCATCAAGCAGTTAGAAGTGCATAAAATGGTCAAGCTGGGTGAGCATGGTAACAATGACTTAGCAGTGTCACGCCGTATTCTAGAGCGGGCGTTAACTAGCCCTGCTTAACGCTAAAGCCTGAAACTATGCGTTTAAAAAGCACTAATAGGGGCTTAAAAAGCACTAAATAGTAGCTGCTCACTGGCCAGCAGCTACTAATATTAAATAAACATTACCAGCCATTATAAATAAAATAAGGAGCTTACCATGAGCTTTGATACTCCATTTGAACAACAAACCGTCAAAACAAACCGTCAAATCAAACTGGCTAGTCGCCCACATGGCGCACCGACTGCCGATAACTTTGAATTGGCTGTTGGTAGTATTCCTACCCCAAATGAAAGTCAGATGTTACTGCGCACTATATATTTATCGCTTGACCCTTATATGCGCGGACGTATGAGTGATGCTGCCAGCTATGCTGACCCGTTACAGATAGGAGATGTAATGCTGGGCGGAACTGTAGCGCAAGTAGTTGAGTCTAATTTGGCTAATTTTGCTGTTGGTGACTTAGTAGTATCGAATTCAGGCTGGCAGGACTATAGCGTCAGCGATGGCGAGGGCGTACTAAAACTTGATAAAGATATGGCTAACCCTTCGTACGGCTTAGGGGTGTTGGGTATGCCAGGCTTTACCGGCTATATGGGTCTGACCGATATTGGTAAGCCGCAAAAAGGCGAAACCTTAGTAGTAGCAGCAGCTACTGGTCCTGTTGGCGCAACCGTCGGTCAAGTCGGTAAGCAGTTAGGCTTACATACTGTAGGCGTGGCTGGCGGAGCAGAAAAATGTGCTTATGCCGTTAATGAGTTAGGCTTTGATATTTGTATTGATCATCACGCTGATGACTTTGCCGAGCAGCTAAAAGCCGCCTGTCCAAAAGGTATCGATATCTATTATGAAAATGTCGGCGGCAAAGTATTTGATGCGGTATTGCCCCTATTGAATGCTCATGCCCGTATTCCAGTATGTGGCTTAGTATCACAATATAACGCCACTGATTTGCCAGATGGTAAAAATCGCTTAAGCGTCCTGATGGGTAATATTCTCAGTAAACGCTTAACGATCAAAGGCTTTATTATCTTTGAAGAATATGGTGACCATTTCCCAGAGTTTCTAAAAACTATGAGTGCTTGGGTCGAGTCTGGCACCGTAAAAACTAAAGAACATCAAGTCGAAGGTTTAGCTCAAACGCCGCAAGCGTTCTTTGACATGCTAGAGGGTAACAACTTTGGCAAAACAGTAATAAAAGTTGCTGAAGTTAACTAATTCTTAACATTATTCATCAGTAATTACAGTAAAAAACAGCTACGGTTAGTAGTCGGCTTTTAATTATTTATTATAAAAACTGATTACTAACTGTCAATAAGTAAAAAAATATAAATAAGTAAAACTAATAAATAGGGATAAATATGAATATTCTAATGGTACTGACTTCTCATGATCGTTTAGGTGATACTGGTAAAAAAACTGGCTTTTGGCTAGAAGAGTTTGCTGCCCCTTACTACGCTTTTCTTGACGCTGGAGTAACTATTACTCTTGCCTCTCCTGCTGGCGGTCAACCACCACTTGATCCTAGTAGTGATACGCCAGATACGCAAACCAAAGATACCACCCGTTTTAAAGACGACACTGATGCTCAACAGCATCTTGCCAATACTAAAAAACTGGCTGATATGAAAGCTGAAGATTTTGATTCTGTGTTTTATCCTGGTGGTCACGGTCCATTATGGGACTTAGCAGTTGATAAAGACTCTATCAATTTGATTGAGACTTTTGTTAAGCAAGACAAGCCGGTTGCTTTTGTTTGTCACTCGCCTGCCGCTTTGAAGAATGTCAAAATTGACGGTGAATATTTGGTCAAAGGTAAAACCGTTACTGGCTTTACTAACTCAGAAGAAGAGGCAGTTGGCCTTACTGATGTCGTGCCCTTCTTAGTAGAAGATGCGCTAAAAGCTAATGGTGGTAACTACCAAAAAGTCGCTGACTGGCAGTCTTATGTGGTTGAAGATGGTTTATTAATCACCGGACAGAATCCAGCATCATCAGAGGAAGCTGCCAAGCGCTTACTCGCAAGACTGCAACGTTAATAAAAAGCATTACTGCAACTAAGGCTACTATCATGATCAGACTGCATCATCTTAACCAATCTCGCTCACTGCGTACTTTATGGCTGTTAGAAGAATTGGGCCAACCTTACGAGATTATTAGTCATCAGCGTAATGCGCAGACTAATTTAGCACCCGATAGTTTAAAAGCGGTGCATCCACTAGGTAAATCACCAGTCATCGAGATGGATGGTGAGTTATATTCAGAATCAGGTGCTATCACTCAGCTATTGATTGAACGCTTTGCACCAGAGCGTTGTTTGCGCCCAGCCTCTACGAGCACTGACTATGGTCACTATTTACAATGGATTGATTTTGCTGAAAGCTCGCTAATGGTGCCTTTATTGCTTGAGCTCTTCACCAAAAAATCAGGGATAGTCGATAACGCTTTTCTAGATAGTTATATTAGTGAAGAAAAACATAGACTGCTGAATTACTTAAACACTATGGTTGAGGGTAAGTCTTTTATTGTCGGCAATAAGCTTAGTGGTGCTGATTTTATGTTGTCTTTTGATCTAATTATGCTCGCTAAGCGCAAGCAATTGGATAATTACCCCCATATCAAACAGTATGCCCTACAGCTTGCCAGTCTCGATAGCTATCAACGGGCAATGCGCCTAGAAGCTAATCACGATGAAACTCGATAGTAGAGTTTAAACCTGAACTGGCCACTGTAAGCAAGTGAACGCCTAACTAAAAATATGATAAAATAGCTCAAGCGACTCTTGGGCTATTTTTTGTATGGTAGTCGAAAGTTCGTTAAATATTAGACTTTGGCACTGATAGGCTTTCGTTAGCTATTGCTTTATAAGCGGATTTATAGCGTTCTTTTAAAATACCGTTTTTAAAATACCGTTTTTAAAATACCGTGTTTTTAAAGTGGCAGTAAAACGGTCTAATAGAATCATTGTAGGCGCATAGTTTAAGGAACTAGTGGCAGTACACCGTCCTGTCCTTATTCATTTAAATGGGTCTTAGCTTTACTTTGATAGTATTTTTGCTGGCTTTAAAGATCGGCTAAGTCCTTACCTCTTCTCTCTACATAGAATTCTGTACCCTCATGAGTAACGAATATCAATTTAAGCCGCATGAACAGCCGTTTATGGTGGGCTCGCCTGCTACCCCCGATCATCCTGTGCCTCGCAAGGTACTCTATCTGCTCATCGGTATTTTTATTGGTTTAACCGCCAGCTTTCAAAACGGTCTATTGGTAGCCAATCTAACTCAAATTCAAGGTGAAATGGGTCTGACCCCAGTCGAAGGTGGCTGGATATCGGTCGCTTATAATATGACTAATGCTTGTATTACCGTACTGCTATACAAGATACGTCAGCAGTTTGGTATGTCACTGTTTAGCAAAATTACTTTGTTCTTTTTATTAACCGCCACTAGCATGCAGTGGCTAGTGAGTAGTGGACTATTAACGACTACTACGGGCATCCAAATTGACTCTTATTATTTAGAAATCGTGGCGAGGGGCTTTAGTGGTGTGGTCGCTAGTGCTATGACTGTGCTATCGATATTTTATTGTCTGCAAGGAATGCCAGCAGCTAAGCGTATTAGTGGCTTAATTTTGGGCTTTGGCTTAGTACAGCTAGGTATTCCGTTATCACGTATTATCTCCCCTTACCTTGCTATCGATGGTCAGCTAGAGAATCTATTTCTATTTGAAGTAGGCTTAGCGCTGATCTGCTTTGGCTTAATGAATATTCTCGAGCTGCCAGCAGGTATTACCGAAAAAGTATTTGAGAAACTCGATATTTTGAGCTTTGCCTTTTTTGCTAGTGGTTTAGCCGCGTTATGCGTATTCTTCGTACAAGGTAGGATTCAGTGGTGGAGCACGCCTTGGCTGAGTTATCCCCTTATTATCGCAGTGATTACTATTAGTATCGCGCTATGGATCGAAACGCATCGCAAAAATCCTATGCTGCAAGTACGTTGGATGCGTAGCCGCAACATTATTGCTTTTATGATTACTGGTGCAACCATGCGAATTTTGCTGTCTGAGCAGAGCGTAGGCGCAGCAGGATTATTAGCCAACTTAGGCTACGGCAACGATCAATTGATTACTTTTTATATAGTGGTACTGGCAGCCAGTGTACTAGCTCTAGCGATTAGTGTTTTTCGTACTAATGCGATGGAATTACGCCGACCGGTTATCTTTGCGGTAGCATTGATTGCTTTAGGCGCTTGGATAGACACCGGCGTATCAGTGAACTCAGCGCCTTATATGTTTTATGCCAGTCAGTTTATGATTGCCTTTGCCGCCATTTATTTTATGGGGCCGATGGTGTTTGAGGGTATGTTTCGTGCGCTGGCTAATGGCCCAGCCTACATCATTAGCTTTTCGGTGATCTTTGGTATCTCGCAAACTATTGGTGGCCTTGCTGGTGCCGCTGCTATTCAGGCTTTTACTACCATTCGCACTAAGGTCCATTATGCCGATATGGTTGGCACTGTAAATTTAGGCGATCCTGCGCTGGCGGGACAAGTGGCAGGGATACGTGGTGGCTTATTGAGCCAAACTACGGATTCAGCACAAGCAAGCGTTGCCGCAGTAGCACGAGTATTACAAGGCGTTCAGCAGCAAGCAACGGTCGCAGCTTATGATGATTTATTCTTTTTGATGGGCAGTATAGCGACTATTACTGTCATTATTCTATTGATTAATTACTTATATTATCGCTATCATAAAATTAATCCATTGGCTAAAGAGCTGGCTGCCATTGCTAAAATGCGTGAACCAAAATAACGCTAATCACTGTTGGTATACTTGGCCTTACTAGCTATCAATAGTGACTATTGGTTAATGTTTAATAGACCCTATTACTATAGAAGTTACTTTTTATGTTTATTCAAATTTTTAGGAGCGCGTCGTGAGCCCAGATAAAACCAATGGCACTGATAACAACGGCCAACAAGCTCAGATGCCAACTGACGCTACAGCGCCCAAAGCCCCCATACAGCCTAGTACTAGTCTCAGCAAAACGGTCATCACACCTACGCAAGACGATAACCTAACAGCAGAACCTAATGAGGTTTCGCCAGCTGCTGTTTCCTCAACCACAGAGCCAGTGACCGCTGAAGCTGATCAGCCACCAATGCCACCTAAAGAGCCTATCCCTAGTGCTGAAGGTTGGTCCCCTAAAAAGAAGTCTTACCTTAATTTAGGCTTATTGATTGCGCTGATTATCATTGGGGTAGCACTGATACTCTATGCTTGGAAACTACCGCCTTTCACCCCGACTGTTCAGCAGACTAATAATGCCTTTGTCAAAGGTCAGACTACGGTCATTAGCTCGCAAGTATCAGGCTATGTTACTGAGGTCAATGTGGAAGACTTCGCCAATGTAAAAACTGGTGATCTGCTAATCAAGATAGACGATCGCACTTTTCAGCAGCAGCTAGAACAGGCGCAGGCCAATATTGAAGTAGCAGTCTCTAACCGCTCTAGCAACGAGCAAGATACTGGTACTAGTCAGGCGCAAATCGAGGCGCGCGAGGCTGACTTGTATAGTGCTAAGGTGAGTGTTGATAGCGCTCGAGAAGATGTCAATCGCTATCAAGGTTTGGATTCTATCGGTGCTGTGTCAAAGGCAGAAGTGGCTCATACTAGAGCGCAACTGGCTAAAGCTCAAGCCGCCGTCCAGCAAGCCCAAGCTAATCTACAAGCCGCCAAACAAGCCAGCAAGAAGACCAGCGGTAATCGCTCATCACTAGATGCTAATATTAAAAATGCTGAAGCGGCAGCTAAGCAAGCACAGATTAATTTAGATAATGCTATTATTAGCGCTCCTGAAGCTGGACAGCTCAGTCAAGTCAGTGTGCAAGTAGGACAATTCGTCAATGCTGGTACTCAGCTGATGTATATTGTGCCAAAAGGCGTATGGATTATTGCCAACTTTAAAGAAACCCAAGTAGCTAATATGAAGATAGGTGAAGGGGCTATAGTCCACGTCGATGCTCTAGGCGGGGTGAAGTTCACAGGTCATGTTAGTAATATTTCACCGGCGACTGGCAGCGAGTTCAGTGCTGGCGCTGCTAACCCAGCTACAGGCAACTATATTAAAATAGCTCAGCGTATCCCAGTACGTATTGACTTAGATCAGGGCCAAGCAGGTCTAGCCCAGTTGCGTCCTGGTATGTCAGTCTCAGTGGATGTCGATACTAATGCTGGTAATGCTGCTAGTACTGATAATCGCTAAAAGTAGAAAAATATTGATTATAATTAGTAAAAATAAGTAATAAAAAGCCACTCGATAAACCTTATTAAAATAGGGCTTGAGAGTGGCTTTTTACTGCTAAAAACAAATCATTAAAAGCAAATTATTAAAAATACGCTATTGGCTAACTAGCGCTTAAATAGTTATGGCAATAGACGCTTAGTAGTCCAATCATTACTATCCGCATCATGACTATAGACAATACGGTCGTGTACCCGATTGGCGCGCCCTTGCCAAAACTCAATCTCATTAATAGTAATCTCGTAGCCACCCCAAAACGCTGGAGTTGGCACCTTTTCGCCTTGTGGATATTGATTTTGTAGTTGCTCGAACTTATCTTCCATTAGCGCACGGCTAGCGACTACGCCACTTTGTGGTTGACTGACCCACGCACCGACTTGGCTGTCATGTGGACGCTTTTGAAAGTATTGAGCTGACTTATCAGCATCAATCTTAGCGACGTGACCACTGATACGAATTTGACGCTCAAGTTCATGCCAAAAGAACAGTACTTCAGCGTTAGGGTTTTCAGCGATATCTTGCCCTTTAGCGCTATCATAATTGGTATAAAACACCACGCCCTTGTCAGTAATCTCACGCATCAGTACAATACGCACGCTTGGCTTTTGGTCAGCGCCGCAAGTGGCTAAGCTCATCGCATAAGGTTCTTTTACTTGCTGGTCAGTGGCTTCGTTGACCCAGCTTTTTAACAGCTCAAATGGTGAAGCTGGCACTGACTGTTGATCGAGAGTACCTTTCTCGTATGACAAACGCTGATCGGTGAAATCCATACTCATAACTTATCCTTAGTCATTTATTGATATTATTACTAGGTATAGAATACCGCTAACTCATGATAGCTTATACCATACCGCTAGGATGGTCAGCTATTAATTTAGCACCGCTTTGATATGATCAGCTAAGCCGTTAGCCATAACATCGCACTCTATTTCATCGTCCGACTCAACCATGACTCGGATCATCGGCTCAGTACCTGACTGGCGAATAAGTAGACGGCCGCGCCCTTTTAGAGTCGCTGTTGCTTTATCAAAAGCGCTTACTAATTCTGCATGAGCAAAAGGGTCTTGCATTTTTGCTAGGCGTATATTGACTAGCTTTTGCGGCAATACTTCAAAACCTTCGGTAAGGGTACTCAAAGCCTTATCTTGCTCTTGCATCACAGCTAACACTTGCAAGCCGGCGATAATAGCATCACCAGTACGGCTCTTATCTAAGCATAATATATGTCCTGAGGGCTCGCCGCCTAGTATCCAGCCATTAGCGTCTAGCTCTTGCATCACATAGCGATCGCCAACTTTAGCACGAGTAAAGCCAATGCCGAGCTTTTGTAAGGCTAGCTCTAGGCCCATGTTACTCATCAAGGTACCCACTACCCCAGCGGCTTGTTGCTTACCTTGCGTCGCTAATAGATACAAAATACCATCGCCATCGATTAGGTTGCCCATTTCATCGACCATGACGATACGATCGCCATCACCGTCTAGGCCAATACCGACATCAGCATTATGTTCTATTACTGCTTGTTGCAAACCTTCAGGATGGGTAGAACCACAATCAGCATTGATATTGAGACCATCTGGTTTGTTATTGATTGCTATTACTGTAGCGCCAAGCTCACGCAATACTCTAGGCGCCACGCTATACCCTGCTCCATTAGCGCAATCTATCACTATCGTCAAATGAGCCAAATCATATTGATAAGGGAAGCTGCCTTTACAGAATTCTATATAACGGCCTTTTGCATCATCGATACGATGGTTTTTACCTAAGTTTGCCGGATCTACTATGGGCATTAACTCGCTAGCATCTGCGCCATCTGCAGGGCTCATAATGGCCCTTAACTTGTCATTAATAGCGTTTTGCATCTCATCAGTTAGCTTTTTGCCATCTCCTGAAAACAGCTTAATACCGTTATCAAAATAAGGATTATGAGAGGCGGAGATAACTACCCCTGCATCAGCATTAAAACTACGAGTTAAATGAGCGATAGCTGGTGTCGGTAGAGGCCCGAGCATGTGTACATCGACCCCAGCAGCATTGAAACCTGCTTGCAGTGCGCCTTCAATCACATAACCTGATAGTCGAGTATCTTTACCAATCACCACACTAGGTCTACGGCTACTGTTATTGTTTTCTATAAGCACTTGGCCGGTGACATAGCCTAGCTTCAAAATAAAATCAGGGGTGATAGGCAACTCACCGAACTTTCCACGAATACCATCAGTACCAAAGTAACTCATTGTCGTTATATCCTTTTGCTAACTCATAAAAGTGCTAAGACCTTGAGCATTAACATACTAAGACCTCTCTTATTAAACTGTTTTTTAAATCTACTATCTTATTAATATTATTTGAAGCGCTATAGTAGAGACCTAAGTTTATGATTTTAAAAAAACCATCATAACCTAAACCGCCAAAAACAACCTCTGTTATTGCTAAGACTGACTTATTTTACAAAAAAAACAGCCAACAATGTATAAGCATCGTTGACTGTCTGTATCTGGGTGCTAATAAGACCTAATTGACTCGATAGTTAGGCGCCTCTTTAGTGATTTGTACATCATGAACATGCGACTCTTTCATCCCAGCTGAAGTCACTTTGATGAACTGCGGCTTAGTGCGCATATCCTCAATAGTGGCACAACCGGTATAGCCCATCGAGGAGCGCAAGCCACCGACCAATTGATTGACGATACCTGCTACTGGACCTTTATAAGGCACACGACCTTCGATACCTTCAGGAACCAGTTTTTCAACTCCATCTTTAGCGTCTTGGAAGTAACGGTCTGATGAGCCGTTGTCGCCTGACATAGCTCCTAAACTACCCATACCACGATAAGCTTTGTAGTAACGGCCTTGGAATAGCTCAACTTCGCCTGGTGCTTCTTCAGTACCTGCCATTAATGAGCCGACCATAATACAAGAAGCGCCCGCAGCGATAGCTTTAGCCATATCGCCTGAATAACGAATACCGCCATCAGCAATTAGTGGGATACTGTCTTGTAACGCACTAGCCACATTATCGATAGCCGAGATTTGCGGAACACCAATACCAGCGATAATACGAGTAGTACAAATTGAACCAGGACCGATACCTACTTTTACCGCATCAGCACCAGCATCACGTAACGCCTTAGCAGCATCGCCTGTAGCAATATTGCCACCGATGATTTGAATATGTGGGAAGTTCTTTTTGATCCAAGCAACTTTATCGATCACCCCTCTTGAGTGACCATGTGCAGTGTCAACTATGATGACATCGACGTCAGCGCCAACCAAAGCTTCAACGCGCGCTTGAGTATCTGCGCCCGTACCAACTGCTGCGCCAACACGCAAACGACCTTGATCATCTTTACAAGCGTTAGGATTATTCTCGGCTTTGGCAAAGTCGTTGACAGTGATTAAACCGCGCAAACGGAAGTCATCATCGATGACAATAACTTTTTCGATGCGATGCTCATGAAGCAGCTTTTTGATATTTTCGTTGCTTTCACCTTCATGTACGGTGACTAACTGCTCTTTTGGCGTCATGATATGACTGACTGGCAATGACAGATTAGTCTCAAAACGCCAATCACGATGGGTGACGATACCTACTACTTTATCAGTACCTTTTTCAACTACTGGCACCCCAGAGATATTGTTGTCTTGCGTTAACTTTAGCAGCTCACCGATAGACATTTCTGGATAGACAGTAATAGGATCTACTACTGTACCGGCTTCGAATTTTTTGACTCGGCGAACTTGGGTTGCCTGCTGAATGATATCCATGTTTTTATGTAGAATACCCATACCGCCTAACTGCGCCATAGTAATGGCCATTTCAGACTCTGTCACTGTATCCATAGCCGCAGAAATGAGCGGTAAGTTCAAGGTGATACTTTTGGTCAGTCGCGTGGTTAAGTTGGCTGTTTTTGGGAGAACTTCAGAATAGGCTGGTAACAATAACACGTCATCAAAAGTGAAGGCTTCATCGACAATACGTAACATACATACCCCTAATAGTGGTTATTTTGATGGGAGGGAGCTTGAGATCAAGATAATAAATTAGAGCGGGTTGAAACCACTGATAATTAGTAACGGCTAAATACAGACAGTTACTATTGGTTTTTGCTTAGCCTGATTAGACCTTATGCAAACGATGCTTAACTACTCATAAGACCAGGCCGAAGCAAAGGTAAAACAGTGCTCAATTAATCTATCGTCAGTAGCGATAAGCAATAAAGCAGCTAATGGCTCACAATGACTTAATTATCCCGCTAAAATAACGCCATATTATAGCAAATATGACGCTTGCTCGCATGTTATATTTTCGCTTGTGCTCAGAGTCTCTAGCTTGCTGGGTTAAATGATTAACTATAAAGGCAACTATTACCCCAAGCTCATTATGCACGTCGCCACGTAGTCCCGCTACGGCTGTCTTCTAACTCAATACCAGCGTCTTTTAGCTGCACTCGAATCTCATCAGCACGCGCAAAATCTTTATTACTTTTGGCATTGGCCCGTTCAATGATCAAATCATCGATAACGCCATCAGTGAGACTATCGTCGGCCTTATCACCAATGACGGCTTGCAAGAACTGCTGTACTGGTTGCTGTAATATGTTTAGCACTTGCGCTAAAGCTTTAAGCTGCTGCGCGCCCTGCCAAGCAGTATCGACATCCTCAGCTTTGATAGCTTTATTAATATCACGTGCCAGCCCGAACAATATGCTAGTAGCCGCCGAGCTATTAAAATCATCATTCATCGCTGCTATAAAGTCTCGTCCAGCGGTACTAGCATAAGCGCTATTGATAATAGCGTCATCGAGCACTAAGATCTCATTGCGCAGCTGCTCGGCACTTTTTAAGGCTTGATATAATCTACTTAAGCTATTATGAGCTTCATCTAAAGCCACATCTGAAAAGTTCACTTGGCTACGATAATGGCTCGACAATAAGAAAAATCTTACTGTTTCAGGTAAATATCTAGCCATGACCTCACGAATGGTAAAGAAATTGCCTAGCGACTTGGACATCTTTTCGCCATCAACGTTAATAAAGCCGACGTGCATCCAGTTGCGTGCATACTCACAACCAGTACTGGCCTCTGACTGCGCAATCTCATTCTCATGATGCGGGAACTGTAAGTCATGACCACCGCCATGAATATCAAAAGTATTACCTAAGCATTTGATCGACATCGCTGAACACTCAATATGCCAGCCTGGACGTCCTTGGCCCCAAGGGGATGCCCACTGCGGCTCGTTCGGTTTTGCCGCTTTCCATAACACAAAGTCAAATGGGTTGCGTTTAACGGTTTCAACTTCTACTCGTGAGCCAGCTTGCATCTCATCAAGATTGCGTTTGGAGAGTTTGCCATAATCGGCAAAGCTATCGACCGCATAATAAACATCACCATTATCTGCCGCATAAGCATAGTTGCCATTAATCAAAATCTCGATCATCTGCTGCATATCATTGATATGATCAGTCGCACGAGGCTCAGCATCCGGTGCTAGGCAACCAAGAGCATCAGCATCCTCATGCATCGCTTCGATAAAGCGTTGAGTCAAGGCCGCAATATCTTCTTTATTCTCCAGCGCACGGGCGATAATCTTGTCGTCTATATCAGTAATATTACGTACATAGTTGACCTTATAACCCGATTGCGCCAGCCAGCGTACCACCATGTCGAAGGCGACAATCACTCGGGCATGGCCAATGTGACAATAATCATAAACCGTCATTCCACACACATACATACCCACTTTACCGGCGTTAAGCGCTGTGAAGGTCTGCTTTGCTCCTGTCATCGAATCATAAATAGACAACTGCGACATGGCATCGGCAAGAGGTGTGGTGATCATAAAATAGCCTTGTAAGTGAAAGTATTAACAATAATATTAATGATAATAAAAAGTAAAGTAGTAGCAGTTTACTATAATCTCGTTAACTAGACGCTATTTGCGTGAACTTGAGCGCTTTAAAGCTGCTACCCTACTTTAATAGCAATCTATCTTAGCGAAAATAGCATTAAAATACTACAATGGTAATGACAGTCCTAAACATCGACTGATAAATAGCTAATTATAAACAAATAAGGAATAATAATGGGCAATCGCTTAAGCAAAATTTATACTCGTACCGGAGATGATGGTACTACTGGCATGGCAGATGGTAGCCGTGTAAGCAAGGCTGATGACTTATTTAGTGTAATGGGTGATATCGATGAGCTTAACTCCCATATCGGCTTAGTGCGCGCTCACTTTAGCAATGCTATCGCCAATAGCTGTTTACCTGAGCGTTTACAACAGCAAGCTGCTACTGATTTTAATCAAGCATTAGTCGTTATCCAGCATTTATTATTCAATATCGGTGGTGAGCTGGCAATGCCTGAGTATGAAGGTATTAATGCCACTCACATCGACTGGCTAGAGCAGCAAATCGATGCCATGAATGAGCATTTACCGCCGCTAAAAGATTTTATCTTACCCACAGGCTCATTGTTAGTCAGCCAGCTGCATGTCGCTCGTACGGTTTGCCGCCGCGCTGAACGCCAAGCGGTGGTGTTACAACAGCAGAGTCCACAAGCCATTCGTAGTACAGCGGTAAGTTTAGTCAACCGCTTATCGGACTGGTTGTTTGTAGCAGCAAGATTCTGTACTGATCCTAAACAAGTCTCTGAAGTATTGTGGGATAACCAAGTATTACAGAACTTGCCTAACCCACAAAATTAATTTAAAGCTAGTAGCACTGCTGGCTTCAATAACTATATAAGCATTGCTTCAGTAATGCATCAGTACTGCCTCAGTAATGCATAAGTACTGCCTCAGTAATGCATAAGTATAAACCATAAAAAATGCTCGCAGCCGTTATAGGGGTTGCGAGCATTTTTTATGGCTTAGGATAACTATTAACTTAACGCTTAGTTGATACTATCAGCATAAGCGCTAAGCCATTAATAGCAATCATCAAAACCTATTACTAAAATCATCAATCGATAGTGGTTAATCAGCTATTGATAGCTTACTAATAAACCGCACTTCCATCTTCAATGATTACCATATCGATACTGTCATCTTTAGGTGCAGTAGCTGGAGCCTTAGTACTACTGCTAGTGCTAGGAGTCGCTGCTGGGCTACTAGTTTGTGGTTTGCTTGGCGTACTGCTCTGTCCACTGTCTTGATTAATCTTCGGCGGCGTTACTGGCTGAACCGGACGCACAGGCTGTACTGGACGCGTAGCTTCAAGCGGTCTTACTACTTGCGGCTTCGGACGCTCAACACGATTGTTGTTTCTTTGCGCGGCGCCTTCACTACGACGTTCGGCCTGCTGTTGTTGACGCTGAGCTCTTTGATTGTCGATAACTGACTTCACTGTAGAACCTGCCATGACTTCAGACACTATAGTGACTAGCGTAGACTCTCCAGCGATACGAGCTTGGATTTGTCCATCTTTAGCAGCTACTACATAAGTAAAGGCATCATCGACCAACATATTATTATTGATACGAATATTGGCTTGAGCCAAACGAGTTTGTAAGCTTGGTTGGTTATTAGCAGCTTGTAATTGGCTGGCTTGATACAGGTCTTCGCTAGACAAAGTCATACTGACACTGGCTTGACAAGTAGTCATACCGTTGGCGTTGGCTTCTTGCAGTACTGCTGCATTTTGCACATCGATCAAAATACCATTAACTTTACTAGTAACTGAACTAGGGTCAACACTGACTTCTACCGCATTAGCATAGCTACTAGATAAGCTCTGGGCTTGCTGATTTAAAGTGTTTTTTAATGCACTTCTTAGGCGATCTTGTACCAGCGGATTATCACAGGCGATTACAGGAGCTACTGCACCATCATTGACTACTACTGCTTCCTCAGTATTATCAAGCTCTTCTTGATCTACTTTTTCTGAGCGATTGCACCCAGCGACGGCCAAACTGCATAATAAACCAATACCGGCAACTTGTGACCATTTGATTATGCTATTACTCGCTGTACTCATACTTGTCTTGCTCCTGATTTTACCATTTGCGCTACTATCGTCAGTGCTTGGTTTCATAGTTGTTGACTAGCTTTATAGTCGTAGATTGATTCATTAGTCATTAGACTAAGTACTGATCTAAGCTTACTAACAGTTTTGCACTTATCAAAGCTGCAATGATAGGGCTTAAAATCACGCTATTATACGGTGTTTGACACAGATGTTCATTACCCCAGCTTAAAGATATAGAAATAAATACAGTCAATAGTCACAAAACAGACTAATAGTTGCAAAAACATAACAAACTATTGATTAGATTGCCATAATAATTTCATTTATAAACGCTAAACTTTATTTCTGGTTTGAATAAACTCAGTCGCCTTCTATTTTTAGCAGAGCAATAAAGCCGATATCAAGCGTTAACCGTTAGTGGTTTATCCTTAATAGCTGAGTGTTATACCCCCTACTCCTTAACCCTTGACTATACCCTTATGATAGAGCTTGCCAATACCCAACTTCTAGGTCATCGTGGTGCACGCTATGAAGCACTAGAGAACAGCTTTTCCGGCTTTGAACATGCTAATCAGTTAAAGCGGCATGGCTTAGCAGGTATTGAGTTCGATGTGCAGTTGACCGCTGATGGACATTTAGTGGTCTTCCATGATGATACTCTACAGCGCCTGTGCGGACTACAATCTCGTATTGACCAAATGAGCTTAGTGGAGATTCAACGTCACTTACAACTAGGTCATCAAATCATTACTTTAGATCAGCTGGCACAGGCCTTAGCCGTAGCATCGCCAGCAAAAAAAATGCATACCTTAAAACCCTCGCTGGTAGAGCCACAAAAAAAGCGGCTTAATAATTCATTGGCGTTAGCCGAACCTAGGGCTACTAAGGCCAGCTCTAACCCTTCATTGAAAACCGTGCAACCGCTAACTCAGTTCACTCATATTGAGTTGGAAATAAAAACTCATAGCCGAACCAATCATCCAAAATTGGTGCATGCCTTATGCCGCTATTTAATTGACAGTCCTTTAGCTCGCCTACCCATTGTGCTCACTAGCTTCGATGTAGAACTGTTAGCTCAGCTACAACGCAATAAACTATTATCACCTATGGCACGTGGCCTACTAGTACGTGACGCCAAGCTGTTGAACCGTGCACCCCATACCGCTTTACAACTTGGCTGTAGCAGCTTAGGTATTCACTATTTACTACTTAACAAACAAGTGATCGATTACTGTCACCGTTATGATTTGCGGGTAAGCGCTTGGACCGTCAACGATATTGCATTTGCTAAACAGTTGGTTCATTGGCAAGTCGATACCATTATCACTGATATTCCCAGTCAACTATTAATATAGAATGCTGCTACTGGCTAACGACTTGATTGGCATGGCTTATTTAGCGAATAAATAACCGCTAACTTTTCTTAAACGGTTAACTACTGCCTATAATGACTTAATAATTATCAGCGTTAATTGGTTAACATATTTGCATAATCAATTACATATTCGCCTAATTGCTGAGAGCTAATAAGATACTGGTTATATATATTGCCTTATTCATACAAGCTATTGTTATTTAGCAATATTTTTCTAGTGTATAGGTGTTCACTTTCTATCAGTTTTAGAGTAATATAGAGGCTGAAACTAATACCGTAAGGGATATTATATGATTGCAAAAACAGCAATGGGCTTACCGCTCAAAGGCTTACGTTTGGCTATCAAATCTAGCGACATACTTATTCAGACCGCTGGTACTCAGGCATTACGCCTAAAGACTTGGTATGAAGAAGGCAAAGCCAATGAAGCTGCTAGCGAGCAGCCTACCGCAACTAGTAACGTTAATGAGCTGTCTCCTGCTAATGATGACACTAGTATTAATACTAAAACTAGCGCCAGCACTAGTGATAACAATAATGCTCTCTCTACTGAGAAGCCTATTGATATTCGTGAGCTTGAATTTAAAAAAGCACCGATTAACTGGATTCCAGCCACTATTTTGATAACCACACCAATTGCTGCTGCAGTTATTACTCCGTGGTATCTATTTACCCATCAAGTTAGTGCGCCTGTTTGGGGTGTATTTGGTGCGTTTATGGTATGGACGGGTATCAGCATTACTGCAGGCTATCACCGTCTGCTTGCTCACCGTGCCTACAAAGCTCATCCTATTGTAAAAAACTTTTTGTTGTTAGGCTCAACCCTAGCAGTGCAAGGTTCAGCATTTGATTGGGTATCTGGTCACCGTAGTCATCATCGTCATGTTGATGATCGCATGGATGATCCGTATTCAGCGAAGCGCGGATTTTTCTTCAGTCATATTGGTTGGATGTTAAAGAACTATCCTAGTGGTAAGTTTGATTACAAAAACATTCCAGACTTGACTAAAGATAGAACTTTGCAGATTCAACATAAGTACTATGGTCTTTGGGTACTAGCGGCTAACGTCGGTTTAGTAGCAGCGATTGGCTGGTTGATAGGTGATGTATGGGGAACTTTAGTACTAGCGGGCTTGTTACGCTTAGTATTGACTCACCATTTCACTTTCTTTATTAACTCGTTATGTCATATGTTTGGCTCACGTCCTTATACTGATACTAACACTGCCCGTGATAACTTCTTTTTAGCTCTGTTTACTTGGGGCGAAGGCTATCACAACTATCATCATTTCTTCCAATACGACTATCGTAATGGAGTCAAATGGTGGCAGTATGATCCAACTAAATGGTTGATTGCTGGATTATCAAAAGTTGGTTTGACTACTGAGTTACGTACTATTGATGATACGACTATCAAGCATGCTGAAGTACAAATGCAGTTCAAAAAAGCGCAGCAACAGATCGATACAGTCAATGCTGGTGGTCTAGATATTCCTCATGCTATGAAGACTTTTCAGGATCGTATCAAGTTTGAATTTGAGGCCTTTACTCAGACCGTTGAAGAATGGCAAGCGCTAAAAGCAAAAGCTATTGAGATGAAAAAGACTGAGTTTGCTGATCGCTTACATGAAGTTGATGATAAGCTTAAGCATGAGTATGCCAATATCGAACAGAAGATCCATGAGCATAATGACAACTTAAAGGTGGCTTTCCGCTCTATTGGTCATAACAGCAAAGCCGCTTAGTTCTAATATAAGTTAAACTTTATATATTTTAAAAACTTCCTATCTTCAAGAGCTAGGGGGTTTTTTATTGCTTATTTTTTATAGTTAGTGCTGTTAACAAGCACTGTTATTAATAAGCACTGTTATTAACAAGCACTGTTATTAATAAGTAATGTTTTCAATAAGTCCTTTTTTAAAGCTGCTTTTTCACTAGCTGCTTTTTCAATAGCTACTTTTTATAAGTACGCTGGCAGTTGCTTTGTTCACTCAATCTATTGACCTACAACATCTCAATAAACTATCCATGCTTAGTTTATTGTCTGTAACAGCGCGTTGATTAACTAAACGCTATCCATAGTGCTTAGATAACAACACATTATTGCTTAGGCTATGTATCATTAATGCTTAGCTAATTATAAACCAGCAACCAGTTATGCCTGATCAAACATGCCCTAGAAATATGGCTATGTTATAGTAGTTTTATTCACTAATACTTCTATAAGGGATTGTTGCTATGCGCTACCAAAATACTTATGTCAACTTAGACCCGCGCCTTTATAATCGTCAGCCTCCTGTTCCCTTGAATAACCCACGTGTAGGTCATTTCAATACTCAGGTAGCTGAGCAATTGGGCTGGACAGAAGATAGCGACTTGATGACACGCTGGGTTGATATTCTGGCTGGTCATTATCTACCTGCTGAGTTTGAACCGCTAGCCATGGCTTATGCTGGTCATCAGTTTGGACAATGGGCAGGACAATTGGGTGATGGTCGTGGCTTGCTGATGGCGCAAGTAATCGATAATAATGATAAGCGCCAAGACCTGCATCTAAAAGGCTGTGGTCTGACGCCCTACTCGCGGATGGGTGATGGCCGTGCGGTATTACGCAGTACTATTCGTGAGTACTTATGTGGCCATGCGCTCAACCAGCTCGATATTCCCTCCTCTAATGCATTAGGCTTCGTGGTAACTGATACTCCTGTACGCCGTGAACGTGTCGAGGCTGGTGCGGCACTGATGCGAGTCGCTGATACTCATATTCGCCTTGGTCACATCGAATGGATTGCTAGCTTTGCCCCTGACCTACTCAGCGAATTCACCGATTATATGATCGACAGCTGTTATCCTGAGTGCCGTGATAGCGAACAACCCGTATTGGCTTTTTTGCAGTCAGTAGTCGAGCGTAATGCACGAATGATTGCTGATTGGCAACTGATTGGCTTTGCTCATGGGGTGATGAATACTGATAATCTATCGATTACTGGTAGCACTTTAGATTTCGGACCATTTGGCTTTATGGAACGCTTTAATCCAGCATGGATCAACAATCACTCCGATCATAGTGGACGCTATGCTTATCAAAACCAGCCCGCTATTGGACACTGGAATCTTAATGTTTGGCTCCCACACTTTATGCGTCTGACCCAAGCTGGCGTTACTCGTGAAAGCTTGGATGACTGTTTATCAGTATATGAGCCCACATTCATGCAGCATTATCAGCAAGGGCTATGTCGTAAGCTGGGACTGCCGCACGAGTCTGAGAGCTTGCGCTTGGCCTTTGAGTTTTTGACATTGCTCGAGGATAATCTACTCGATTATACTAATAGCTTTCGTGCCTTGTTAGCTATAGTTGACGCCGTTAACTATCCCTACGAGCAGCAGCTACTCACTACCCTAATAGCAGAGCTTACGGGTGAAGCATTAAGCGTTTGGCAACAGTGGCATAAGCGTTATCTGCTACAGCTACAGCAAGTGGATAAACAGCAAGTGTTAACTGCCCTACAAAACAATAACCTTGTTTATGTACTGCGTAATAGTATGGCACAGCGTGCTATTGACGCAGCTGAGCAAGGAGAGTTTGCTGAAGTTGAGCGTGTTTATCAGTTATTGGCTAACCCTTATCAGGTACAAGCGATTGCTGTTGACTCGGATAGTACTGCGCCAGCCCCTAATGCTGTGCAGCAGCCGATAAGCTGTTCGTCTTAGCAGGTAGTAATAGTTATCTGTAGCACATAGCGGCAGTATCTTTCATTCTATTGCCTACTTTATTTGACTAATTGTCACTATTATTATGGCATTATTAGAGTGTGAAATATTGATTATCAACTGATGACTAACCTCTGAATTTTGTGTTATTGTTGACTAGTCAGTGACTTGGCAATAGTGCTAGAAGAATTGTTTTTGACCTTTGGTTGCTTACAAGATGCTGCTAGCACGTTTTGACTTGATGATTGTCTCGCATTATCTGCTTATTGCAACTATTATCTATGCAAGCTAAACCGCTAAAATTTTACGACCTTTAATTTTTTATGGCAGTAAGCCTTATATTTAAGTTCATTTTCACTTCAATTTATTTCAACCATGGCAGCCACTATGAATGACGATAACCATCTACATACCGATAAAGAACAATTTGAACAAGCCGCACTTCATTACCACGAGTTTCCACGACCGGGTAAAATTTCAGTTACCCCTATCAAGCAATTAGCTAACCAACGTGATCTAGCCTTAGCTTATTCACCAGGGGTAGCAGTACCTTGTCTTGAGATTGAAAGAGATCCAAAACTAGCTGCTAGATATACCGCTCGTGCTAACCTAGTTGGTGTTATCACTAACGGTACTGCCGTACTTGGTCTAGGTAATATTGGTCCATTAGCTTCTAAGCCCGTTATGGAAGGTAAAGGCGTATTATTCAAGAAGTTCGCTGGTATCGATGTTTTCGATCTAGAAATAGCTCAAAATGATCCTGACAAATTTATCGAAGCGGTTGCCGCTCTTGAGCCGACCTTTGGTGGTATCAACTTAGAAGATATCAAAGCGCCAGAATGTTTCAAAATTGAGCGCGAATTACGTAAGCGCATGAACATTCCAGTATTCCATGATGACCAGCACGGTACTTCTATCATTGTTGCTGCCGCTATGCTCAACGCTTTGACTCTTATCGATAAAAAAATCGAAGACATCAAAATCGTTTGTTCTGGCGCCGGTGCGGCTGCCATCTCTTGCCTAGATATTATTTGTGCCCTTGGGGTCAACAAAGAGAACTTATATGTCTCTGACTCTCGTGGCATCATCACAACTAGCCGTGAAAACTTAGACGAAACTAAGCAGCGCTATGCTCGTGATACTCAAGCTACTAACATCGATGAGATCATGGACGATGTCGATATGTTCTTAGGTTTGTCTATGCCGGGAACTATTACTGCTGATATGGTTCGCCGTATGGCAAAAGACCCTATCATCTTTGCTCTTGCCAATCCAACTCCAGAGATCATGCCAGAAGAAGCACATGCCGTTCGCCCTGACGTTATCATGGCTACTGGTCGCTCGGATTATCCTAACCAAGTAAACAATGCTTTATGCTTCCCTTATATTTTCCGTGGGGCCCTAGATGTAGGCGCAACTACAGTTAACGAAGAGATGAAAATCGCTTGTGTCCGTGCAATCGCTGCTATGGCCCATGTTGAAGCTACGCCAACAGCCAACGTCAAAAGCCTTGAGACGGTTAAGAGCTTCGGTCGTGAATATCTAATTCCAGGACCTCTAGAGCCAAACTTAATCATCGAGATTGCCTCTGCTGTCGCCCAAGCCGCTATGGATTCAGGTGTAGCGACGCTACCAATCGAGGACATGCAAGCCTATCGTCAGCGTCTATCTGAGTTTGTGTATAACTCAGCATTCGTCATGAAGCCGGTTTTTGCTCGCGCTAAATCTGGCCCTAAACGTATTGTGTACTGTGAAGGCGAAGATAATAACGTTCTGCTTGCGGTACAAGTTGTCGTCGATGAGAAACTGGCACAACCTATCTTAATCGGCCGTACAGCAATTATCGAAACCAATATCAACAGACTAGGTCTGCGTCTAAAAGACGGTGAAAATATTACTATCATCAATATTGATGACGATGAGCGCTATAAAGACTACTGGCAGCGCTACTATGAGCAGAACAAACGTCGCGGTGTGAGTATCGAGCTGGCACGTCGTGATGTACGTCGTAAGACCTCTTTAATTGGGGCTTTACTAGTACAAAATGGCGATGCTGATGGCATGATTTGTGGTACCTTTAGCCATTATCAGCTACATCTACAATACGTTGAAAGCGTTATTGGCAAAAAGCAAGGCGTCAAAGACTTTTATGCAATGAACGCCGTATTGATGCAAGACCGTAATATCTTTATTGCTGATACTTATATCCATGAAGATCCTACGGCTGAGCAATTGGCTGAAATGACTGTATTGGCTGCCAATCAGCTGCATCGCTTCGGTATTGTCCCACGAGTTGCTTTAGTATCACACTCAAGCTATGGTACTTCAAACCGCGCTAGTGCGGTAAAAATGCGCAAAGTATTCCAATTGTTATTAGACATGAAAGTAGACTTTGAGTTTGATGGCGAAATGCAAGGCGATGCCGCCTTAAATGAGCACATCCGTCTAGAAGATTTCCCATCAACTAGATTTAAGGGTGCGGCAAACTTACTCATCTTACCAACTTTAGATGCAGCAAACATTGCCTTTAACTTACTCAAAACCGCAACCAATAGCACCTCTATTGGCCCTATCCTATTAGGTGCAAACAAGCCGGTGCATATCTTAACCCCTTCGGCAACCGCTCGCCGTATCGTCAATATGACTGCACTTGCTGTAACGGAAGCTCAAGACTTAGAAAACGAACAGCAATAGTAGTTGTTAGATAGTCATAATTTATAGGCTCAAAAGCAGCTAGCGTTTTAGACCTTAGCTGTCTGTTATAATAAAGCCAGTCAACGTCATTATACTTGATGCCGTTGATTGGCTTTTTTTTGCTTACTATTTGTTATTTATTTTAAAACCCAATGACAAGAGGTTGAGATGCAAGTTTATCTGGTTGGTGGTGCGGTACGTGATCAGCTATTAGGACGCCCAATAAAGGACAAAGACTTTGTAGTAGTAGGGACAACGGTAGATGCTATGTTGGCAGCAGGGTTTCAACAAGTCGGCGCTGACTTTCCAGTATTTTTGCACCCCGTTACTCATGAAGAGTATGCACTAGCCCGTACTGAGCGTAAACAAGGTCATGGCTATCAAGGTTTTAGGGTGCATGCCAGCAGTGAAGTCACGCTAAAGGAAGATTTGCAGCGTCGTGATTTGACGGTTAATGCTATGGCTATTGAAGTGACTAGCTTAACTGACGACACCCCTATTACTGATACAGTGGTGGACTACTATGGCGGCCTAGAAGATATGGCTACTAAGACTTTACGCCATGTTTCAGAGGCTTTTAGTGAAGATCCGCTACGAGTACTTAGGACAGCGCGCTTTTATAGCCGCTATTATGACTTGGGCTTTACTATAGCTACTCAAACGCTAGAACTAATGACCCAACTGGTCAGCTCAGGCGAGCTTAGGCATTTAAGCGCAGAGCGGATTTGGCAAGAGTCTAGTCGCGCTACAATGCAGGACTCACCACAAGTTTATTGGCAGCAACTGTTCGATATTGGTGCTTTGGTTGATTATTTCGCGCCTCTACAGCAAGCTTGGAGGCACACTCATATCCGCGAAACGGTTCAAACTGCCTTATACTTTGCAGGGCAGATGCAATTGAACTTATCGCAGCGTTGGGCGCTATTAATGGCGAGTATTGATCCAACCTTATTCGCTACTATTAATCAGCAAAATGCTGAACAGGATAATGGCCTTAGCCATAGTAAAAACGCGGGTAAAAGTTATGCTGCTACTGCTAAAGCTGTAACCGATATCATCCATACCAGTGATGGTGTTAAAGTACCTAAAGCCCAGACTCAATTCGCTAGTCTATTCGTGCAACAAGCACACAAACTAGCCATGATTAACCAGCTAAGCGCCGCTGAAACAATAGATCTGCTTCAAGCTTGTAGTGCGCATAAAGACCCTAATAAGCTCTCACAATTATTAGTCACTAGCCAACTGCTACAGCTGGCACAGCAACATCGACGAACTATGCTAGCCCTCAATAGCTTTCACGCCATTACTATGGACAGTATAGACCCGCAGCTGAAGGGCGCTGCTATTGGTGCAGCGTTACGCCAAACCCGTATTGAACACTTACAAGCCGCCAGCAGCCAGACGTCGCTATGAGTGTTATAGAGCCACTAACGCCTTATGACAGTGGGCCGGCTCATCGTCAGCCTCCTTTGAACCACGCTGATAATGCAGCAGTGATGCTAGTTACTGGTAGCGCTAAACGTATCGGTGCATCTATTGTGCAAGCTGCCCATGCTAAAGGCTATCGAGTTATCATTCACTGTAATAGCAGTCGAGCAGCAGCCGACGCCTTAGCTGGCAAGCTCAATCGGCAGCGTACTGATAGCGCCCTAGTACTAGTTGCCGACTTAGCATTAGTCAATGACTCTGTTAGCTTAAGCGAATTTAGCCAAACAGTGATTGCAGCTTTTGGACAGTTGGATGTACTAGTACATAATGCATCGCGGTTTTATCCGACCCCTATCGCTACTATCGATGCTCAGCACTGGGATGAGCTGTTTTTGACTAATGCCAAAGCGCCTTTATTACTCAGTCAAGCGCTACTGCCCTATTTGCAGGCTCAGCAAGGCTGCATTATCAGCCTGTTAGACATTCATGCACATGACAAGCCCTTTAATGGTTACAGCCTATATAACATGGCTAAGGCGGCTCAGCATATGATGGTACAATCGCTAGCATTAGAGCTAGCTCCTTTGGTCAGAGTCAATGGCGTAGCCCCTGGAGTCAATATCCTACCGGATGCCGATAGCGATCAAGCGCTTGATAAAACTCAGCAATCTAATATCATCACCTCTATCCCTTTGCAACGTATTGGTAGCCCAGCAGATATTGCCCAAAGCGTACTTTTTTTGGCACAAGCCAGCTATATTACTGGGCATATCATTAACGTCGATGGTGGTCGTAGTTTGACTCTAGCAGGGGGTTAAGCTAAAAAAAGCAGTTATTATCTAATAATATTGCCCTAGAGCGTATCTTTTACTTGAAAAGTTGAAAAAATCAGGTATCATTAGCCGTCTGACGTTAGGGCCCATAGCTCAGTTGGTTAGAGCAGAGGACTCATAATCCTTTGGTCGTAGGTTCAAGTCCTACTGGGCCCACCATATTTAAACCCTTATAAGCATTGGCTTGTAAGGGTTTTTTATTGCTTAAATTTTATGTAAATACATTGATGTAATTAATTTTTTGATACTATCTTGATACTTTGATCCTTGTAGTAATTAAAGTATGATGACTAATAACACTATGGTTATATACTGCTACATGGGTGATATATGAAAGCTAAACTTACCAAAAAACTTGTTGATTCAGTAGACTATACCGATAAAGGCACTGAAACCTATATGGACGATGTACTAACTGGTTTTGCGCTACGTGTAGGCAAGCAGTCAAAGCGCTATACATTACATAAGCGCATCAATGGAAAGCTGTATAGAGACGAAGTAGAAGAAACGCACTTGATTACGCTAACCGAAGCGCGTGAGAAAGCCAGCATAATGATGGCAAACATAAAAAAAGGTATGCATGTTTATGACGGGCTTCATGAGATCTTGGAAGACACTAAAGATAAGACTAATAATGTACCAACACTGAGAGATGCATATACCTACTTTAAATCAGCAAAGACTAGTTTAGCTAAAGGCACTATTACCACTTATGATCGTCAAATACTAAAGAAGCTGGGAGACTGGCTAGATGTATCCTTAAACGATATATCTAAGTCAATGGTAAGTGATAAGCATAAAGAGATAAGTAAACATAGTGAAGCTCAGGCTAACGCAACTATGAGAGCTCTAAGGTCAGTTTGGAATTATTGCCGTGATAGCTTTTTAGATGATAACGAAGACTTTTTAATTAAAGAGCAACCAGTACGCATACTTAACGCCAAGAAAGATTGGAATATAGTTAAGCCGCGTACTAGACATGTTGAAGAAGAATATTTAGGTATGTACCTCAAAACACTTTTAAATTATGTTGATAGAAGCTCACACATGCAAGCGCCCCATAGCAATAATGCACGAGATATCATGCTGCTTTTTATGTTCACTGGTGTGCGTTTAAATGAAGCACAGCCCTTAAAGTGGTCTGACGTCGACCTTAAAGCTGGCAGAATAGTATTCAAAGATACAAAAAACGGTTCTGATTATCATATGCCTACTAGTGATATTTTACAGGCTCTGCTTAAAGAAAGATTCAGATTAAGCGCTGGCAAGCGATGGGTATTCCCGAGTGACTTGCAAGCCAGCGATGATCATATAAAAGATTTAAGTGGCAGTTACAAAACCATAGGTAATCAAGCAAACTTGTATATTACGCCACATGATTTGCGCCGCACTTTTGGAACGGTAGCTAATCACTCTAGCATCAGCTATCCAGTCCTTAAACGCTTGCTCAATCATCGTGAAGCTAAATCAAGCGATGATGTTACCCTACAGTATATCCAAGTGTCACAGCGGCAATTAAGAGAAGCCTTAAACTCAATAGAGTCTTTCTATTGTCAGCATGCTGGCATGACACAAAGCGATTTTATAAAACAACTTATATAAAGAAATACTTCACTTGTCATATATTTGCGAGAGTTTCCCAAACTTTGTGTAACTGCTTATAATCCACTAACCGGAGAATAAGCAATGACTACTCAATCTGACCTTAAAAAACTGGCTGAGCAAATGGCTGGTAGCATGAAAAGCTTTGATGACC
>NZ_JAGYWV010000005.1:0-115550 GCF_019279065.1 Psychrobacter sp. BF1
CGACTGGGACGCATTATACGCAGATTAAAGGCTCGGTCAAGCTTAGTCTAAGATTTAATTTGCCTTCCCCTAAGGATTCTACTATTAGTTGATGCTTATCATGGGTTTAGAGTTTGGACTGGGGTTTGTTTATTATTTATAGCTTACCTATCTTTTCAAAAAACGTTCTATAAGCGGCTGCTTTTTTGTCTAAAGCTAGCGGATAAGCACGTGAAGTAGAAGGCAGTCTATATAAAGTCAAATCACTGACATGGTCTGTGACTCCGTTTTTATCATGCCATTGGTAAGGATAATTAATGCTCTGGTTAGTCTTAGGATATTTGGACTTGATCGGGGGTGACGGTAATAAGTTCAATAATACTTCTGTGGCCTTACCACCAGTAGTAAATAATGCACTCACCTTTGGCACTTGTAGCAATATCTCATCTAGATTAACAGTAGTGACTACCGTTAAGTTCTTGTCAGAGGCGTTGCCAGTTTCGCGGATAGCTTGTTTGACTGTAGGGCAAGAAGCTATACCACGCTCAAATAGAAAAGCCCGGATACGTTCAGGATCAAAGCGCTTCTCATCCCCTACTCTAAAGTAGTTAACATCGTCAAAGAACACTTTGCCATAAATTCGCCACATGTCATTATAAAAATTAGGATAATGAAAGCTCATAGCCCATTTATCGCTAGTGGGTGGAAAAGTACCCATCATCATAACTGTAGCATCGGGCGGTAGCACTGGTGCAAAAGGATGGTCTTCTATTTGTGCTGCTGATAAGTTCAAATCAGTAGTAGCATCACTAGCAGAATTATTACTGCCATTGTTATTATTCAATGATGATTTGGTCATGATATTCTCCATCAGAAAAGTGGTTTTTTTGCTATCATAGCATACGATCAAAAACTAGAGAGTTATCCATGAGTGACCTAAATAACGGTGCCAATAGTAAATTACATATTACGGTAATCAATCATCCCTTAGTACGCCATAAACTGAGCTTGATGCGTGAAAAGGACTGTAGTACTTATAAGTTTCGTACTTTGACCAAAGAGCTTGCTCGCCTGATGGCTTATGAAGCAAGCCGTGACTTCGAGATTGAGACTTTTCCTATCCAGGGCTGGTGTGGTGAGATCGACGGTGAGCAGATTATCGGTAAGACCGTAACTGTAGTACCTATATTACGTGCCGGTCTTGGCATGTTAGAAGGGGTACTCGACTTGATCCCAACGGCAAAGATATCAGTTGTCGGTCTACAGCGTGATGAAGAAACCCTACAACCAGTGCCTTTCTTCGAAAAATTCGTCAGCCATATGGACAAACGCCCAGCATTGATTATTGATCCTATGCTAGCGACTGGCGGTTCAATGATTGCTACTATTGAGATGTTAAAAAAACACGGTTGTAAGAATATCAAAGCTTTAGTACTAGTAGCCGCTCCTGAAGGAGTACGCTTAGTCAATGAAGCACATCCTGACGTGACTATTTATACTGCCGCATTAGACAGTCATTTGGATGAACGTGGATATATTATCCCAGGACTTGGTGATGCTGGCGATAAGATTTTTGGTACTAGACAGATTGGCGGTGAATAGTAGTGCTAGGGTCAGTACTCAATAGGACGGATAGCTATTGACAGTAGGCATTTAGGATATATTAACAAGCAAACTTCGCTAAATTACATGCTAAGTTATACGTTAAAGCATAAAAACTGAGTTGATAGCAGCACGATCAATCAAAGTAAACTCCATAAAAACTAATTTAATAAACGCAAAATTGCTAAATTAAGGATGACATATGAATGTTTTGATTACTGGTGCAAGTGCAGGATTTGGTGAAGCCTTAGCCAAGCTATTAGTTGCCAAAGGTCATAAAGTGATCGGCTGTGCTCGACGCTTAGATAGACTAAATACGCTAGCAGAAGATTTGGGTGAGTTATTTTTACCAGTGGTTATGGATGTTACTGATATTGCGGCTATCCCAAAAATACTAGCTGACTTGCCTGCCGACTTTAAGCAAATTGACGTGCTGGTTAATAATGCTGGACTAGCACTTGGTACTGAGCCTGCTCATAACAGCGATCTGGCTGATTGGACACGAATGGTCGATACTAATGTCAAAGGTCTAATGGCAGTAACTCATGCTGTGTTGCCAGCGATGGTTGAACGCGATAGTGGCTATATCATTAACGTTGGCTCTATTGCTGGCAATTGGCCTTATTACGGTGGGAACGTCTATGGGGCAACCAAAGCCTTTGTAAAGCAGTTCAGTCTAAACTTACGAGCCGATCTATTAGGTACCCAAGTGCGAGTCACTAATCTTGAGCCAGGTAATATCGCTGGTACAGAATTCTCAAACGTGCGTTATCATGGTGACGATGACAAGGCAGCTAAAGTTTATAGCGGCTTTAAAAATATGACTGGCGATGATATCGGCGATATCTTGTTATGGCTAATAGAATCTCCGGCTCATATCAACGTCAATCGCTTGGAAGTGATGCCAGTGGCACAAACTTATAACGGCTTAACTATTGCCAAAAATGATAGCTAGTTAACGCAGCTCATAACAACGCAGCAGCACATCAGTATTGGCTAATATTGCTGTGTTCGCTGTTTTTTGTTCGACCTTGTGATGCATAATATCATGACTGATATGGTGCTCATCTACTAATCGTAAATCATCAAAACCTAAAATCAACACCTCATTACGTATACGTTCGCTGGTGCGCTTGTTATGGCGTAGTGGAAAACCTAATACTCGCTTACTAGCCACTCGTATCTGATTAATAATAACTGCTTGCCGGTTTATTACTAGCGACTTGCCAGCATCATGTTTGAGCTTTTGCGCACCCACTATTACTGTAGCTGGATTAAGCGTAGTAGTAAAAAACCTTTCTTGCCGAGCTTTTTTCGGCATATTACCTGCCATAAATACTATCTGCTCTAAAGGTAAATACTGCGTATGAAGCATTAATTCATTGCGAAACAATACGGGTATATCCCTATTAAAGCTGTCTTCAGACTGCCCATAGAGTGCAGCAAAACTGTGTTGAATATAACGTCCAAATATTGAAGCCGTAATCCATTCTTGATAAGTATCGTTAGCCTGTAGCTGCTTAGTAAATAGATAAGGATCTGGGCTAACCTTACCTAATAGCATGGCCATTAATAAGGTCTGCGCATTATCGAATGTCTGCTGCTCCCAGACTTGCGGATAAAGACTGTTATCAAGCTCTGGTAGCGTCGCTTTGCCCATCAATCGATATCCTTTTATTTATTAAAAAACAATGACCACTAGTGTTCTGTGTTGACGGATAGAGCATTTTATAAACTGCTTTATGTTAAAGTCAGATAAAAATAACCGCGATGCGAATAACCGTTTGGCAAGGTTTGCTAAATCTTGATTATTAACCCTTTTACTATAACAAGCTATCAATAATAAAATAATGAGCCAGCTGTGTATCAATGACCCAGAGCAAGCACGAGCTATTTACTACAGCTATAGCGCTGAGACCCCATCGAAGTTAATGGAAAATATGCCTACTATCCTTGCCAAGCAATATCAATTGCAAACTATTCATGTCCTCGCCGTGGACGGCACGCCATTACCGATTTCAGTGATTGGCAATGGCATGCCCGTATTAATGCTGCATGCCTTTGGTATGGATACCCGGCAATTTTTGCCTTTTATTCTGCCCTTAACCAACCACTATCGTTTTTATTTGCCACACTTTCGCGGCTTTGGCTTAGCAACAGCGCTGACGTTGCCAAACTTTGACTTTATAGAGCAATACGCTGAAGATACCGAGCAAGTATTAAAATATATCACTATAGAAAATAATGCTGCCACTGTATCTGTGGCAGGTATTTCAATGGGTGCCCTAGTGATGTGGGCGTACTTTAAACGCTTTGGAACAAATCAATTCAGCCGTTATCTCAATATAGACCAAGCACCTATTATTCATAATCAGCCAGACTTTCAAGGTGGTGTATTTGGCGCAAGGCAAGATGAATTGTTTGCGCAATTTGAATCATTAATTTCAAACACCAAACCCTATATGCAGGTTGAGGATTTTCGTCATTTACCTTACGAGATAAAAACAGGTTTATTGACCATGGAGCGCGCGTTCTCACTGCTTTCGGTCAGCCGTAAATCATCAGAACTGTTGATAAAAACGCTCAGCTATCGACCGCCGCATAAGGTTGCGTTGATGACGCACAGCACTTGGCAGCATAAATTGCGTTGCCTATCCGCTTATATGCAATTGCCTTATGATTATCGCGAGGTTTTAGAAATGGTGAATATTCCAACGACGCTCTTGGTCGGTGGGCGCTCAAAGTTATATGATTCAGAGCGGCAATTAGAATTAGCAGATAGGCTACCCAATGCCAAAGTTGAGATATTAGCCAAATCAGGACATGCGGTGCCAATGGATGCGCCGTTTGGGTTTTATCGTGCTTTGAAGGGGTTTTTGGAGAGTTAGTTATTGAGATATGAAAAAGCGACTTTTGGAGTCGCTTTTTATTTGCTTGATAAATTATAAAAAACAGAAAGCTAATCTACCAAAATTTTAATCAGCTCAAATCGTAGTATTTTCTGACCATCACGCATGATAGTTTCAGAAAACATCGCTAATGGACGCACCCAAACGCCATACTCACCGTATAGACAGCGATAGACGACTAGCGCCTCTTCAGTTTCGGAATGATGCGCGGTATGCAATACTTGGTAAAGATTGCCTTTGTAATGGCGGTAGATGCCTTGAGGGACGTGGGTCATGATTGTCTGCTTTTTTGTTAATTGTTATTTTTAATTGAACTAGAAAACTTAATATCTTCTAGTGCCTCATCCATAATTTCTAAAACCTCTGCTTTAGTACTGTACCAATGCTCCTTCCATTGATCCTCAGTATATTCCATATCATCAATCCAATACTCCTCAGGAATTTCTGTTTTTAGCCCGTAAGCTTTATAGGGATCGAAACTAATCTTACCAAATCGGTCAACATAATATGATGTATCATCTAAACTATTACTAATTAAGGTCTTGACCTTTCTAAGAGTCGAATCCATTTTCTTACGATCTTGATAAGTTAGCTCTTTAACATTAGATAAGAGTTTTTCAAAAACTTTTACTTTATCGGTAATGACTACTTTCGCATACGCTTTTTTGCCTGCTTGGATAACAACGGTCTGACCTGAAGTCAGGCTAAAGCCTGCATTGACCACTTCCCCATCCACTTTCACAGCTTTGCGTTTCAGCACATCCTTAGCAGCCGCACTATTTTTTGCTAAACCTGCTTGATTAAGTATCTGAGTAATAAATAATTCACTCTGAGTATTCTCAAGCATCAAAAGCACTTCTGGCAAATCAACAGGCAGTTCACCATCAGCTAAAACATTGCCTGCTGACTTGTGCGCATTAGCAGCAGCATCAGCGTCATGAAAGCGCTCAATTAACTCTTCAGCGAGAATACGTTTGATTTCTTGTGGGTTACGACCTTTTTCCATCTCTTCTAGCAAGGCTTCCACTTCTTCCATTGGCTTAAAGCTTAAAAACTCAAAGTAACGACGGATTAGAGTATCTGGCATAGAGAGGATTTTTTGGTACATAGTGCCTGGAGCATCATAAATAGCGACATAGTTGCCTAAGGATTTAGACATCTTATTAACGCCATCTAAGCCTTCTAAGATAGGCACAGTAATACAAACTTGTTGCTCTTGACCATAACGGCCCTGCAAAGTGCGACCCATCAGCAAGTTAAAGGTCTGATCGGTACCGCCAAGCTCAACATCAGCCTTCAGAGCGATAGAGTCATAGCCTTGCACTAGCGGATAGAGGAACTCGTGAATAGAAATAGGTGTTTGTGAGGCATAACGTTTAGAGAAGTCGTCACGCTCAAGCATGCGAGAAACGGTTTGTTGGCTGGCCAGCTGAATCATATCCGCAGCTGACATATCGTTAAACCATTCTGAGTTAAAAACCACGCGGGTTTTCTCTTTATCTAAAATCTTAAACACTTGCTCTGCATAAGTCTTAGCATTGGCTTTGATTTGTTCATCGGTTAACGGTGGGCGAGTAGAATTCTTGCCAGAAGGATCACCAATCTTGGCGGTATAGTCGCCGATTAAGAAATAAATTTCGTGACCTAAATCTTGGAAATGCTTGAGCTTGTTAATCAATACCGTGTGACCCAAATGTAGATCAGGTGCCGTAGGATCGAAACCGGCTTTAATACGTAAAGGTCGATTTAACTTCAGCTTCGCCACTAAATCATCGGTAGATAAAATCTCTTGAGTACCGCGTTGGATAAGGGCAAGCTGTTCTTCTACTGTGTATGAGTGGTCAGTCATAATAATCTCTTTATAGTCTTTTTTGAATGATTGGTACATCCCGAAGGTTTATAGCCTCGTAGCTGTACAAAAAAATGTTAGAATTTGGCAGATATACTAGCGTTTTTTGAGATAAATTGCCATTAGTAAGCAGTCGGATGACACCGGACAATAACCACCTCTACTTTATTCACGCTATAAGCTAGTAGTAAACAGACGATAAAAACGCATAAATCATAAGCAGATAATAATTAGATAGTGATTAGATAGTAATTAGATAAACCTTAAATAAAGGCCTAAAACACCTAATGGAATTTTGCTTATAGCTACGGTATTGAGCCAAGCTCCTATTAAAATATAGTCACTCTAAAAACATTTGATTGAGTTTTGATTTTACGATCTCTTTATCCTATTCTTCACAACTTGAGTATAACCATGTCTATAGAAAACAATGCTGCTCTGAACAGCAACGATAGCTCCAATCACGATGACTTAAACTACGCCACACTCACTGATGCACTTGAACAAACGGTATTTGACAACTTCGATGACGTTCTATATATCGGTATGATGTCAGGCACTAGCTTGGATGGTATGGATGCGGTGTTATGCCAGTTTGCAGCTGATAATCAGGATAACAGTCAGGATAATACGGTAGCACCAATGCAGCTAGTAGCGACTTATAGTGAAGATTTTTCACCGCGTTTACGTGAAGTGCTATTAGCCTTATGTCAGCCTAATGGCGCTAAGGATTTAATCTCGCAAAACGATGAACCTAATGGCGACTGTGGCGAGCTAGATTGGTTTGGTTGGGCCAGTCGTGAGTATGGAGAATTCGCCAGCAAAGTGGTTAATACTTTATTGCAGCAAGCTAATATCGACCCAGAAGCAGTGCTAGCCATCGGCTGTCATGGTCAAACTATACGTCACCGCCCACAGTTAGGCTTTACTATCCAACTAGTCGATGCCAATATTATCGCTGAGCGTACCGCTATTAGCGTAGTCAGTGACTTCCGCCGTCGTGATATGGCAGTCGGTGGACAAGGCGCGCCTTTAGTTCCAGCCTTTCATCAAGCCATGTTTGGCAATGCTACTAGCACTCGTGTGCTGCTTAATTTAGGTGGTATAGCTAATATTACTGTGTTACCAGCAACAGGGATGGAGCAACCTAGTCAAGTCGTCGGTTATGATACTGGCCCTGCAAATTTATTGCTGGATGCTTGGGCGGCACTACATACTGGTAAAAACTACGATGCTGGCGGTGCTTGGGCACAAACAGGCCGAGTCCTTGAGCCCTTGCTAAACCAATTATTAGCCCATCCGTTTTTTGCTAGAGCCTATCCCAAAACTACTGGCCGTGAGGACTTCAATCTAGCTTGGTTACAAGACGAGCTACAAAAATTTGATCAAGCCGCTGCCAATACTCGCTACTCATCAGCTGATGTACAAGCGACGCTAACTGAACTGACAGCCATAACCGCTAGTATGCAAATTAGATCTTTTACTAATGAGGACCTGAGTACTGAAAATCCAGCGCCTGAAGCTAGAAGCGAAGTCTATGTTTGTGGGGGTGGTGCACTGAATGATTATCTGATGATTAGACTGCAAGCCCACTTACCACATTGCACTGTTGCCACTACTGCCAGCTTAGGACTCCAACCAACTTGGGTGGAAGCAGTGGCCTTTGCTTGGTTAGCAAGGCAAACCTTAATGGGTGAAACTGGTAACTTGCCCGCAGTGACTGGCGCTAATAAGGGCGTGGTGTTAGGGCAAGTTTGTTTTGCTTAAAAATCATTCTATTTGATTATTATTTTGAGCTCACAACCATCGCAGCTTTGCACTATGCAATACTAAACAGTTTTAAGTTTACAGCTGTAAGCTGATGTGATTTATAATGGTTGCTAAAATACTAATATAACGCTATAAATGACCTAGCGAGAACGGGCATTAGTTATATACAACTTGTAAAACTATCTTTTTAGGATGGCAACAAATATAGGATATATCACATGAGCCAAAGTAGTAGTAGTTCAGCCACATCGCCACAGCAGAAGCACCGTAAGCCGCCTCATTATGAACGCTCTGATGAAACACGAGTAGTAGTTACCGGTATGGGTGCAGTGACACCTTTAGGATTAGATGTTGAAAGTACATGGGCTCAGCTGCTGGCTGGTGAGAGCGGAATCACTGCTATTACTCACTTCGATGCTACTGATTATCGAGCGCAAATCGCTGGGGTAGTCAAAGACTTTGATCCTAGCAAGTTTATGAGTGCTAAAGATGCACGCCGCTATGACAAGTTCATGCATTATGCGGTAGCGGCTACTTCTATGGCGCTACATGATGCTGGCTATGTAGATACCATTAGTAGCGAGGATGCGCCAGTAAAAGGGGTTGATCAACAGCGTTTTGGGGTGATCTTAGGCTCAGGTATTGGTGGTATTCAGACTATCGAAGACAGCTGTGCAACCTTACGTGAAAAAGGCGCTAAAAAAGTCTCGCCGTTTATTATACCTGGCTCTATTGCCAACATGGCAGCAGGGCTAGTCGCTATCAAACATCAGCTAAAAGGCCCTAACCTTGCTACCTCAACGGCTTGTACTACCGCCACTCATGCTATCGGTTTAGCAGCACGTCTGATCGCTTATGGCGATGCTGATGTGATGATCGCTGGTGGTAGCGAAAAAGGCTCAAGTCCGCTGGGTATATCAGGGTTTGGGGCGATGCATGCGCTATCTACTCGTAATGATGAGCCAACCAAAGCGTCGCGACCTTTTGATAAAGATCGTGATGGCTTTGTACTTGGCGATGGTGCAGGTGTCATGGTGTTAGAGAGCCTCGCCCATGCTAAAGCTCGTGGTGCCAAGATTTTGGGTGAAATGGTTGGTTTCGGTATGAGCGATGATGCCAGTCATATCACCTCTCCACCAGAAGATGGTAGCGGTGCTGCACGAGCTATGCAAAATGCCTTAAATGATGCCGGAATCACTGCTGATGCTGTAGGTTATGTCAATGCTCACGGGACTAGTACGCCAGCGGGCGATGTCGCTGAATCCATAGCGATTGAGACCGTATTTGCTGCGGTTAAAGACAGCATTTTAGTCAGCTCAACCAAATCAATGACTGGTCATTTATTGGGTGCTGCTGGTGGTATAGAGGCTATCTTTACCGTGCTAGCTCTGCAGCATCAGCATGTACCGCCAACTATTAATCTAGATAATGTTGAGGACAATTGCAATCTTGATTATGTGGCTAATCAATCGCGCAGAGTGACTGACCTGAACTATGCAGTCTCTAACAGCTTTGGTTTTGGTGGTACTAATGGCTCATTAGTATTCGCTCGTTGGAACGCTTAATCGGTACAGACATGTTGACTATAGTTTTAGCTTCTATTTATTATGATTTTAGAGGCAAGTTTGATTAGCAGAAGATTTATATTGATTTTGCTACGTTTGTCCTCTTGCAGCCCCTTATGATATTTGCGTATGATAAGGGGTAATTTTTAGCATATTTATGGAAGCAACTATGTCAAGCTATTCATTTTCACATCAATTTTATCAACATTGGACTGGTGCGCCAGAGCCAGTGCGAGCAGCTATTGTACAAGAGTTGACCGATATCACTGAGCTATTGCAAAGTGAAACCCCATTTGAAAAGTTTGTTTTTAGCATTCATGATCTTGATGCCCATTTGGACGATCTATACTGCGCCTATGAATTACAACAAGCTGAGAAAAAAAGAATAGCTGATGAAAAGGCCGCTGTAGAGGCACAGCAAAAATTAGCAGAACAACGTAAAACCATACAAGAAGAACAAGAAAAAGAAGATATACGTCAACAAGAAATGGCAGAAAAAAGACAGAAACAACAGGCGGCTATAGCAGCAGATTTGGCAAGTAAAGCTGCCAGCGTAGTAGCAGACAATGCTGATAATGCTGATAATGCTGATAATGCTGATAATGCTGATAATGCTGATAATGCTGGTAATGAAGAAAGTGAAGATGATAGCAATAACCGCCATGATGATAAAGCTCAAATGGTCTCGGCCAACAGTATCAAAGCGGTTAGCGATAGTATCAATCAAAGCTCAGCTATCGACTTGTCTTTAGCCGATAGCAAATTGAATGCTACTCATAAAGATATGATTCATGAGCTTGAGATGCACATTGATGATTATCTAACTGATGAGATGCTACAAATGTCTGAAAACTTAAAGTCATGGCTGCGTGCTGAGGTAAGTCGTCAATTGGCTGAAAAACAGCAAACAGCTACTAATGCTACAGATAAATAAATTCGACTAAAAACCCTTAAGATTTCTTAGTTAACTGTCACTGTTACCTTAATAAACGTTGTAATAGGCTGATGCTTTTAGAGCAAATTATTTTATATCACCTACTAGCCTTTAGCTCATTAGTTGTTTCCTAACTTGTGCTTTACTATAGAATATTTTGGTTGACTATTTGCTGAGGTAAAGCCACCGTTAATGCCAGCAGTTATGAGCATTGATCAGGCAGATAGTTAATAGCTGATAGCCTACTAACTACTATCGGCCAAACAAAAAGCGCTTAGTATTTTACTAAGCGCTTTTTTATGACTAAATTTTGCTCACTGTGCTTAAGAGGTACTGAATCCGTACTTAAGCCATAATTGAACTGCATCTAATATCTACTGAGGCCGACATTAAATCGCTTGAGTACGCTCAGTCAACCATTCAAGAGCGGCACCATCAACACGGTCTTTTAACTCAGCATAAACTTGGCTATGATAACTGTTTAGCCAGTCAATCTCTACTTGAGTTAGTAATGATGGTTCAATTAGACGCGTATCAATTGGACAATAAGTAACCGTCTCAAAATGCAGGAATTTACCAAACTCCGTTTCTGTCGGTTTGGCTACTGGTCTATTCACTACCAAGTTTTCAATACGAATACCCCACTTGCCTTCACGGTATAGTCCCGGCTCATTGCTGGAGATCATATTGACTTTCATAGCGCGCTCTTTTGGAGTGCTAGCGCTATAGGCAATCACTTGTGGGCCTTCGTGTACATTCAAGAAATAACCTACCCCATGACCAGTACCATGACCATAGTCCATCTGTGCCTGCCATAATGGCGCACGGCAAATAGCATCGATTAATGGCGAGGCAATACCATCAGGGAAATTGGCACGCGCTAAAGCAACATGAGCTTTTAGCACCGTGCTAAAGTCGCGTTTGTGCTCGCTGCTAACTTGGCCAATACCGACCACCCGAGTGATATCGGTAGTACCATTCTGATATTGCGCACCGGAGTCAATTAACAATAGCCCACCTTCACCATCACTGACTTCGAGATAGCTGAACTTTTCTGGCGTCGCACGATAATGCGGTAAAGCACCGTTTTCATTAAATCCAGCAATCGTAGGAAAGCTTGGCGATACATAGTTTGGCTGCTGACTACGTACTTCAATCAACATACTATCGACGTCTAGCTCGCTCAAACGTTCACCGTTACTCAGACGCTGTTCAAAGTTGGCAAAGAACTCGCACAAGGCGGCGCCATCTTGACGCATGGCTTCACGCACATGATTTACATCTGCATCAGACTTCACCGACTTCAACAAAGTACTCGGGGCCATTTGCTCAATAAATCCAACCCCATCAGCCATCTGCGATAAAGTACCGACTGCCACTTTACTTGGATCTAACAATAGTAAATCTTCAGGCGTCAGCGTCGCTAATGCAGCTTGTACGGCATCGTAATCTGCAAGAGTAAAGCCACTATCTTTTAGGCTTTTTTCAATCTCGCTACTGACTTTATTATTATCAATAAACAAGGTTGCACTGCCATCAAGGCTGATCAGCATATGTGCTAAAAATACCGGATTATAATCAACATCAGCACCACGCAAGTTAGTCAACCAAGCGATATCATCTAAGCTCGATAATAGATGATGAGTCGCCCCTGCAGCTTTCATGCCTTGGCGTACAGCAGCCAGTTTTGCAGCAGCTGATTGGGAAATAAATGATTCATCATGGACGTACAATGGTGCTGTTGGTAACGCTGGACGATCTGACCATACCTCAGTGAGAACGTCACGCTCGGTGATCAAGGTAATATCATTCGCATCAAAAGCATTCAATAATCGATCCTGCTCAGCGATAGACAATACATTGCCATCAACCGCTACGCTATCGCCTTCTTGCAGATGGTCAGCTAACCAGTCAATATGATTAGGCTGTCCAGGTGCCATCTTTTGCAAACTAATACCTGTACCTTCTAATTGCTCAGCAGCATGCACCCAATAGCGACTGTCAGTCCATAAACCTGCAAAGTCCGCAGTGACTACTAAAGTACCGACTGAACCGGTAAATCCTGACAACCATAGGCGCGCTTGCCAGTATTCAGGTAAGTATTCAGATAAATGCGGATCAGCTGACGGTACGATAATCGCCGTTAGATCTTGGGCAACTAAATTTTGGCGCAGGTTATCGATACGCTCATGAATGTTTTGCTTACTCATTAGGATGTTCCTTGTTTATCTTTTGAAGATATTCTAGCGTGGGGCGACTATAGATAGTCGTCTTATTTGAAGACAAGCGTATTGTTAGATGTGTGGGCAGATACTAGGCTTTCAATAGCTCTATGATAATTAGTTAGCAAAAACGTGCTACCGATGAAGGTAACACGATCTAGCATACGTCACTTACTCTGTATTAGCTGACCAAAACTAGCACTTTATTTATTTACTTATTTACTTATTTAGTTAATCAAGCTGCTCAGCAGATTCGCTATCTTGAAGCATTTTATTGATAGGCTTTGCTAGTATCAATAATATCACCGCAGCCACTACCAAGAAAATCGTCATCGTAGTAAATAGACTCGGTAAGCCTTCAATTTTATCCGCTGATACATAACCACCAAAGAAGGCCGCCACTAAGTTACCCATAGCTACAGAAGCAAAGAAAAGGCCCATCATTTGACCTTGCATGCCCTTCGGAGCCAGTTTAGTCATAGCAGACAATCCAACAGGACTAAGCGCTAATTCGCCAAGGGTTAGCAAGAACAAACTACCCACTAACCATAAAGGTGATGCTAATCCACCGTCATTAGTCAAAATACTTTTGGAGGCAAAAATCATCAACGCAAAACCTGCTGCCGCTAACAGCATACCAAGCGCAAACTTAGTCATACTGTTTGGCTCAAGGCCTCTGTTGCCAAGCTTCACCCATAAAATACTAGCAATCGGGGCTAGGATTAAAATAAACAAAGGATTCAACGATTGGAACCAAATGCTAGGTATTTCAAAACCTAAAACGTTAAGGTCTGTGTAATTATCGGCGAATAAGTTAAATGAGGTAGGTTGCTGCTCAAAACTTGACCAAAACAGCGTTGAGCCAATAATAAGTATGAAGCAAATCAACAAGCGTAGCTTATCTGATTTATCTAATCGCGGCGAAATAAACATTACCGCAAAATAGATCAATACTACCGCAGCAATGATATAAGTCATATATGAGGCAACCACTGCAGGCGCAAATGGCATAATACCTGTAGAGACTAACATAACAATGGCAGCTAAGGCGGCGAGGAATACTAATACCCAACGACCTATATTGTTATAGTGTCCATTAGACTTTTCCCAATCAGCCTCAATTCCTTTGGCTTGTGCATAACGGCTTAGATTTTTTTGAGCGATAAAACGGTATATAAGTAATGACACTAGCATGCCAAGACCACCGAACCCAAAGCCCACATGCCACATGCCTTTTTCTTTAAACACACCGACAATAAGGGCCGCTAATAAGGCACCGATATTGATACCCATGTAGAATAAAGTAAAACCGCCATCACGGCGCGAATCGCCTTTGGGGTATAGCGCACCTACCATTACTGAGATACAAGTCTTAAATAACCCTGAGCCCAAAACGATACACATCAAGCCGACAAAAAATAGCGTCATACCAAAAAAGGCAGAGAGCGCAATACACAAATGACCTAGGGCAATAATTATACTACCCCACCACAGCGCACGCTCCTGACCTAACCAGTTATCTGCTAGCCAACCACCAGGTACCGCCGCTAAATACAGCGAACCGGCAAAAATACCATAAATAGCAGAAGCAGTTACTTCATCGAAGCCAAAACCGCCACTACCAACACTTGCTACCATGAATAAAACCAGTAGCGGACGAATACTGTAATAAGAAAACCGTTCCCACATTTCGGTAAAAAATAGCGGACGTAGTGGTTTGGGATGCCCCATAAACCCATTTTCTAACGCTGCCAATTCGGCAGCACTGAACTCCGTTTGTGACTCCGTTGCCATACACTTATTCCTTAGGTGTGCCACAGTAATAATGCTCAAACCTATCATTACTAAGATGTGTGGTCATTTAGGCGTGTCATTGTTTCACTAGAACATTTACAAGTAAAGAAGAAAATATTTACTAGTTAGAAAAATTCACCCAATAAAAAACCCGCTGCCAATGATTGACAGCGAGTTTTTTATTATTAGCGTAAGGTATAAACGTCTTATTCAACCATTATTAGGCCTTTAAAATTCTAGCATAGCGTAAGAATAGTGAAGACCTGACAAGGACAATTACCTTATTTAGCAGGAGCAGGTGCAGGTGCTGCTTCAACCGTACTAGCCTTTGGATCCGCTTTCGCTTGTTCAGCGGTTGGATCGGCAGCAGCTACTGCGGCTTGATCTACTGTACCGTCAGCAGTAGCTGTCGCTGAACCAGTAGCCACTATCGCATCACCAGTAGCTGGCGCAGGAGTAACTGTAGCATCTGCCGGCACTGTAGTTGCTGCTGCATCTGCAGGTGCCGCTTCCGCTGTTGCCACTGGTGCTGGAGCAGCTGGCGCTGCTGCAATAGCAGCCGCTTTGTCAGCTGCAGCCACTTCCGCTGCAATACTTTCAGCAGTGATATGTTCACCAGCTGGACGCAAAAAGGCTGAGATACCGATGAGTAACACGATGCCTAAAAATAAGCCGACGCCACCTAAAGCAAACAGAAACTCTTTTTTGGGATTGTTATTGACAATATCATCTGACATATCTTATCTACCTTGCACGAAAAATATTTGAAATATGGGCTATTATATCGCAATTTATGCCGATTTGTTAAATCCCTTAACTATTTAAAGGAATTATTAGTAAAACTCAGCTCATTAGCCAATGCCATGACCTTTTTACTTACCGAAACGTGCTCGTACTCCTGTCCGCTTGCCTAAATAGCTAAGTATCAACAGCAAAGCCATAATAATCAAAATAGGATAATTGCCCCAAGTCATAAACGGCGTATTACCAACTCGGGCCTGAATATTACCACGTAATACGGTACGCTCGAACTGTGGTGCACGCTTGACGATATGACCTTTGTGATCAATGATAGCAGTAACGCCAGTGTTAGTAGCTCGCATAAACCAGCGACCATTCTCTAACGCCCGCATCTGTACCATTTGTAAATGCTGCAAAGGCCCAGCTGAAGTGCCAAACCAAGCATCGTTAGAGATAGTCAGTAAGAAGTCAGTGCCAATAGCATTCTTGCGGGTGGTATCTGGATAAGCCACTTCATAACAAATCGCTGCACCAAGATTGTGACCACGTACTCGCAATGGTGACTGCTGATCATCACCACGACTGTAGCTTAAGATATCTTGACTACCAGCCAAATCGGGCAGAATATCAAGCATACCCTCGAATGGAATATACTCACCAAAAGGTACTAAACGCTGTTTTTTATAGAGACCATCGGCTTGTGCGCCTAACGCAATCACACTGTTATAAAACGGCGGGTACTTATCAGAAGCTGCATTGAACGCCGCTTCATCCTTATAAGGAATGCCAGTCACCCAAGTGGTATCCGTTTCCTTGGCCAGCTTGACCATTTCACCAATAAAACCAACCGCCTCAGTTTGAAACATTGGTATAGAGGATTCTGGCCAAAGTATGATATCGCGCCCCCATTCAGTGCTAGAAAGAGTGGCATATATTTTTAGAGTCTCGATTTGAAATTCAGTCAGCCATTTTAGATCTTGCGGAATATTACCCTGAATCAAAGATACCGATATATCAGGCGTGCCTTTAGGTTTGGTCCATTGCGGATCGACCAACCATAACGAGGTACTAACGACTAATAAAGCAAATGAGGCTAGTAGATAACCACCGCGGTTACGCATTTGCTCGACGACACTAGAAGCTAATAATACTGCTACAAAAGACACTGCGAATACACCAGCAACGGGAGCTAAAGAAGACAGCCAATACTGCTCAGTAAAAGCATAACCAACAAATAGCCAAGGAAACCCTGTGAATAGCCAAGTTTTTAGCCACTCTTGTAATACCCAAAGAGCCGCAAAAGCGAAAGGTTGTTTACCAACTCCGCGGTTGAATACCAAGGCTAAAAAGCCATGAAAAAGCCCCATGCCTAGACCCATCAGCGCAATTAAAATAAGCGCTAACCAAGCTGGAGTGTCACCATAATCATGGATAGAAGTATAAAGCCAAAATGCGCCAACACACCACAGCCCCATCCCATAAGCTTCACCAATAATAAAAGCGCGTTTGCCGCTCATGTCAGGCATTAATAACGCATATAAAATGGCTGGAGATACTAAAGCTATTGGCCAGAATCCGTAAGGGGCAAGGGCCAGTATAAACATTGCTCCTGCTAGCCAAGCCACAACAAGCACTAGAAGAAGTGGTTTCTTTTTCGACTTATTAGCATTTAGACGCTTTTGCAAATCAACGGTAGACGGGCGCATATTGGTTATCCAAAACTCAAAACGAGGCTTAAAAAAGCATAAAATTTTATATTTAGGCGGCCTATGGTTATAGCAACTCAGAGTAAGTTATAAGCACTCGACTCCCCCTGCCAAATCAAACCCGCCTATAATACCAGCCTGTGCTGATAAAGGGGTAAATTTGCTTGGCTAGTTGGGCGGCGCTTACCTTGGTAACTTACTCGACATAATCCACAGATTAGCGTTTATGCAGCCATTAGGTTTTACGGCGATTGATTTAGAAGATGATTTTTGATAACTTTGCTAAACATGCTATTTTTGTAGCTAGCAGATTATGCTTAGCTATAGTTTTTTACCATCCTTAATTTACAACCCTTAATTTACAATCGTTAGATAGCAAAAAACACGACCGCAGCCGTGTTCTTATTTTACAATTTAAGCCTAAGTTATAAAGACTTTAATAATAATTTATCAAACGCCTTTTAATGGCTGCCTATGAGTAATTGCTTATCTGCCTTGACATTGGTGACCTCAAGATCATTAATAGAGCGTCCTTCCACATCAGTGATAGTGATTTTCCAATCATCTATTTCGACAGTTTCACCTTCTAAATCACTGACATAACCAAGCGCCTGCATTACCAAACCACCCATAGTATCAACGTCGGTATCGTCAAAATTACTACCGAGCTCATCGTTGCAGTCCTCAATCACCGTTGAAGCTTGTACTCGCCAAGTATTAGGCTTCTCAGGATGGACAATGATGTTATTAATATCACTGTCTTCATCGAAATCATCATGCTCATCAACGATATCACCAACGATCTCTTCGAGTAGATCCTCCATAGTGACTACCCCAGCAAAGTTGCCAAACTCATCGACGACAATTGCCATATGTACTTGAGTGCGCTGCAAAGAACGTAGCAGAGTATCAGAACGCGCCGACTCACTAATGTATAGCGGCTGACGTACCAAATCTTTTAGACGTTGGCTATCAATTTTGTCATGTTGATCACGCACCATATAGACCAACAGCGGAATCAAGTCTTTAGCGAGCAGAATACCTATGACCGCATCATCATCTTGGCTATCGAATACTGGATAGCGTGAATGAGTCGTCTCAAGAATAATGTCCATCACTTCAGCGAGGCTAGTACTCTCGTGCAAACTTATGACCTGTGGACGCGGGGTCATAATTTCACGTACTTGCGTCGCTGGCAGATCCAGTACGCCCTCAAGCATATCAACCGTATCAGGCTCTAAAAATTGCCGTGATTGCTGCACTAAACTAACTAGTTCGTCACGGGTTTCGGGGGCGGTCGATAGCCAGCGTTTTAAGCCGCGCATCGACCAACTACTCGGGCTGGGAATGTCTTCAGACATGGTGGTGTGGGTTAACCTCTTCAATTAGTGGATAGAGCATTGCTAATAAAAATCTAAATGGGGATTAAAATATAAATAAAAACTATGGTTAAAACTTGCTCTAAAAATATCAACTACTGTATCTAAAGTATAGCTATTTATTCAAAACAACGCTTTTAAAACTCAACTGCTGTTACTTTAGTTTCACTTTATCGCAAGGCTCAGCGACATTCAACGATAAATTTATGCAAATTGTATTGTCAGTGTGTTATAAATTTTGCTAGAGTCAAAGACTTTATTTATGTAATCCACTCTTATGTCGCTTCGCTGTTTATTTTCAAGGCTTATGTCATCTCGCTCTAGCCTCGATCCTTCATCTAACCGTAATAACAACGGTAACCATCAACCTCAATCTAAAAGATTTGGTTGGCTTAGCTGGCGTGGTGTAGCAAGGTTTTTTATTGCTGTGGCCTTAATACTCTCTGCCGTTTGGTTACTAATGGCGATTTACTATCATTTTGGTATAAGCAGCCCTATCACTTGGCTAGTAGCACTAATAGTTTTCGGCTTGCTAGGCTGTTGGTTGACGCTACCGTACTACCCTAAGCTGGCCTATAAGCTTACGCAGCAATCGGTAGCTAAAAATAGTGAATTGAATACAGCTCATATTAATACCAATAATACTAGCAACAGCAGGCTCAATAAAAGCAAGCTCAGCAACTATTTAGTGGCTAGCTATGGACTGGTTTGGCTGCTTGGCTTAGGCTGGTTTAACGCTATTAACCCTAAGCAAGAGCGCAATTGGCAGCCTGAAGTGAGTCAAGCAGTTTCTTATACTCGTGATCCTAGTAACCCTGATCTGATTACTCTATCTAATGTACGCAATTTTGATTGGCACCCGAGTAATGGCCCTGATGAGATTGCGCCTACGGAACGCTGGGAGACCCGCACTGTCGATATATCTAAACTATCTGGTATCGATATCGCTAATTCTTATTGGATGGGACCACTAATTGCTCATACTTTAGTCAGCTTCCGTTTTGAAGACGATAGACCGCTAGCGTTCTCCCTTGAGATTCGTAAAGAGGAAGAAGAAAGCTTTTCGGCTCTAGCTGGATTTTTTAGGCGCTTTGAGCTGAGCCTTATCGCCTCTGAGGAGCGTGATATTATTTATACTCGTACTAATGTGCGCGGTGAACAGGTCTATCTCTTCCCTATCAGTCACTTGCAACAAAGCGAAGTAAAATCTTTATTCGAGTCTTACTTAACGGCTGCTGATGAGCTCAATGCTGAGCCTGCTTGGTATAATACTTTGACCAGCAACTGTACTAATATTATCTTTTATATGGCACGTATCGTCAGTGGTGAGCGGCTACCTTGGGATTACCGTATTTGGGTCTCAGGTTGGCTACCAAACTATCTCTATGATATCGGTATGCTAGATGCAAGCTCTCAGATAAAGGAGGGTTCACTAAAACAGGAAGTGGCAACCGACGAGCCGCAAAGTACTCAGCCTTGGTCAATGGATACTTGGTATCAGCATACCCATATCAATCCAAAGGTGATTGGCTTTGATAATCAAGCGAGATTAGATACTAGTAGCAATAGCGCTGAGTTTTCTAAGCAAATTCGCCAAGGCATTCCTATTCCACCACTAGCTGACTCTACTGCTGAAGCTGAAACCCAAGCGCAATCTGCTAGTGAGACGGCTGATAAATAACCTTGATAAGAGCTAGTATTAGAAATTATCAGGGGCATAGCAATTATAAAGGGCTAGCAGCTGCTATCAGTGCTTGTCAGATATTTTGAGCAATAGAGTATGTTAGGTAGTAGAGTATTTTAGGCAATAGAGTATAGCACTAGCGGTTGCCCTCGCTCTAAGGCCTTACCCAATTCACCACCCGTGTCTCCATGGCTTCATCGCTCATCCCTACCTCAGAGATGCAGCGCCCTGCAATACCAACATTAGCATCACGCATTTGCTGCTGAGTAACGACCGCATCTTGGGTTAATAATAAATGCCAGCTTGGTAGTGACTGCCCTTTATACAAACGTTTATAAGCGCAATGATTGGGCAGCCACATCATAGTGGGTAGTTTAGCGGCGGTCAACTGAATACAATCTGGCACATACTGTTGCCGAGAGTCATAGTGCTGACAAAACCCCGTCTCACAATTCATCAGCTGGCAAGCGACGTCGGTATACTCAACTTGCTCTTCGTCTACATCGCCGTTCTCATCTTCATCAATATACTTAATCAGGCAGCAACTGCCACAGCCATCGCATAAGGCTTCCCATTCGCTATGGTTTAGATCCTGCAACGCAAACTGCGACCAAAATTGTGGTCGTAGAGGTTGGTCGCTGTGAGTATTGAGCTCGGTATCAGCTGAAGCTACCGCATCCTGCTTTGATTGGGATTGCACACTCTCAAAGCTGGATTTTAAAGCTTGTAATAAATTTAGACTCATAAAATGGCCGTAGGTTTAGATAAGTAGCATTTGCACAACTAGAGTTACAGTATTATAGCTGTTTTTCGCTGTCATGGGCGTTAAGGTAATATCAGTAAATAATAAGTAACTTATCAAAAGCACTCATAGCTAGATTAATAGCTATCGCTATCACTTGCTAAGTTAAGCACTCAATAACAAAAATCACTCTATAAAAAAGGATAATAAGATGTCAATTAAGACCTTTGAGCTAATAAGTACTACCGAGAATGGCGTACAGTTAATCAGTTATGTAGCCTTACCAGAAAACGCTGCAGATGATAAGCCGGTAGCTGGTATTTTAGTTGCTCCTGAATGGTGGGGAGTGGTCGAGCATCCAAAATCAATCACTGAACGCCTAGCAAAAGCGGGTTATGCCGCCGTCGCTATGGATGTTTACGGTGAAGGTAAATTGACTAGTGATGCGGCGCAAGCCAATATGTGGATGGAGCAAGTACTTGCCGACCAAGATATGCTAATGGCACGCTGCCGTTTAATTCTCAATGACTTTAGCGATCAGCTAGCTGTTGATGGTGACAATTTAGCTGCGATAGGTTTTTGTTTCGGTGGCAAAGTAGTACTGGATATGGCACGCGAAGGTATGCCTCTAAAAGCAGTAGCGACTTTCCATGGTAATTTATCTCCAAAACAGCCAGCAGATAGTAAATTCGCTGCCAAAGTTTTAGTAGCGCATGGTGGTGATGATTCTATGGTGACCATGGATGCGGTAGAGAGCTTTAAAAAAGAGATGGATGCGGTTGACGTTGATTACACTATCGGTGTCTATGATAACGCTAAGCATGGCTTTACTAATCCTCAAGCGGATGCACGTGCCGCTGAGAACAATGCTGATCTAGGCTACAATGAGAATGCTGCTAAGCAAAGCTGGGATAACATGCTAGCGTTTATGAAAGCTAATCTAGGTTAAAATTTATGGATTTAAGCCAAATCTATTACCCTAATAGTCATTGATTACCTTAAAACAGAGTATGTTAATCATGCTCTGTTTTTAGTTGTAAGTATTAACTCTTAGAATAAAGGCCACCATAAAGTGTACTAAGATGGGTTTAATATTTTAATAATTAGTAGCAAAAGGTACTGAGTAAACTGTGATTTGCTCAGTACCTTTTTGTATAGATGACTAGATTATACGATGAACACTCGATTAAATACTAAACTAATAAAAGACTCTATATCAACAGCGGTAGTTAATGCTTTTATCATTGCTGGCATAGTATCTGCTATAGTTAATTATTTGACTTTAGATGACTGTACGTTAACAGAGCGCCCTAATTCTCAGAAAGTTAAGTTAGGATAATCCCCTGCATCAATACTCACTAAAAAACTGAGAAAAATTATTCATATAGCCATTTATTAGCTTTAAAGTAAATCCAACATAGCGATATTTTCAGCTACCCTGTAAAAACTGATTAGCTTATCATTAGTAATAGACTTGAGTTTATTTTTTAATAAGCTCATTATCTGCATAAGATAAGATAGATCACCTACTAGTGACCCTAGTAAACTAAATATATTGAGGTTTTAAATGGGCTGGTTTGCTTTTATTATTTTGTTGCTTATCACTATTATTATTTATAACAAGATAAATAAGCAGCTCATGCAACTGCGCAGTGATATGGCAAAGCTGCAAAGCGACTTGCAACAGCAGGAGCACAGTCTTAAACAGCTTGAGACCTCACGTTCTGCCGCTACTCCTATATCATCACTTGCAGCCAATAGCGCCGTGCCATCCTCGCCTGTTTTAACCCCCTCACTCTCAGTGCCACCGCCCTTACCAACTGCGATTAATGTTGCCAAGCAGCAAACTCTGATGGCTAGCAGCATGGATGATTCTGCAACTCAAACTTCAACTGTGCTAACAGCAGCCACTACTAGTGAGGTAGAGTTAGTAGATGATACTACGGCACCTTGGACGATAGAGCGTCCTGTGCCAGTAATAGAGCCAGATGAGCAGTCATTACCTATGGTAACCTCGCTCTTTAACTCGCTTAAAAACTGGTTTATCGGTGGTAATTTAGTAGTACGAGTCGGGGTGTTAGTATTATTAGTCGGCGTAGTCTTATTACTGCGCTTATTGAGTGATTATATCGAGATTCCTATTACCTTTAAGCTATTAGCAATAGGTATTATAGGCATAGGGCTTGCCGGCTTAGGTCTCAAGCTTGCCAGCAAACGTTTTGCTTACGGTATCACTTTGCAAGGTACTGGCTTAGCTATCACTTATTTGACTAGTTTTTTTGCTTATAGTGTCTATAACGTCATTCCCAGCTTACCGAGCTTTATCATTCTAGGGCTATTATCAGCGCTCACTATTGGCTTAGCGGTACGCCAAAACGCTTTTCCTTTAGCCTTATTAGCGCTATCTGGTGGGTTTTTTGCGCCATTATTAACCGGTACCGACACTGGCAATTTAGTGACCTTATTTAGCTACTACTTGCTATTGAACATCAGTATTTCGATTATTGCTCATTACCGTACTTGGAAAGTGTTGAATGCTTTAGGGGTAGCCGTCACTTTTGGCTTGGCCTATTATTGGGGCTTAACTGAAGATCTGGGCACATTGATTGCTACTCAACGCTGGCCTTTGGTATCGCTAGTAGCGCTCCATTTAGCACTCTATCTATTCATAGCTATTCGTTATACTCAGCAAATCATCGCTTATAATAGTGATAATGAGGCCAGCAATAGCTTAGCGGCAACTTCTGCTACTACAAAATCTGCGTCCAGTCTCTATCTGTATCCTATAGATATTGGCCTGCTATTCTCAGCGCCCGTATTAGCATTTGGCTTATTTGCCGCCCTGTTAAATGATATCGAGCAAGCGCTAACTTTGACTAGCGCTATATTGGCCGCTATTTATTTAGGGTTAGGCTGGTTACTTATTCAACGCAGTCAACGTTATACGCTAATTACTGAAGGCATGCTGGCCTTAGGGTTTGGGTTTTTGGCCTTGGTCATTCCGTTAGCTTTTGATGATCAATGGTTAGCGTTCGGTTGGGCGATTCAAGGATTAGCACTAGTATGGTTTGGACGTCGCTCATTGCGGGCGTGGCTAGTTATCTTTGGTTTAGCCTTGCAGCTGATCAGTATCGGCATGCTATTTTTGTTAGATATGCTATGGTCTGAAGTACCGATTTTGACTTTGACAATTTCCGCACTAAGTGCTCTTGCCTCAATGTTTATTCTGCGTGCTAGCCACTCCCCTAGCTTATTAATAACAGCCAACGCTCAAGCAAATTCAACTATATCTGAGGCTGCTGAGTCTAATGGCAATATTGTTACTGACACTGGTACTGGCGCTGATAATATTGCAAACTATGCCACCTCTTTAGGCATCAGTAGCGCATCTGCCCAGCAATGGCTGTTAAGTATTAATAGTCAAAGTACGGCCTTTAATGCGGTTTGGCGCAGTCCCGTGTTTATACGTCTGCTAACTTTTGCCGCTACCGTATGGGCGCTACTAGTATTATTTACTGACTTAAAGCAGTGGCTTGCCAGCTGGCAATTGGCGACTAGTAGCTTAATAGCACTAGCGACTCTAAGCTGCCTACTAATTTATTGGTTAATCAATCGCTATCGTTCATGGCAAGAGATCAGTCATTTTAGCCATGTGCTGTTAAGCTTATTCTGCTTAGTGCTGGTACTACAATTACCACAAAAATTTGAGTTCAATCATCAATGGAGCACTGCGTCTTGGCTGGTTTTTGCCAGCTTATTAATTGGCTGGCTAGTCGTTGGACAGCTGTGGCTAAAGACTTGGTATAGTAGCTCCAGCCTATCTCGTTATGACACTGCCAGCTGGTTTGCTACTAGTATCTTAGTTCTAGCCGCTGCGCTACATTATGGTTTACCAGACTCCAATGGCGTCATTACTATACTCATTCCAGTAGCGCTAATGCTGGCTGGATTATGGTTCAGCTATCGCTATTCATCGACTGAACAATCCGCTGACCAGCACTTGCTGTACTGGTTTGATTGGCAACAAGCCTTAGTAGATAGCGCTAAAGTTTTTGTACCCTTAACCTTGATATGGGCAACTCTAAGCAACTGGAGTTATGACGGTATCATTTGGGGGCTGCCCTATTTCCCAGTAGTCAATCTATATGACCTCAGTCTAGCGTTAGTGTTAGGCTATGGTTTCAGCGCTTATTACTTAAATCAGCTTAGCTATGCTAACTCAGTTACTAGCGATGCTAGCGTAAATGTCCCTGTTAATGTCAGAGCCAACAACATGCTTACTAGCAAGCCTTCGCTTATTATTTTAGGCCTGATTGGCTTTTGGCTGCTATCGAGTATTTTAGTAAGAACCCTGCATGCCTTTATTAGCACCCCATTATGGGACGACGGCGCTTGGAATAGTGAGCAAGTACAAACCGGACTGACCATCCTATGGACCTCAATAGCGTTGGTCGCCACTATCGTTGCCAGTCGCCAATTACATCGTACTTTATGGTTTATGGGTATTGGCTTATTAGGGGTGGTGGTACTCAAACTAGTTGTCGTCGATCTATCACAGACAGAGGCCATTTGGCGAGTACTGTCCTTTTTAACTGCTGGTAGCTTGATATTGCTGATTGGTTATCTTGCGCCCCTACCGCCTGAGCAAGCTAAAATCGCTGATGAGGGTGAACCGTTAGCTTAGGATTTATAACGGCAGCGCTGGTTTAAAAATTAGGCTTAAACGATTTATCAATAAACAATACCTTACTAAAAAATACCGCTTTAAAAAGTCATCAGCTAAGTTTTAGGGTGATGGCTTTGGTTCTGTAGTAAACTGAGCACCACCGTTACTTTAGGCGCATTGTCTAAGGTTAGCGCACTATTTATTAAAAAGGCAGTTAAAGCAAATGGATAAGAAAGCAAGTATTCAGTGGTTCCCAGGCCATATGAACAAAGCCCGTAATGAAGTTAAAGAAATCATGCCGCAAATGGATGTCATCATTGAGGTTCTTGATGCCCGTATTCCTTATAGCAGTGAAAACCCTATGGTGGCATCGTTACGTGGTGAAAAACCCGTCATCAAAATCTTGAATAAAGCCGATCTTGCTGATCCGGTAATGACCCAAGCCTGGATGGATTACTTCGAGCAAGAAAACGGGGTCAAAGCTTTAGCCTTCGATGATAACAAAGCTGATCATGTGCATCGAATCGTGGAGCTGTGCAAAAAACTGATGCCTAACAAGGCTGAGTCAGGCCGACAAATCAAAGCCATGATTTTGGGTATTCCTAACGTCGGTAAATCAACTTTGATTAATACCTTAGCCGGTCGTGCTGTTGCCAGAACCGGTAACGAGCCAGCAGTCACGAAGTCGCAGCAGCTGATCAAGCTCGACGGTGGCATCATGCTTTATGATACCCCTGGTATGCTATGGCCAAAGGTTGAAAATGCTAACTCTGGCTATCGCTTAGCCGCTACTGGCGGTATCCGTGATACGGCGTTCGATTTTGATGATGTGGCTGGTTATACCGCAGAATTCTTACTAAAAGCTTATCCTGAGCTACTAAAAGTTCGCTATAAAATTGATGAGCTACCTAAGACCGATTGGCAGTTCTTTGAAATTGCTGGTCGCAATCGTGGCTGTATCCGTTCTGGTAATCAAGTAGATACTTACCGGATGTCAGAGATTTTGGTTAATGAATTACGCAGTGGTACGTTAGGTCGAATCAGTCTGGAAACTCCAGATATGCGTGAAGCCGAAGAAGCAGTGGTTGCGCAACAACGTATTACTGATGAAGAAAGAAAAGCGGCAAAGTTAGAGGAAAAGCTATTACGTAAAAAACGTGCTCGCAAGAATCGTAAATAGGGTTTGGTCATTATTGTTGCTACAAGCTTAGATACCCTCTTGCCAAATTATAATCAATAGCGAAATACAGTGCTATAAAACCCAATGATTTCGTGGGTTAACCACCCACGCTACGCAAAATTTAAAGTTAGAATAGAGGCGATGATGGTGATGTTTAAAAGGGGCGTAGGGGGCGTTCTGTGTACTAATGACAATAGTATGATTAATAATCGTTGAGCATACTATATTCTACGAAACCCTTACTCAGCATTATTTAATTGTATAAACAAACTTTATCATTAGTATAGGCCGCTATGAATTCCTCGACTCCATCTGCTAAAACCATTCAAATCTATCTACCAAAAGGCAATCCACGCGGTTTGCGCATAGCAGAGATGACCACTAGAACCGTCCGTCTAATCGAGATTCCACGAATCCATATTAATGATTTTTTTGCGATGCCAGAAGCTAACCAAGTGGGCTTGTACTTTTTAATAAGTGATACTGATAGTGTAGAAAAACCTCAGCTGTACATTGGACAAACTGGCGATTTAAAAGCACGACTCAATCAGCATCATAAAAAAGAATTCTGGACACGTGCTTTTGTAATGCTATCTACTAACAACACTATGACTCAAACTCATGCTCTTTATATGGAGCATAAGGCTATAGCAACTGCTATCGAGGTTGGGCGCTATGAAATTAAAAATGGTAACAATGGAAACCGTCCTCATACTCCTGATCCGTTAAAAGCTGATTGCGAAGAGTTGTTTTATACTCTGGATGTTTTACTATCAACTTTAGGGCAACCAATTTTTGAAACTTTGAGTATCAATGAAAATATTCTTTATGCTGATGAGCTGAAACCTACTATTGATAACAGGGTTATTGAAAACATTGAAATATCTTCTCCCAAGACTGCACCGCCATTATTTTATTACAAAGTTAAAGATGCTGATGCTCAAGGCTATTATGACGATGATGGCTTTGTAATATTAGCAGGATCTTCAATACGACAAGCCCAAACACCATCATTACCTTTAATCATTACTAAACTAAAAGAAAGGTTATTAAACGACGGAAAGCTGATAGCCATTAATGATAAAAGTTATAAGCTGATTGAAAATCAACTTTTTAAAACCCCAAGTGCTGCAGGACAGATGGTGTCTGGACGCTCTTCTAACGGTTGGTCAGAATGGAAAAATTCTGCTGGACAAACTTTAAGTGAAATTTATCGCTAAGCTTTACCCTTTATAGCTATTTATAGCTAAGCCTACCGCTTACTCAAAACTCTGACAAGTTACGGTTATGGCATAGCAAGCTGCGTCTAGCCAACGGAGTTATCAATAGTTTAAGGTGACGAATTATAGGCTTTGCTCTGCGCACCAATAATTTACCTAGGTAGCCCACCCTCTTCGATATCGTTAAGTCATTATTTCTATAGTATTATTTTATAACTTTTAAACAAAGCTAAGTCCTAGAATATCTTGATATAAGGTATAATTAACTACCTTAAAACTCTAATTAAAGCCCCCTATGACCCAGCCTACCGCCAATATAAATACTGCATCAGCAGACGCTACTCTTGCTCACAACACTACTTCCTACGACACCTTCGCCCCCCGTTTATTAACATGGTTTGCCACCAATGGTCGTCATGACCTACCGTGGCAGCAGCATCAAACTGATACGCCCAACCCTTATATTGTTTGGTTATCAGAAGTCATGCTGCAGCAGACCCAAGTCACCACTGTGTTGCCTTACTTCGCCCGATTTATGACTTCCTTCCCAACCGTGCAAGATTTAGCAGCGGCAGAGTGGGATGTCATCGCCGAACACTGGGCAGGCATGGGCTACTATGCGCGAGCGCGTAACTTGCATAAAGGCGCCAAGCAGCTAGTTCAGATTATTGATGAAACTGGCGACTTTCCGCAGACGTTAGAAGGTTGGGAAGCCATATCAGGGGTTGGACCTTCAACCGCTGGGGCGATTGTAGCTATGGGCTTGCATGGTTATGGAGTAATCTGTGATGGTAATGTCAAACGAGTTTTGACTCGTTGGGCGGCCATCGATGGCGATATTATGAAGTCTGCCACCACTAAAGAGTTATGGGCATTGGCGCAGCGCTTAACACCGACAGAGAACTCTGGATTATTTGCCCAAGCAATGATGGATATGGGCGCAACTTTATGTATTCGCCGTCAGCCTGCTTGTTCCTTATGTCCGCTAGCGGATGACTGTTTAGCGCATGCGCAAGGGCGCGAAACTGATTATCCAGTAAAAGCTAAAAAACAGCCGAAACCCAGCAAATATAGTAATGCGTTAATGATCAACAATGCAGACAGTGAGCTGTTATGGCTACAGCGCCCAGATAATGGTATTTGGGGCGGCTTATGGAGCTTACCGTTGGAATTTATAGAAAAGATTAGCGGCAGGGCTACTGATAAAGCAGTAGCGGTGACTGCAGTCACAGATAAGCAGTCGTTGAAAGTTGCCAGTAATGAGCAAGCCTACGAATCAGAATTCACTACCGCTGAGCAAATCATTAATGAGTGGTTGAGCCAGCAGCCGTTGACAGCCAAGCCAATAATTAGAGCAGAGACGAATGACTTGTTTGACGATGCACTAGTTGCTCCTATCAAGCACTCATTAACCCATTTTCATTGGTATCTAACCCCGCAGCAACTAACTTTAAATGACCAACAAGCGCAACAGCTAACCGAACTACTGCAAGCGGCTGATATTACTTTAAACTGGCTAAATAGCGCTGAGGCGCAAGCAACGCTTGGGTTGCCACGAGCGATGGTTAAGATACTCGAAGAAGGCTAATACATTACTATAAACTCTTAAAATAATGGTAATTGGATAAACCCAAAAAAAAGCGACTCATCCGTTATCATGAGTCGCTTTGTTATTTAGATCATATTGTATTACATTCTAATAAACTGCCTGCTTTTAATAGGATCTTGCAAATCTATAGCCAGTTAAGACTTCGGCACCCGTAAACGCATCAGCCCTTCTTGTTGTACTGTGGCTACTAGCTTGCCATCTTGCCAAAACTGACCGTGATTTAGTCCCATAGCATTAGAAGTAGTATCGCTCCACATGTCATACAGCAGCCAATTATTAAGGTCAAAATTACGATGAAAATGCATCGAATGATCGATACTGGCCGCTTGTAAGCCACTAGTCATGAAGCTAACACCATGCGACATCAAACCTGTACCAACCAAATAGAAGTCTGATGAGAACGCCAATAACGCTTGCTGAATAGCAACTGGTTGCGCCCCCAAATCTTGGATGCGTAACCAATTGGCTTGTTTAGGTTTCATCGGTTCAGGATGGATAGGATCACGTGGTTTGACTGGCTTTATCTCTATATGACGACGACGCATAAAACGTGACTTGAGCGCATCAGGTACTTTACCGACATAATCCTCTTTGAGCTCTTGCTCAGCACGCAAATCCTCTGGTGGTGGATAAACAGGCATATTTTCTTGATACTCCAGGCCTTCCTCCATCGAAGAAAAAGAAGCAATCATTGAAAAGATGACTTGCTCAACCGGCGCTTTGCCACGAGCTTGTTTGTATTGAATAGCAGTGACTTGACGTGCTGATAGACTACGGCCATCACGCAAACGTCGTACTTGATAAATTACTGGCTGATCAATATCGCCCCCACGCAAAAAATAACCGTGTAGCGAATGACAAGGTTTGTCCTCATCAAGCGTATGAGCAGCGGCCATTATCGCTTGAGCTAGTACTTGTCCACCGAAGATACGAGCACCAACATAGTCGTGGCTTTTACCTTCAAATACATCAGGGCTGACTTCAATGAGGGCGACTGTAGCTAGCAGTTCAGCGATCAGTTGCGTATTATTAGACATTGAGTTTCCTTATGTTGGATGACCATTATTGCTCGATAACATAGCAATAGGGTTTACAGTAACTTAGCATAATCTTCATTTAGCTTGAGTATTAATAAGTACTAATAAACAGTAAAAATAGTGACTAATAGCATTCGCTTGCAGTAAAACTCAGCTTTTTATCGCCAAGAAGAGATACTATCACAGTATCTCTTCTTGGTTATAAACACTCAAATCACAGTCTAGTATTGTACAGTCTAAGGTTTTACCGATACTAGTACTCGGATTGAATCCGGCACTAAAGATAACGTCGCTAATGCTTGCTCGCCTTGTAACTGTAGCTGCTCTAAACGCTCAATTTCCGCAGGTCGCACGTTTGGATTGATCGTCTGTAGATGCTTGAGACGCTTGACCTCACGTGACCACTGCTGGCTAAAGCGCATACTTGCTTGTGTACCAATCTCAGCCAGTTGGGCTTTAGCAATAGCTTCCGCTTCATAATAACGCTGTTCGATCACATCACCACGTGCTTTGATAACTTGTCGCGCGCGGTTTTTGTCCAAGCGCTCAATATGCGGCATAATCATATCGCTACTGATACGCGCTGACAGATCGCTACCTTGCTCACTGATAAATACTCGAATACTTTGTGCAGACAGAGTAGCTGGCAAATTCAATATTTTTGGTGCAATAGCTTCGACACGGAAGTTGACCTCTAACATCACCATCCCTTGTGGCATAGCGGCACTCTTGAGCATCCCAACCGTCGTATTACCAAAGGTGCTAGTATTAGCCAGCTCATAAATAGCACGCATTAACGGATGTTCATGAGTAATAAACTCGATCTCTTCACGTGCCAGCGCCAGCTCACGCTCAAAGGTCAGAGTCATACCATCTTCTTCACCGAGCGGTAGCCCTTCAATATATTCGCTAATCTCAGTACTATCGACTGGCGAAATTACCCACGAGCCATCACGCTGAACGCTATAATCAATGTTAGCTGAGGCTAAGAAACGTTCAACGAATTTTGGCAATAGGTTATTACCATCGAAGTCGCGCATAGCATCAGCGATACGTCCAGCCACTCTTGGGCGACAAGAGTTATACTCTAATAGGCGGTCACGACCAGACTGCAATTGTGACTCTAATCCTAGACGTGTTTGCTTAGCATCGGCAATCAAATCTTGTAGAATAAGGCGATTATCAGCGTTATCAGCCCCTTCTAACAAAGGTTTCAAGGTTTGAATATATAGCTCTTGCACGCTTTGCGCAGTCGGTGATATTTGATTAAAGATATTCAGAGCACTATCATACCAATGGTATAGACGCTCTTGCGCGGTGCCTTGGATATAAGGCACATGCAAAGTTATTTTTTGGGTCTGGCCGATACGATCTAAGCGACCTATACGCTGCTCTAAGATATCTGGATTAGCCGGTAAATCCCATAAAATAAGCTGACTAGCAAACTGAAAGTTACGCCCTTCAGATCCAATCTCCGAGCACAGTAATATCTGCGCCCCTTCACTATCAGCAAAGTACGCAGAAGCCTGGTCCCGCTCAAGCAGAGTCATCTGCTCAGTAAAGATAGCGGTTTTAATACCAGCATGTAAGCGCAACACAGCCTCAAGGCTTTCAACTGTTGCACCACTACGAGCAATAAGCAGTACCTTTTGGTGTTTTAGTTCGCCCTTTAAAATATTGATTAGCCAAGGTACACGAGGTTCGTCTTCTAACCAGCCACCATCAGGTTGGTTCTCTTCGCCCCATAGCTGCTCACGTAACTTGCCTGTAGTCTGATAGCTATTGACCCAAGTGTCCGGCAAGGGTAAAGGATGCGCCGTACTGCTACGACCATAAAAGCCTTTAACGCTCTCACGAGTATTACGGAACAATACTCGACCAGTGCCATGACGATCAAGCAGCTCATTTAGCGCATAAGTGCGAAGCTTATCGTCTTCATTGATGGTGCTTAATTCATCTTCAGTCACGCTAAGCAAATTAGTTAAAGCGGCAATTTGACTGGCAGTCAGTGGCTTGTCTTCTATTAAAGTTGCCGCAACAGCCGCCGTTTGAGCAAAGGCTTCTTGACCATCGATGAACTCATCTAGATCATCAAAGCGATCAGCATCGAGCAAACGCAGACGAGCAAAATGACTTTGCACCCCAAGCTGTTCAGGAGTCGCGGTTAGCAGTAGTACCCCAGCAGTTTCTTCAGCGAAATCGGCTACTAAGTCATACTTTTCGTTGCCACCTTCCGCTTCATTCCAATGCAAATGATGCGCTTCATCGACTACTAATAGATCGAAGCCAGCTTCCATCGCTTGGTCATACAAATCAGGATGATCGAGTAATAAATCCATCCCAGCAATGATACATTGCTCAGTAGCGAAGACGTTTTGCTCAGGGTTATGCTCTCTAATCGCGGCAGTACGTACTAGATCAAATAAAGCAAAATTTAGATTGAAGCGACGACGTAACTCAATCATCCACTGGTACTGCAAGCTATCAGGCACTAAGATTAATACCCGCTCAGCCTTGCCAGTGAGTAGCTGCTGATGAATGATCAGCCCAGCTTCAATAGTCTTGCCCAGGCCTACCTCATCGGCAAGTAATACGCGTGGCGCAATACGTTTACCGACTTCGTGAGCGATATAGAGCTGATGCTCGATAATATCGACACGGGCACCCATCAACCCTTTTAGAGGATGTCCAGCCAGCGCCGACTGCATACGCAGAATATCTTGGCGCAGCTCATACCAATCACTGCGTTCAATACGACCCGCTAATAGGCGTTCAAGCGGTTTAGCTAGCGTAATATTAGCAGCGAGGCGGGTTTCCATTATGCCTTTACTAACCGCCCCTCCATCAGGGTTATTAACGCTGTATTTCAGCACCCCCATCACTTCATCAACGCCAGTGACTGTATAGTTGTGACCTTGCTGATCACTGATACTATCGCCAACCTTGAACACCACTCGTGATAAAGGCGCGGACATCTTGGCATAGACGCGCATCTCTTCACTTTGGGGGAATAAAATGTGCACACAACGGTCATCTAAATCGATAACGACACCTAAGCCCAATTCGGACTCAGTATCGGATAAATAACGTTGACCAACGGCAAATTCGGAGCTGTGTAAAGAGGCGGCAGAGATAGTCATAGGGCAGGGTCTTTTTGTACTCAGTTAAGAAAAGGATAAGCAGGAGTAATAATTTCGTTATTTGGTCAGTATCAAAGCTGAGCTATTATATAACGTTAGCGGTTAGATGAGTGCATTAATCTAACTTTTCAAGAGCCTAGCAGCTAGGAATATACTAGCTATAGTAGTCAGCGGTTCTAGTTGCTGCTTAGTCGTGCTACATTGATAGCCAAATCTGCAATGATAAACCTGATTTAGCGTCATGAAAAGTCAGGTTGACCGCTAGAGCAATCCGTTATGAACCATAAATTATCAGTAGTAAAACCAGCTATTAACCAAAATTACTTATTAACAAAAATTATCTTTTAAGGAGTTTTCATGCGAGCAGTATTTTTAGATAGAGGCACATTTTCTGAGGGCATTGACTTGCCAGCCCCACAAGGCATTACTGACTACATCACTTATGATGACACTCCTCAAGAGGACGAGTTGATTATCGAGCGTTGTAAAAACGCTGATATTATTTTCACTAACAAGGTTAAGATTAACGCCGAAGTTATCGCCCAGTTGCCTAAGCTCAAACTGATCCAGTTGACTGCTACCGGTATGAATAACGTTGACCATCAAGCTTGTACAGCTCATAACATTACGCTAAACAATGTCGCAGGTTACGCGGTCAAGAGTGTGCCTGAGCATACCTTTATGCTAATGCTAAATGCGCTGCGTGCTGGTATTTATTATCACCAAAAAGTCGTCGATGGCAGTTGGCAGGCTAATGGTAATTGGTGTCTATTAGATATCCCCCTGATAGATTTAGAGGACAAAACCTTAGGCATTATTGGGGTTGGCACTATCGGCAAACGTGTCACTGACATTGCCAAAGCTTTTGGTATGACGGTATTGTGGGCTGAGCATCAAGGACGTAGCCCGCGTAATAGCGATTATACTGCCTTTGATGACGTGTTGGCTTGCTCGGATGTGATTAGTTTGCATTGCCCATTAGACGAGCGTACTCACCATCTTATCAACCAAACTACTTTGGCAAAAATGAGCAAACAGCCGCTAATAGTCAACGTTGCACGCGGCGGTATTGTTAACAGTCAAGCGCTTGCTGATGCTATTAATAATGAGCAAATCATGGGCTATGCCAGTGATGTTTTTGAAAATGAGCCGATGCTTGATGACGATCCATTGTTAACTATTACTGAGCATCCACGAGTCATTTTTAGCCCGCATAATGCTTGGGGTAGCGAAAGCGCTCAGATAACCTTATGGCAGATTCTTAGCAAGCAAGTAGTCGGTTTTATTGACAACTATGCCTAAGCTTTTCTTCGACTAAGATTGAGTTGATGTTTTTGCTACCAGATTAGTTGTTTTATAGCTTTTATAAAGCTTACAGATAACCGTGGCAGATTAAAACAGAGTTATTTATCGCCATCTACTGCTATAAATAACTCTCAGCTCTACTAGCCCCATAAACAACTGTCTCAGTAAGCTGCTAACTTACGCCAACTTGCAAAGTACAGCGCTTGTTATTAGCTATAAGTGCGGCACTAACGGCTAAAGCTTAACCACTTATCTTTTATTTGACGGTGCTTTAGCACGATGCGATCACTTAAGTAATTGCTAGTGACTTTCCATGGATAGCGATCGCCTTGTTTGGGTAGCTCATCTTTAGCTCGATGTACATAGCCGGCTGATAATGCGCCCATAATAGTATCTTCCTGCACTTGCGCTTTTTCCCCTTCAATCTGGGCTTTTGGCACTACCGTATGGTAGCCATGCTTATGCATATAGCTCAATAACCTAATTAAATAGTGACAGGCTAAATCAACTTTTAGTGTCCACGAGGCATTGGTATAGCCAAATATGACTGCCATATTAGGAATATCTTCAACTAGTACTGCTTTATAAGTCATGCGCGAGCCTATATCCACCGCTACACCATCGACATATAACTTTGCGCCGCCTAACATCTGCAGTTTTAGCCCAGTTGCAGTAACGATAATATCGGCATCCAAATGCTTACCTGAGTTGAGGGCAATACCTGATGCGGTGAAATGGCTAATCTGATCAGTCACCACCTCAGCACGTGTCCCTTTTAAGGCTAAAAATAAATCACTATCAGGTACTGCACACAAGCGCTCTTCCCATGGATTATAATCGGGCAAAAAGTGCTCAATGTTAACCTCACTACCCTTAAGCTCTTGCTTCGCCCATCGTGTTAGCAACGCCTTCATGACACTTGGGGCATGCATAGCGATTTGATAGACGCCTTGTTGCCTTAGCACGTTACGTGCTCGTAGCAAAGTATAAGCTTGCTGCTTAGATAACGGTGAGTACTTAGCAGACAACCAATCGAGCGCATAATCATCGCCTGGTACACTAGCGACATAAGTTGGTGAGCGTTGTAACATAGTCACATGGCGGGCGCACTGTTCGCCGTCTTCAGCAGCTAGTGCTGGCAACAAAGTCATTGCCGTTGCCCCACTACCGATAATGACTACTTTTTTATCATCATAATTTAAGTCTTGCCAGTGCTGCGGATGCACAATCTGACCTTGGAAGTCTTCTTCTTTATCGAAGTGAGGCCGATAGCCAGCTTGGTAATCGTAATAGCCCGTTGCGCCGACTACAAAATTGGCGGTTAACGTAAACACTTCACCACTAGCATGGTTTTTGACCATTGCCGTCCACTGCTGCGCCGTACTTGACCATGACAGTTGCTCAACTTCGTGACGATAGCGAATATGGTCGATGACCTTAAACTCACGTGCAGTATCAGTAATGTAGCTCTTGATATCGCCACCACTTGCTAGCATCCGATGATCTAGCCAAGGTCGAAAGCTGTAGCCAAAGGTTAGCGCATCAGAATCAGAGCGAATACCAGGATAGTTAAATAAGTCCCAAGTACCGCCCAAGTCTTGACGTTTTTCTAATACGACAAATCGCTGCGTTGATGACTGTCCTTGGCGCTTATGGTTGCAGTTACGCTTTTGCTTCATCTTAGATTTAGGAGTAAAAAAACTTGCCGTGTTTTGCTGTTGTATATAACAGCCCATACCGATACCAGCAATGCCAGCGCCGATAATTAGCACCTCATAATCAGCTTCTATAGCTGCTTGCGCTTTGCTAGACTTTAAACCACGTTTAATAACACTTTTAGCGGCTTGTTTGGCAGAACTGACATTCATCATAATAATATCCCTTAATAATAGTATTCTTTGATAATTTGATTGCCAGGCTAATTTGTCACTGCCTTGCTACCTATTGCTAGTCTTATTCATTTTTGCTTGTTTTACTTCAATAATTAAAAACATCAGTTAAAAAGGGCAAGGACTCTCCCAATCCATCCAAGCCCCTAATACTGGATGCTTAAGGCGCAATTGGTGCGCATGTAAATTTAGCCGCGCGGTAATGGTTAACGCTTTATCTTCAGCATAAATAGGATCACCGATGATCACATGACCGCAGTGCACCATATGTACCCGCAGCTGATGACTACGGCCAGTGACCGGCTTTAAGGCTACTCGCGTTACCGTTTGACCAGCGCACTCTTCATGACTGAGTATTTGGTAGTGGGTTAAAGCATTTTTATGCCAGTCAGGATCAACGATATGGCGCGGCTTAGTCGCAGGTTCATAACGTACTGGTACTGATATTTTGCCAGTTGCCCCTACCGTTTCCCAAGCACCAAATACTCGTGCCTCATAAGTCTTTTGCGGCAAGCGCTCAATAAACTGTTTACTAATATGAGTTTGCGCCGCAGCATTTTTGCCGAATATTAGGAGACCTGAAGTATCCATATCTAAGCGATGTATTAGTTTCACTTGTGGATTAACACGCTCTAGTCGTGATAGCAGACTGACTTTGAGGGTCTTGCCATCGACACTGAGTAAGCTTGCCGGCTTATCTACTACCCAAATATCTTCATCTTCATACACTGTGACTTGTTGCGCAAAGTCTTCAAAGAAACTGGCTTGGTATTGAGTCTCTTGGATATTTAGAGCAGTGATGGTATTACTATCGTAAGGCATAAAATGACCACTTATTTTTTGGTTATTGACTACTGATTGTCTGGGTTGAAAAGTATTTTTTTACAGGTTTATGACTAAAAGTCTATAAGGTATCAGATGAGTTAATGGGTTATTGACAGTAACTAGGGTTGGGTTTCGATTTATTGTACTAATATTAGTTGTTGAGTAATTCAACCAGCCATGCGCTAGTAACTGCTGATAAACATGTTAATATAATGACATATTGTTATTCATTCATAATACTTCTTTAGCCATTGACTAATATTTGATGATTGCTACTAATAATATTTATAGCATAACTGGTAGCAATTTTGATTGGCTGCTATAGTGATATAGAGTCGATGTACTAAAGAGACCACAAAACAAGAGAGAAAATAATGTCTGACCTTATCGTTAATACCACTGATGACAACTTTGACCAAGATGTATTGCAAGCTGATGTACCAGTTTTAGTGGATTTTTGGGCCACTTGGTGTGGACCTTGTAAAGCTATTGCTCCTATCTTAGAAGACTTAGCTGCCGAATACCAAGGTAAAGTTAAAATCGTTAAAGTGGACGTGGATAGTAACCCACAAGCTGCGAGTCGTTTTGGTATTCGTAACATTCCTACCTTATTCGTCTTCAAAAACGGCGAAAAAGTTGATTCAGTAATGGGCCTACAACCTAAAAGTGAATTGGCTAAAGTACTAGACAAGCACTTGTAAAACATTGCTAGCTAATTTTGCCCAATTTATCACTGATTAATCGGTGGTTAAATAGAGTTCTGAAAAGCCATTATCTTCTCCAGATAATGGCTTTTCGCTAACGTTCATCGCAAACTATTTAATTATACGACTTTTTTAGTAAAAATAATTGACAAGCGTATCGTGAAAACCGTATAGTCTTGTGACAAGAAAAATATAGTATTTTCATAAGCGTCTTGTCGCTGTTCTCCCTGTGTTTATCACTATAAAACACATTTATCGCTACTGAATACAATAATTGAATAAAATGACTAAATACGATTATTAGCAGTAAATGCTTATCGTATCCCTTTATGTAGCCTTTTCTATCGTTCTTATTTTCACTCAGTACTGTCAATGTACAGCAGGTGATAATTTGATGTATAGGAATTGGATCTGTATAAAGATCAACTTTGCGCACACATCCTATTACTATACTAACGTTGTTCTAAATCAATGTCGTGGGTTGTGCTGCTAATCGCAGTTCCCACCCGACAAATTGCTAATGACTACTCTATGAATTTAACTGAATTAAAGAAAAAATCAATCGCTGAGCTATTGACCATCGCCAAAGAAATGGGCCTTGATAATATGGCTCGTAGCCGTAAGCAAGACATCATCTTTGCTATTCTAAAAACCCATGCCCGTAACGGCGAAGCCATCTATGGCGACGGGGTACTAGAAGTACTACCAGATGGTTTTGGCTTTTTGCGTTCTTCTGAAGGCTCATATTTGGCAGGTCCTGATGACATTTATGTCAGTCCTAGTCAGATTCGACGTTTCAGTCTCAAGACTGGTGACAGTATTGCCGGTACTATCCGTCCGCCAAAAGACTCTGAGCGTTATTTTGCCTTATTAAAGGTGGGAGAAATCAACTTTGATACTCCTGATCGCTCACGCCATAAGCTTATTTTTGAGAACTTGACCCCTCTGTTCCCAACTGAGCAGCTTAAGCTTGAATCAGGTAATGGTACTACCGAAGACTTGACGGGTCGTATTATTGACCTGATTGCTCCTATTGGTAAAGGTCAGCGCTCAATTATCGTAGCACCACCTAAGGCTGGTAAAACGGTACTGCTGCAAACCATCGCTCAAGCGATCACTCGTAACAATCCTGAATGCTATTTGATTGTATTACTGATTGATGAGCGCCCAGAAGAAGTGACAGAGATGGTACGTACTGTACGTGGTGAAGTGGTCGCCTCAACTTTTGATGAACCCCCACAGCGCCATGTACAAGTCGCTGATATGGTCATCGAAAAAGCCAAGCGCTTAGTAGAGCATAAGCAAGATGTGGTTATCTTACTTGACTCCATCACTCGTCTTGCCCGTGCTTATAACACCGTTATTCCGTCATCGGGTAAAGTACTGACTGGTGGTCTTGATTCAAATGCTTTAGAACGGCCAAAACGCTTCTTCGGTGCTGCTCGTAACATCGAAGAAGGGGGTAGCTTGACTATTATCGCCACCGCTTTGATTGATACTGGTAGTAAAATGGACAGCGTAATCTTTGAAGAATTCAAAGGTACTGGTAACCAAGAAATCACTCTAGAACGTGATTTGGCAGAAAAACGCGTTTTCCCAGCTATTAATATCAAAAAGTCTGGTACTCGTCGTGAAGAACGCTTGCTCGATGAAGATAAGCTGCGTAAAGTTTGGATTCTACGCAAATTGTTACAGCCGATGGATGGTGTACAAGCTACTGAATTCTTATTGGACCGCCTCAAAGAAGCTAAAACCAATGATGAGTTCTTTGACCAGATGAAACGTAAATCTCAAAACTAGAAGTTGTTAGCTAGAGTTATTAATATTCAACCTAAAGTTAATAGGGTTGCTATTATCTTGCAGTCATAAAAAGGAGATCGCTTATAGCGGTCTTTTTTTTGGCTTACACTTCAGTGCTAGTTAGTTAGCGTATTATCATGATGAATACAAGAAAACTAAGTCAAAGCCCTACTCACGACATATAAGCGCAACATCACTTACATTGCATGTGCAAAGCTTAGCGTTTCTACTACGACTCCAACACTAGTAACAAGGTATTATCAATATTGATACTAATACACTCAATCAAAAATTGTTAATAAGTGCTTTGCTAGTTATCCTAGCTAGTAATTATCTAAAAATAGCGCTCAAATGGCTATTTTGATTAATTATTAAAAGTACTTATTATCATTTTGCTTCATTTAATAGGTGATGATATGAAATTTGCTAAAACTATCGCGATGACCGCTATTACTAGTACCGCTTTAATTATGACTGGTTGTAACTCTACTGGTGGTTATAACAGTGGCGTAAGTAACACTACTAAAGCAGCTACTGCTGGTGCAGTTGCAGGCGCACTTATTAAAAGTAAAGGCGATAGTAAAGATATCGCTCGTGGTGCTCTAGCGGGTGCTGCTGTCGGTGGTGCAGGTGGTTATATCTATGACAAAACTAAAAACTAATAAATAGTTTTTGGTCAGATTGATGTTAAAAGCCCACAATCTAAGTTGTGGGCTTTTTTTGGCTTAAATAACTGTCCTTTAATCTAAAAAATTATACCTTTAGTCCTAAGCTGTTTACCGATAATACGGCGCTACTTAGAGACTATAACCCACCGCTAAAAGTATCACAGCTTTGGATATTGCCGCTTTCTAAACCACGAGTAAACCATTGCACACGTTGCTGACTCGTACCATGAGTGAAGTTATCGGGAACCACTGCTCCGCCACTAGCGCGCGCTAATCTATCATCACCAATTTGTCCGGCAGCATTGATAGCTTCCTCAACATCGCCTGCTTCTAAGAACTGTACACGCTGTTGATTACGGTTGGCCCATACCCCAGCGAAGCAATCTGCTTGTAACTCTTGTAATACCGAAAGTTTATTCGCTTGGGCACGAGTAACTTGGCGACTAGCTTCGCTGACTTGTTGGGAGATACCCAGCAAGGTCTGCACATGATGACCTACTTCGTGCGAAATGACATAAGCCTGCGCAAAGTCACCAGCTTTATCACGGTTTTCTTCATCGCCTGACTGTTGTTGATCACCACTAATACCAAAGTTTTGACGCATTTCTACAAAAAATGAAGTATCTAGATACACTGTCTGATCACCAGGACAATAAAAAGGTCCCGTCGCTGAAGTAGCACTACCACAAGCTGAATTGATCTGCCCTTTAAATAGCACTAGTGAGGGATCCTTATAAGTCTGCCCACCTTCTTTAAATACTTGACCCCACACCTCTTCAGTATCCGCCAGCACAACTTTTACAAACTGGGTATCTCGATCATCGCTAGTAGCTGGTTGAGTTGAGTTATTACTGCCACCACCAGCTACTACTTGACCAGTTTGCAATGCAGTCATTGGGTTGACTCCAAATACTAACCATAAAATACCAGCGATAATAATACCGCCAATACCGCCACCCATTATCTTACCGCCGCCGCCACTACTAGTACGGACGTTAGAGCTACCCCTTCTACCTTGCCATTTCATAACATTCTCCAATTCACAACAATATATATCAGGCGCTGTCGACACTTAACCCTTTAAGCCAATACATACTCTTATGGGTAAAGTATCAAAATCTACTGATAGCAACTCTATTTAATTTAATGTATAGCCAAAGAGCCGATAACCTTTGTCTAAGCTACTAACTATTTTTACTGGCTTCAATTTAGCAAATTATACGTCCATTACGCTATTAACTTGTATTAAACTTATATAAAAGTCGAGCTTGTAAATATTATTTACATATTTATTGTTAATTAATGGTATAAACTCTTTTCATTTACTTAAAAAAGATATAGAATGCGTGCAAGCTGAGTAGCTGTAACCAAGAGTAGTTGATCTCCAAAAATAAACTGGAAGTTCAACCTTTAGTTATGTCTATTGCTCATTTCATTTTCCGGAGAATATCGTATGAAACTTAAATTACTTGCTCTAGCTGGTATCATGGCCGCTACTATGGGCTTAACTGCTTGTGATAGCAACAAAGAAAACGCTGCTGAAGACATTGCTGATGCAAAAGCTGACGTTGTTGATGCAACTGAAGAGCTAAACAAAGCTGACGAAGCTACTCCTGTAGCTGATGCTGCTGTAGCTGACGCTGCTGTAGCTGTTGACAATGCTGCTGAAGCAACTGCAACTAGCGAAGTTGATGCTGAAGTTCCAGTAGACGGTACTGCTACTGCTACTACTGATGTAGCAACTGATCCAGCTGTTATCGCTGCTGACGAAGTTGTTGTTGTTGAGCCAGCTACTAAATAATTATTATTATATAAATAATAGTTATTTTGTACAAAAAAAAGAGAGCTTAAGCTCTCTTTTTTTATGGCAAAAATTTAGTAATTTGATCCTTACTCGCAAGTATTTTGAGTTCTGACTGTATTTCTATAATTGCTGTCCACATATCTACAGCTATATAAAGCCTTATAGGGAATATCTAGCACTATTAAAAACCCTCATCAATATCTCTTTATAATGGCTGATTGATCACTAGACTCTTAGTATCAAGCTAGCAGCTGCTCCGATCAAACCTCACTAAGTTCACGCATCAAATCGTTGGCCGATTCAGCATTTAGCAAGTAGGGATTAAAGCTGACAGTAGTAGAATATTTAAGATAAATGGCGGCGTTTTCTTCAGTTGGAGAAGCATAATTCATTGACCATTTAGCCCATAATCTATGCTTTAATTCACGAGTCTCAATCAATTGCAGATCATGATGGCGCTGATCAGCAATCAAACTATACAGCAATCGATTGATCTGCGCTCTTGGTCCTTCAATGGTTTGTAAAAAATAATCCTTATTAAAAATAAGCATACCAGTGATACCATTGGCGGCATTGTTACGTTGGGCTTGTTTTAAAATCTCATTAAAATCATTAGCCGATACATCAGAGTTAGCACGACTGGCATAAGTCATGCTAACTAAAATATGGGCGTCAGTATTATTCTCGATCATCGGTTATCTCTTATATAAAAAATATTCAATGTAGAGGGGCTAACGGTGGTAACTACCCTACTAAAAGCCAACTATCTCCTACCAAACCAAGATTTCTTCTTTTCTATTGCTTGTTTGTGTTGTTGTTCTTGTCGCTGTTGTTGTTTCGACAGAGCATCAATAAACAGTATAATTTGCTTAGTACTCATTAAATAAGGATTGAACTCAGTACCTGCTGAAAACTTAAGCAAATGCTCTTTATTATCTACGCTAGGAATCAGATATTTCATCGACCATTTATCCCAGCGACGTTGTTCAATCTCGCTACATTCAATAACCTGTAACGAAAAATGCCGCTCATCTTTGACCAATTTTCTTAACAGATCATTAATAACAGGTCTGGAGCCTTCAATACTTTGCAAAAAGTAATTATGATTAAATATTAAAGCGCCAGTAATGCCATTTTGACTATTATTCTGTTGCGCTTGCGCAAGGATACTAGATACTTCGCCCTTTAAATTATAGCTGTTATAACGACTAATATAAGTTAGGCGCACCATGATATGCTCGCCATTCATCATTTTTGCATGACTATTTTTTAAAGGTTCAGCTATTGCCATAACGGACTCCGGTCAAGTAAAAACTGAAATAAGAACCAATATAAGAATACTAACTTGCACTATAGTACGTCCGGTAACAGAGACTGTAACCCTTATTTTCTCAGCGCTTGCATATAATTATCCATATCCCACGCCATATTATTGCCATTAATAGCCTGCTGAATTCGTTGCACTAGAGCCAATAACTGCGAATCGTTTTCACATCGCTCTAGACTTAATAGATAACCCCAAGCCTCTTGGGCGGGCAGATTTTTTTCTATATAAGTTGCCAAGTCTGACTTTATGGTTTCATAGCTGACTTTAGGAGCTTTACTATTAACAAAGCCCTCTTTAGCAGCAAGCTTATGGTTTGCAACATTATTGAACTCAGCAGCAAGCTCAGCTTCATCATGCACTTGAGTTGCCACTGCGTCAAAAGCTATAACGGAAGATCGACTAGCCTGATAATGATCAACACTTGTCTGTCTATTATTAAGCGCTGTATTTACTTCAGATCTGGTAGTAGAGAGACCGTCTGGCTGTGTAAGCGTAGTAGATTGCGGTTGGTTAACAACATTGCCGAGCGGGTGTGCAGCGTTGGCCTTACTCTGCGGGCTAAGCTCAATGCATTGAAAATCCACAAGTAATTCGAATAGCGGTGTTATACCACCAAACTCAGCAAACATATCATTGTCATTAAGCGAGTCCAGATAATTTTGATAAGTTTTTTTACCATCGATAGTGATTAGTAGTGTTCTAGCCTCTCTTGGCAACACACCCAAAGTTTGATTTCTAATTTCTTCTCGACCTAAATTGCTTTTTTGATACACATCATTACTATTCATTGTTTTAATCCAACGCAGATATTCAGACTAGTATTTTAGCAAAATGATGCTAACCGAATAATTTTGTGATCTAAGCAGTTAAGCCATCTACCTGTAACTTTATAAGTAGTAGTGAAATCTTAGTTATATTGCTTACTTATAGCAGGGAGTAATTGATTATCGAGCTTTGTATATTATTGCATAGCCTATCTGAGGTTAATACCAATATATAATTCCATGGTCAGCTAATAAACTCAATGAGCGGTTTGTCTACCACTGCAAGCTTCTATCTACAAGTTCCTGTCTACAAGTTCCTGTCTGCAAGTTGCTATATAGCTCGGTCTCAATAGTGTCATAAAGTTTTGCCAGCAGGATAGGTCCCTATTTGCATTATTGATGTTTAATAGTATTAAACCTACTAAGTAATGCTAAATAGTATTAATAATGGCAAAAATAAAGCGGCAAACTAAGAAACATTAATATGTCGCTTAGTTTGCCGCTTTATCTACAGTATATTTGCTTGCTTTACTAATTGGCTTACTGTGCTAAGTAGTTATAATCTAGTTAATCATTATAGCTAACATTTCTAACTATTAAACATCAAATAAGCGCTCATCAACCTTTTGACGGAACTTTTGACCGGTCTTAAAAGTGACTACTCGGCGAGCAGAGACTGCTACTGCTTCCCCAGTCTTTGGATTGCGACCTGGACGACTATTTTTGTCTTTAAGCTCAAAATTACCAAAGCCTGAAAGTTTTACTTCTTTCCCTTCGATCAAACTCTCTGACAGCTCATCAAAGAAATTCTCTACTAAACAACGCCCTTCTTGACGAGTTAAATCGAGGCGAGTCATTAGATGCTCGATCATATCAGACTTAGTTAAAGTGCTCACTATGGTGCTCCTTTGCTATATCGTGGCTAGTGTCTAATGTTATGGATAACTATGACAAATAATATTAGCTATTATAAATGATTTCTACCGAACTTTTAATAGAGTCTGCAATAAAACCTTTTATTAATAACTAGTTAACACTGTTGACGACTAATTCAATCTCCCAAACCCTGTAAGTCATAGGGTTTGAGAAATTAAAAAGTAACGCTATTATTTACTATTAGCTATCACGTAATTGGGCTTTATGCTGCTCTGTTAGAGCATTAACTACTTTATCCGTAGCGGTTTTAACTACTTCATCAGCTAAGGTTTGGCTATGATCCTGCCAAGTCAAAGCAAAAGCTAGAGAGCGCTGGCCCGCTGGCACTTTGTCGCCTTGATAGACATCAAACAACCATAAATCGGTCAATAATGGCCCAGCGGCATTACGGATAGTTGCTTGTAGCGTTTGTACACTGATATCGCTGTCAACAAGAATAGCAATATCACGGCGCACTTGCGGAAATTTACTTGGAGTGGCGATCAGTTGTTGTTCGCGTGCCAGTGTCAATAATGGTGCTAAAGCCAACTGCGCAACCCAAGTAGCTGGTAGATCAAGCTGTTTTGCAGTGTTAGGATGTAGCTGTCCAAGCCAACCGATATAATGCTCATCTATATACAGTTTAGCGCTTTGTCCTGGATGCAGAAAGTCCAAATCACTACGCTCATAACGGATACGTCCTGACGCAAGCTGCGCAGGTAATAGTTGCTCGACATCGTGTTTAAGATCATAGAAGTCTAGCGCACGATTTTGATAAGCTTGTTCATCCCATAGATTACCGACAGCGACTAAGGCAATACTAGGAGTCTGTACTAAGGCGCTCACGTTTTGACCAACGAAGCTTAAGCCGGTCTCAAAGAAACGGATACGCGCTTGTTGACGATTGAGGTTGTATTGGACACAAGGCAATAAACTTGATAATAGCGTACGACGCATAACCGCTAGATCGTTAGATATAGGGTTAGCTAATGCTAGTACCTCACCTAGTGCTTCATCATTAATTAAGGCTTCTAACTTAGCATCACTAAAGCTAAAGCTAATGGCTTCCATATAGCCGATATCAACCAAAGCCAATTTCATTTCGTGAGTCAAGTCCGCAGTGTCATCATAGTTCATACTGACTTGTAGATGCGGCAAAACGCTAGGAATATTATCATAGCCATAGATGCGTGCTATTTCTTCGATCAGATCTTCTCTAATGACCATGTCAAAGCGATACGATGGTGGTGTACAGATAAGCATATCAGGCTGTTGCTCTACTACCAGCCCTAGCTGGGTTAAAATACGCACCATAGTATCTACTGCAATTTCGATACCAAGGACGTCTTTTACTTTAGCAATGGGTAAAACGATAGCCGTACGAGCAGGTAGCTGATCTTGCTGCTCAACAGTAATGATAGGTCCCGCCTTGCCATTAGTAATAGTAGTGATCAAATCAACAGCACGCGCTAATGCTAATGCCGGCAACTCAAAGTCTACTCCACGCTCAAAACGTTGTGAAGCATCAGTATGCAGACCGAAGCGGCGTGCACGAGCTGCGATAGCTAGCGGACTAAAAAAAGCACTCTCAAGAACGATATTAGTAGTAGCATCCGTGACACTACTGCGCTTGCCACCCATGATACCAGCCAGAGCTAAGATACCACTATCATCAGCAATAACTAACTCATCACCAGTTAAGCTTATAGTTTGCTCATTGAGCAAAGTAAGGCTCTCTTTAGGCTCAGCTAAACGTACTACTATACTGCCAACAATAGTATCTGCATCAAAGGCATGTAGAGGCTGACCTAGCTCCATCAATACATAGTTAGTGACGTCAACTAAGAAATTGTGCGAGCGTAAACCGGACTGAACTAAAGCATCAGTCATCCATTTGGGTGTTTGAGCACTACGATCAATGCTACTAATAGACTGGACTAAGTAGCGAGGACAAGCTGCAGGGGCAGTAATTGTCACTTCAGGGGTAGTTTGGCTATCACTAGCTAGCACTGGCGGATTGACTACTGGGGTCTGCACTGCCAAGCCGTTGATAACACCGATTTCACGAGCTATACCACGCACACTAAAGCAGTCACCGCGATTGGGGGTAATAGAGATGTCGAATATCTGATGATCTAACCCTAGATAATCGCGGATATCTGTACCGATAGGCGCATCTTCTGCAAGTTCCAGTAAACCGTCGATATCGTCGGTCAAGTCAATCTCAGAGGCGCCGCATAGCATACCGTTAGAAGCTACACCACGTAGTTCGCTGGCTTTGATATGAAAGCCTGGTTTATCTTTACCGCCATCGCCAGGAAGCACAGCACCGACTGTTGCCACAGGGACTTTCATACCGACACGGACATTAGGAGCACCGCAAACGATTTGTACCGTCTCTTTAGCACCAATATTAACTTGCGTTACTCTTAGCTTATCGGCATCAGGATGCGGCTCAACACTGATGACTTCGCCAACCACTACGCCATTAAATGGACGTGCGACCGCATAACGATCATCGATCTCCAGTCCTGCCATAGTGAGTTGTTCGGCCAATTGCTCGCTAGTATTAGTAGGGTTTACCCATTGACGTAACCACTGTTCGCTAATTTTCATAGATATCTCAGATCAAAATTTCAAAATAAAAAAACGGCGTATTGATACGGCTTGTCTATCCCTAACGCATAGTTGCTAGGGTCGTTAGCCTATTCTACATAGCCACTGTTTAGCCGAATTGCTTTAAGAAGCGTACGTCATTTTGGAAGAACAAGCGTAAATCATCAATGCCATAGTACAGCATCGCAAAACGCTCAATACCCATTCCAAAAGCAAAGCCAGTGTACTTTTCAGCATCAATGCCACAGTTGGTCAGTACTTGTGGATGCACCATACCGCAGCCCATAACTTCAAGCCACTTACCATTATCGTCTAAGATGTCGACCTCAGCGGATGGCTCAGTGAAAGGGAAAAAAGAAGGACGAAAACGTACCGTTAGATCTTTGGCAAAAAACGCCTGTAAAAATTCACTAATCAAGCCTTTTAACTCTGCAAAAGAGCTACACTCAGTGACCATCAACCCTTCTAACTGATGGAACATTGGCGAATGAGTTTGGTCTGAATCGTTACGGTAGACGCGTCCGGGGCAGATAATACGGATAGGCGGTGCGCTCTTCTCCATAGTACGGATCTGTACTGGACTAGTATGAGTACGCAATAAATAATGCGCATCAAAATAGAAAGTATCGTGCATAGCACGTGCAGGATGATGCGAAGGAATATTCAGCGCCTCAAAGTTGTAATAGTCACTCTCAACTTCTGGCCCTGTCGCAACATTAAAACCCGCTTGAATAAAGAACTGCTGCATGCGCTGGGTAATCATAGTCACCGGATGCAAGTGACCTCTTTCACTGCCACGCGCAGGTAAAGTAATATCAATACTTTCACTAGCAAGCTTGGCATTTAGAGCGGCGATTTCTAGCTGTTGCTGTTGCACAGTTAATGCTTCTTGGATACGACTACGTACTAGATGCAGCCATCCGCCATAAGTCTTTTTGTCATCACTACTTAGCTTACCCATTTGCTTTGACCAGCCGGTTAGCTGGCTCTTTTTACCAGTAAGCTGAACTCGTAATTCTTGCAGCACGGGTACACTAGTAGCTTTGGCAATAAAGATTTCGGCAGCACTGGCAAGCTCATTCAGTTGACTTTCATTGAGCTCATTTAGCTCTGAAGATAGAACCGGTAATTCCGACAAATCGGTAGTAGCAGCAGGGGTAGTCATAAGACGCATTATTCCTGAGTTGAACAAAATTTTGAGGGGTTGACGAAATAGTCACTAATCGGCGCAGCAGGCTTTATGCTGCTTGGCATTTATATTAACAAACTTATTATTTATATTAACCATTAATAGCTTAGCAATATAACCTACTTGAGCAGCAAACGCATAAAAAAAGCTACCGACTAGCGGTAGCTTTCATTAATATCGTACTATTAATCAATATCAACGTTGCCTATACAAATATCTAATCTAGATACCGATAGGACCATTAATATTTAGGCCAGTTCCGCTTTTGCTTTTTCGACCAAAGCAGTGAAAGTAGCAGCATCATGCATAGCGATGTCAGCAAGTACGCGACGATCGATTGCGATGTTAGCTTTTTTCATGCCAATGATAAAGCGGCTATAGCTCAAACCGTTTAAGCGTGCACCAGCATTGATACGAGCAATCCAAAGGCGACGGAAAGTACGCTTTTTGTTGCGACGGTCACGATATGCATATTGACCAGCTTTAGTTACTGCTTGTACTGCTACACGATAAACACGTGAACGAGCACCATAGTAACCTTTTGCGCGTTTTAAGATTTTTTTGTGACGGCGATTCGCCTGTACACCACGTTTTACACGGGCCATAATTTACTCCAAGAATTTTTAGCGGTATTAGTCAAATGAAACAACAATGCTTACTATTAAGATAGCCGTTGTTGTCAGATTGCAAAGTCAATTAGATGTATGGGCACATACGACGAACAGCTGCTTCGTCAGACTTGTCCACCATCTTAAGACCACGCAACTGGCGAATACGCTTAGCTGATTTCTTGGTCAAAATATGGCTCTTAAATGCTTGCTTGCGCTTAAAACCGTTCGCTGTTTTCTTGAAGCGTTTGGCGGCGCCACGTTTGGTTTTCATCTTCACTTTCATGATGATTTGCCTCTTTGTCTTAGTTAGAACCTGGTCGTCAAATAGCTATAGTTATTAACGTCAACTATTTGCCTCGAGGTGGGAGGCGCTATTTTAGCAGAAGCGTTACTATTTTGCCACTGCTAGTTTAACCATTATTAGCTAAGCCTAAGCTGTTTATTCACTCTAACCCATAATAATCGTTACTCCTCTAATAAAATAAATATTACCCCACTAAAGTTGAGTTTATTTGTTATTCTATTACTGCAAAAATTTATGGATTATTTACGGAAAAGTAGCTAATTCTACCGTTCATCATCAAAACTATTGCAACCATGCCTTTGCTATGGTTAAGTAAACTGTTATATTCATTATATTCACCATATAGAATGCAAAGTAGCAATACCTATTAATGTAGTGCTGCCTTACGGCCGTAAAACCCTTAATTAGTTCACTAGGAGTATTTATTTTTAATGTAATTATTGATCGCTTATGGCTGATAGGATTCGTAGCTGACCGTATTTATAGCTATATCTTTGCTTATCGGGCTATGAGAATGACTATACAGCTACCCTATAGGAGAAAACGATGATAGATGAAGTGTTAGATCTTGATGAACAGATATTCGTTTTTGAGACAGTCATGCGGGTGCGTAATACGGAGGTCGATATTGGTCAACATTTGACTTTAGAGGCGCTGACTGCCCTAATATCTGAAACTCGAGTGCGGTTTTTATACTCTAAAGGAATCAAAGAGATTGATGCCGATTATCAGGGCTTGATTGTTGATGACCTGCAATTGAATATTGTAAGCTTAGTACGCGCACGCGAAGAGCTATTATTTGAAATGGGCGTATCGTTATTGACTGGTGATGGTGGCAATATAACCACTAAAGTGACACGAATGTATGATGGTTCTACCATAGCAATAGCCCAACAGCACTTTGTAAATTATGACTATCGTTTTAACAAAGTTACCACCATTAATAACAGTATCAAACAAGCTCTAAATCAGCAATTACTTGATATTTAAGATCGCTTTCAGGGCGTATTCACAGTATCATCGATATGAAAATAGCACCCTATTTGTTTTTTAGTTAATTTCTATAAGATGACTACTATGACTGACCCTACCCAGCTCTTACCTGCTTGGCTTACTGCTGTAAAATTCAATGACGACGGTTTGCTTCCTGCTATTGCGCAGGATCATCAATCAGGCCGCATTCTTATGATGGCTTGGATGAATGCTGAAGCCTTGCAGTTGACGGCACAGACTCAGACCGCGGTATATTTTTCTCGTTCGCGTGCCAAACTTTGGCATAAAGGCGAGACCTCCGGTCATACTCAACAAGTTCACGATATCCGTCTAGATTGTGATGCTGATGTTATTGTGCTCAGCGTCACTCAAATTGGCGGTATTGCTTGCCATACTGGTCGAGAGTCCTGCTTTTATCAGCGCTTAGATACTTCTGGAGCCAGCCCTCAATGGCAAGCAGTCGATGATATTTTAAAAGATCCTGCTGCCATATATGGCGCTGCACACAATGCTACTGAACAAAAAAATCTTGTTGACCATAGTATTGAGACAGAAGACACTAATAAAGTCCTAAGCTCTACCTCAACAGTAAATAGCGCAAATCGTGCTGACACTAAGCAACCTAGCAATACCACTAGTGAGTCGATCCTACAGCAGCTTGATAAAGTGCTCAACGAGCGCAAACAGGCCGATGCTGATAGCTCTTATGTCGCCAGCTTATATGCACGCGGGCTGAATAAGATTCTAGAAAAAGTAGGTGAAGAAGCCATTGAAAGCATCATCGCTGCCAAAGATTTGGCCAATAACAATGCGCTGACTGATAAAAACCAATATGATGCCGCACGGCATGAGCTTATCTACGAAGTAGCTGACGTTTGGTTTCATACTTTGGTAGCTTTGGCTTGGTTCGATATCGAGTCAGACGTAGTGTTAAGTGAGCTAGGACGACGCTTTGGTCTTTCAGGTATTGATGAAAAAGCCTCTCGTCAATCTTGGGCTATCAATAGCTAGCTATTGACAGCTCTAACAAAGTGACTAGGCTAAATAAAGTTGTTTTTACCTTTTCCATAGCAATAGCGTTATAATATAGCGCTATTGCCTAAAGTATTGTCTGCTGACAAGATTTTATTTTTAGTTAACGGCTATTGCATTTAATTGTGAAATTTAAACCGTGCTGATAGATGGCTTTGGACAAAAAAGATACTGATCTAGTCAAGAGATAAGGACAACGTTATGGGCAGTTTTTCCATTACACATTGGTTAATTCTATTAGTAGTAGTCGTAGTGATATTCGGTACTTCTAAGCTTAAAAATGCTGGCAAAGATTTAGGCGGTGCGGTAAAAGGCTTTAAAGAAGCAGTGAAAGATGAAGAGGCTGAAAATGCCAAAAAACATCGAGTGCTTGATCATGATGCTAGTTTGCATGCTGCAAATAACGATTTAAATAGACCGCTAGGCACTAAGGTTGATGATATCGAAATTAGCCCTGCTCCTGTCGATGATCAGCGCAAGGTATAACATAAGCAGTTTGCCACTGTCATTTTTAAACTGTTTTAGATAGTGATGTTTGACCATTATGTTTGATATCGGCTTTTCTGAATTATTCTTGTTTGGCGTAATCGCCTTAATTGTCTTGGGTCCTGAGAAGTTACCACAAGCTGCCCGTACTGCTGGGAAATGGTATGCCAAACTGCGTCGTACCATCTCTACTATCCAATCTGAAATAGAAGCCGAACTTGATCTGGCAGAGACTAGGCAACAGATGCAAGATGAGCTGGCTAACATCCGCAAGACCAAAGCCGATATGGACCGCGAAATGGCAGAGATGCGCGGTAGCATAAAAGCGTTCGAAAACTCACAGAATCATAGTCTCAAGTCGCAGCAAAGCCCAATGCCCTCTTCTGCAACTGATAGCACTCAACAGCCGTCTGGAAAAAACTTACCGGCAGAGTTTGCCTATGCTTACGAGGCTTACGAGAGCAGTGCAACTGATGCAATAGGGGATAAGTCAGCGCCAGCAATTGAGGGTGAGACAGTCACTAGTGATGCAACTGTAGCGAAGACTACTAAGCCACTGATAATTACTCGGCCATGGGAAAACATGTGGTTTCGCTTAGGCGATTATGACCGAGTAAGGCGTTTGCCAGCAGCGCCTTATCTACCCAACTATCAGGCTGATATGTTGTTATATACCGCTCCAGCAGTTTCTACTACCTTAAATAGCGTAAATAGCGTAAATAGCGTAAATAGCATAGATAGCGTAAATAGCTCGGTTCGCTTGGATAAACCAGATAGCTTAGATAAACCAGATAGCTTAGATAAACCAGATAGCTTAGATAAACAGGATAGCTTGTATAAACAGGATAGCTTGGATAACTTAAAGCAAGCAGATAGCTCAATGAATAACAGCGCTTTAGATAAACAGCAGGCGAATTAATGAGTTTATTTAAACGCAAAAAGACTCGCCAACAAAAAATAGCAGCGGCAGAAGAGGCCACTATTGCTACTGAAAGCATTGAAAACAAAAATAGCTACGCTAGTGAGCCTGATGAGTTGTTAGATAGCTTAGGCGACATGCCTATTACCCAACATCTCATTGAGTTACGTGGTCATCTGATCAAGATATGCGTGGCAGTGTTAGTAATATTTTTGGCTTTAGTAGGGTTTTCACGCGAGCTGTATGACTTTTTGTCAGACCCGTTAGTTGCTCAGCTGCCTGCTAATTCGACGATGATTGCTACTGATATTACCTCTAACTTTATGGCACCAATTCGATTGACGATCTTTGTCGCTGCTTTTTTTGCTATGCCTTTTATCTTGTATCAAATATGGTCATTTGTAGCGCCTGGTTTATATAAGAAAGAAAAGAAGGTCGCCGTTCCAGTATTATTATCTTCTATAGTGCTGTTCTACGCTGGGGTCGCCTTTGCCTACTTTATCGTGCTCAAGGGCGTACTGAAATTCTTTATTATGTTTGCTCCACAAAACGTGCTACCAATGACTGATATCGACAGCTATCTCAGCTTTGCGCTAAAGTTGTTTATGGTATTTGGCCTGACTTTTGAGATTCCAGTAGTGACCTTTTTATTGATATTGGTCGGTATAGTCTCCATTCAGAGCTTAGAGGATAAACGTCGTTATATCATCGTTGGTTGTTTTGGTGTAGCAGCAATAGTCACGCCGCCTGATGGCATATCAATGTTGATGCTAGCTATCCCTATGTGGTTATTGTTTGAGTTAGGCTTATTACTGGCTAAAATTTTAATTAAGAAAGATAAGCAAAAACAGCTTAATACAGATTTAGAATAAGGATCGAGCTAAGCACTTAGGACAGTTAATTTGATTGAGGATAAGTAAAAAACTAGTAACTGAAGCGTTGATTATTGCCTTACTTATCTAATGCCAATATCCTTTATACTATTAATATTAATTGCGTTATAAATTTCAATATTTCAATATTTTTCAAATACTTATGGCTCTCATTATTTTATAACGCTTAGAGTTTTGATATTCGCTAACGTCTACGGGCCATCGTTTATACCTTGGCTTTTTTTTAGCACTACTGCTTTTGTTGATTGTAGTTTTATTCATTTTTATAGTTCAATCTTTATCCTATTATCAGGTAACTTGTTTATGTCCGCATCTATGCCCGCTTATATGAGTAGTCCTACCGATGAGCAGCTAAATGCGCTCAATATGGCGATGGACCATAAGTCATTCAAAGTGGTGGCGTATGCCGGAGCTGGTAAAACCACTACCCTAAAACTAATTGGTGAGCGCTTACGTGGCCGCGGCTTATATTTAGCCTTTAATAAAGCCATCGCTAATGATGCGCGCTCCAAGTTTCCCGGTCATGTAGATTGTCGCACTTTTCATTCGCTGGCTTACCGTCACGTGCCACGAGATATTACCGCTAAGTTATCACTACCGAGATTTTCACCCAAACGCTTAGGGGATGATCTAGGCTTGCAGCCAGTACAAGTGCGTCGACAGATGGATGGGGTTAATAAATATATTACTTTAACACCAGCACGCTTGGCACGTTTTGTCAGTGATGCGGTAAGTGGTTTTTGTAGTACTCATGCCAGCTATCCGGCGCCAAGACATCTCGAATTTCCTAAATGGCTCGATGATTCTGATGCCGAGCAACTGCGTGAGATGCTGTATCCTGCTGTTGAACAGCGTTGGTTGCAGTCCATAGACCCTCGCCATCCGGCGGGTATCGGTCATGATATTTATCTGAAATTATGGGCGCTATCTAAACCTAGCATTCCTGCTGACTTCATTTTGTTTGATGAAGCGCAAGACGCTGATCCACTAATGATGGGCATATTAACCCAGCAGTCGAAGCAAGTTATCTATGTCGGTGATGCGCATCAGCAGATTTATGAGTGGCGTGGTGCTGTTAATGCGATGAAAAAACTACCGCTACCGCAAACTTTATTGACTCAGTCTTTCCGTTTCGGCGATCCTATCGCTGAGATTGCTAATACTTTGCTAAAAGCATTGCAAGAAGACGTGCCGTTAGTGGGCAACCCTAATAAAAATTCCTCTACTGAAAAAGAGCTAGTACATAGCAAAAAAGATGCCATCCTCTGTCGTACGAATGCCGCAGCTATGTCACAGTTATTAACGGGATTAAAACTAGGTCATCGAGTAGCATTACAAGCGGATACTGAGCGCATGCTTAAGTTCTGCCAAGCTGCTGAAAATTTGAAGAATGGTAAGTCGGCTTATGGGGTTCCTGAGTTAGCATACTTTTATAATTGGTCAGATGTACAGGAATACTCTGAAACCAATGAAGGCAGTGACCTAAAGACTTTGGTCAAGCTAGTCGATGACCATGGCACCAAAGTATTGACGCAAGCCGTGAATAGTCTCACCCGTATCGAAAATGCTGACTATGTGATTTCAACCGCGCATAAAGCCAAAGGCTTAGAGTGGGGTCGTGTCCAGCTCGATGATGACTTTTATTATGATGTCACTACTAATGGTATTAAGATTAGCCCTGAGGAGTTACGCTTGCTTTATGTGGCTTGTACCCGCGCACAAAGCAATTTAGATATCCATAATATTCAACCGTTAATATCAGGTTTGCAGACAGGTAAAAAGGTGATTTATGGGTCTTAAGTTTGGTTGGATATATTCACAATTCTTTAAACTGAGCTTGATTGTTTGTAGGCTGGGTTTTTAACCCAGCATCTTAATTTTACAAAATATTGAAGCTGACTGAAAAACTTAGCCTACGCTAGCTATATGACTTAATTCCGCTACACTTTAAAACTCTTAGCACGATAATGTTTAATCCAATAGCCACTACCTTTTAAAATATCAATTCAAACCAACATAGAAAAATACCGATAAGCTATCATGTATTTTTTAGACTATACCCTATGAGCTCAATGTCTTTTCAAAACAAATTCTTTGCCAGCCCTGTCCGCCTCCTCGCTCCAATGGACGGCTTGACTGATCCTCTAATGCGCCAAATCTTAACTCAAATTGCCGTGGATTTAGGCCGGCCTTATGATTGGTCAGTCAGTGAGTTTATAAGAGTCACTCAGCACGTCTTGCCCGCTCATGTGTTTTATAAATATGTGCCAGAACTGCACCATGATGCCAAGACCGCATCGGGTACCCCTATTCATATCCAGCTACTCGGTAGCGAAGCCCAGCTAATGGCAGAAAATGCCGCTTACGCTTGTGAGCTTGGCGCGCCAGCTATCGATATTAATTTCGGCTGCCCTGCTAAGACAGTCAATAGCCATCGTGGTGGCTCAGTACTGTTAGATGAGCCTGAAGTGCTGTATCAGATTATTAGCGCTGTACGTCAGGCCGTTCCTGCCAATATACCCGTTTCTGCCAAGATACGATTGGGCTATACCGATACTAGTAGAATGGATGATATCCAGGCAGCTATCGCTGCTAGTGGTGCCAATTGGCTGACTATTCATGCCCGCACTAAAACCCAAGGCTATAAGCCACCCGCTTATTGGGATAAGATTCACGCCTTTAACTCGTTGGACATTCCGGTGATTGCTAACGGTGAGATTTGGAATGCGGAGCAAGCGCAGGCTTGTATGCAACAGTCGGGAACTAAGCACTTGATGTTAGGTCGCGGCGCTGTTACTCGTCCAGATTTGATTGCAGAAGTACGGAAGCTCGACTTAGAACTACCACAAACTGACTCGATGAGTACCCCTGAACTATCATGGCAAACCTTGATCACTCATCAAATCAAATTTTTGCAAGGTACGGCCAAAAGCGATGTAGTATTAGTCGGTCGCTATAAGCAATGGTTAGGTATGCTGACTAAAGGCTATAGCGAAGCGCAGCCTTTATGGAATGCTCTAAAACGTGAAAAAAATAAAGCAGCTATTATCACAGCGCTAGAAGCTACCTCGCTATAATAATAACTGCTGATAACAATAATAACTGCTGATAACAATAATAACTGCTGATAATAGATGCCATAGCTATACAACTTAGACTGTCTTAGGCTAGCCTATGGCAAACTTACTTAGAAAAGCTGATTTTGAGTAGATATCTTGAACTAAGTTTATGCTGTTTAGCTTTACTATTAAGCACTAATTCTAATCGCTAAGTAAAATAGCATGACACAACATGCCATCGATAACAGCCAAAGTATCGAGCGAAACATTGGCAAATTAGTGATATAAGCCACGCAATAACCAATGCGGATAAGCACGTAAAGCCAAGCTAAAATGTTGATGATTGATTGAGGCACGAAGAATAGCATAGCTGCTAATACTGCCACCAAAAATACTGGCAGGGTCTCATAACTGTTCTTTTGGGCCGCATTAGCACGTGCTGCTGCGCCTGTAGTCTGTTGTAAAAAATCACGTGGATGGGCATTATCAGCTAAATTAAAGCCGCCGAACACTTTAGCCATCATCGCCAAACTTACTGGTAGCAAACTCGCTACTATCATCGCCCATAATGCCGATGCTGCAGTATCAGAAATTAACCCAAAAAGTAAATTCATCAGTGTCTCTACCCCTAACCTGCAACAACTTCAAAATCATGAGTGATTTCAACACCGCCTTGTACCAACATGCGACTAGCAGAACAGTATTTTTCGGCAGAAAGTTTAATGGCTCTTTTTACTTGTTTGTCCGCTATATCTGTACCTGTTACTACAAAGTGCATATGAATAGCAGTATAAACAGCTGGAACTGTTTCGGCACGTTGAGCGCTTAGCTCACAGCGTACATCTTTAACCTCTTGACGGCTCTTTTGCAAAATGGAGACTACATCATAACTAGCACAGCCTCCAAGGCCGAGCAAAATCAGCTCCATTGGGCTTGCGCCTTTTTCTTTATCGGCATCTATCTGCACTTCGTGTCCAGAAGGCGCTACACCCATAAATGCTTTGTCTTGTTGCCAAGTTACGCTTGCCTTTAACTCTGCCATTATCCAATATCCTTGTCATAAAATGCTGATTACACCAATCAAAGCTTGGTGCTGAATTTATTATCGATTATTAAAACTTAACTATTAAAAATCAGTTATTAAAAATTAATAGTTAAAATTAGATAACATCAGTTTAGCACAGGATAATGCTGCTTTTTATAGAGTAATTGTCATCTACTGCCTATCCATTATTTACTAGTAGTTAAGCCTTTTTAACTTCAGCTACCTCTCATTAATAAGTAGCTGATCAATTTGCATCAGTAATGCAAAATACTATTACTTAGCTGAAATTTATTATCCATTTAAACACCGATAAACTCTGGTTTTGAGTCATAGAAATAGTATGTAATATCCCCTATAGCGTAGACAATGGGGCATGTTAATTTCATGAAACATTTTATAGCAAAATATTATTACACATTTAGGCTATTTCTTGGTTTAATGACAGTAATGAAACTCATTTTTGTTAGATATCGATGGTAGCCAACGAATAATAATTATGGTCACCATCACTATATCGCATTGAAATGAGCTGTTTTTAGACAAATTAAAAGGGTTAGTCATGATAGATGCAGACGGCTTTCGCGCCAATGTCGGTATCATCTTGGCAAATACACAAGGACAAGTACTATGGGCAAAACGTATTGGTCATAACGCTTGGCAGTTTCCACAAGGTGGTATTGACCATGGGGAAACGCCAATGGATGCGATGTATCGCGAACTCTGGGAAGAGGTCGGTTTACATCCGCGGCACGTAGACTTATTAGCGGTTACGCAAGATTGGTTGCGTTATCGTTTACCCAAGCGCTATGTGCGCCATGGACAATATCCTTTGTGTATCGGGCAAAAACAGAAATGGTTTTTGCTACGCTTAGATGAGCCAAATACTCAACACATCCGCTTTGATGAAGGAAAACCTGAATTTGACCATTGGCAATGGGTCAGCTACTGGTATCCACTCGGACAAGTGATTCACTTTAAACGCGGAGTATATCGTCGGGCTTTACAGGAGCTAGTACGTGAGCTGCCGCTAAAGCAAGAGTTGATTATTCCAGACCAGAACAATCATCTGTTAATGGAATAAACAGATAATAACCCTGGTCATAAACCAATAAATGCCTGTATCAAATTCTAAATCATTTAGAACTTGATACAGGCATTTTTGTGCTTGATAGATAAACATATTTACTTTAGTGATTAGTTATTAATATATTAGTACTTATTAGCTATCACTATGTATCAGCCCTGCAGTACTCATTGCTATCCCTACTGCTAACTCTCCACATGCGCTAACTCACGACTGATAAGCTGAATCTTAAAATCTGCGTTTCGATTGGCTAGTTCTATTGGCCTAACAGCATCGTATTTATTATACAAAGTTAAGATGCTTTGCGTACGAGTCGCATATAGCGGCATCGGAGCGTCTAAATCAGTCAAAGTTGCCGGCTCAATATAAATAGAAGACAACGCTTGTTCTATAGTAGGAGCAATACCTGTATCTGGCAGTTCGTGCGCTGGGGCTGGCACGGAATCAGACAATATCTCAAAGGCCGCTGCTTGCCAGTAGTCAGCCGCACTATCCTCAGCTATTAACGGCAGCACTTCTTGGCGTAGCCTAGCGCGTAGCCGTTCTGTCTTAAACCAACGCTCTTCTGGCTGGCCATTAGATAACACATGCAGTCCTGCATGCAAAGCTGTAGGCGCATGACCACGATTATTGACGATGATCGCTTGCTTAGTGTCACCGATGATTAGATTGAAGCCTGCGTAGTCCTGTAAGTTAATCTGCCGTGCAAAGGCCATCGGGGTCAGATCACTAGTCAAAAATTCAGTCACCAACTCACCACGTGACCGCTCATCAGTAGTTGCTTGTATCCCATCACGGAAGTTCAATACAGCGGCCCAACGACCATTGTGCTGATAAAGTGCTGACCCCTCAGCATCGTTACTTTTATGCTGCTGCTGCTGATGGATACCTAACCAAGTACCACCACTTTGACGATCACGACCGGCATAGATTGGCTGATCTAGCCACTGATGTAGCGGCTCAGTTGGGCGCTGCAAAAACTCATCACGGTTAGATAATAATACTAGGGGCAGCTGATCAAATAACTGCCAAGCAATAGCGACTATGCACATGACTATCCTTATTTCTGTTGCCACAGTGGCTGATTTTCATAACTGCCAGTTTTAATGAGTAGCAGCTTTAATAACTAGCATTGTTAATAGCTAGCACTCATAGCACTCATAGCACTCATAGCAATCACTAGCTTTAATAGTTACCAGACAATACTTTATTAGCAGGATAGCTGAGCTGATAAGTAGACTGAATCACTTGTGATTGTTTGCTCGGTAGTTCGAACTCCCAAGCAACTATGCCTTTATTATCATTCCAGTCACGCTCGGTAACAGGTGGCGTATGAGTCACGGCAACTTTTAGACTGTCATCACGACTGATAGGCTCGCTACCTAATACCTGCAAGCGCATAGAACGAGTATGCTGGTTAGTAAACTGATAAGCTTGTGTCTTAGTAAAGGTTTGGGTGCGATTAAACGCCCCTTTATCGCCTTGCTTATCCTCGTCAGCTAACTGCTTAACGATAGTATTAGGGTCAATACCAAAGCCAATACCCTGCTCTTTTAGCAGCTGATAGCTGTAACGTGACTGACCAACGTAATTGTCATCACGGTATAACTGTAATGATCCATCAACCCAAGCTGGGGTCAAAAACGGCGCTGATGCATACCAGTATCCTGCCATCTCTTGGCTTGGGGTACTACGAATCCACAGCTTACTGCTACCTGACTGCTCATCAATCAAAGTACGCACCCGTCTACCATCGCTTGGAATACTAATGCGCTGCGGTAGCTTATACTCGATAATACCGTTTTTATTTTCACTGCTCACCGTAAAGTTCGGCAGCGCTGCCCCTGCGACTTTTGCAGAACGCTCATAACTCGCATCTACCATTACGATAGAAGGCTCCATCATCGGTGGGACACTTACGACGCCGTCTTTATTTTCTTCATATAAGGATAGTCGTGGCACATTGGGCAGTTGGCCAGTAGTGTTCTGATTAGGATTGACAGAGCTCAAAGTCAAAGGCACGTTTATCCAGTTCTCTCCCGTTTGCTGGGCAATAATAGCAGAGGCAATAATGCTGAGCTGCTTACTCTCTGTGTTCAGCCGTGCCTGATAGGTTGGCTCCCAACCTGCACCACGCACTTGATAATGCAGCTTGACTGAGCTGGGGCTGCGACTAGCCGTACGTACGCTGACTTGGGTAACATTATCACGAGTCGAGGTAGTGCTGCCCGCCATCAGCTGATTTAGCTCATCTTGTGCACGCACTTGGCGCTGCTGAATATCTAAGATTCTTTTATTAATAGCTGCAGCTTGTGCTTCTATATCACGAGTATTATTAGTCAGCGTACCTTCTATAGTTATTTGCGTAACTTTAGTCAGATTTTGCAAGTAGGCTTTGGCTAACTGTGCGGCCTCTAGTTCAGCTTTAATCGTCGCTAAGCTCTGCTGTCCAACTTGTACTTTTGCATCGCCTTGATACTGACACTGCGCCGCCTGCTCACCACTTAATTCCTCGATACTCACTTCACCGATGTTGACATTGCCCAAGGCCTGAACACTCAAACTTTCTTTATCAATATAAGGCGATAAACAAGAAAAAACTAAAGTCTGTTCACCACTACCAGTGATAGGTAGGGCCCGAGTTACGCTAGCCAAACCTTGATAAATAGTGACTTGCTCTACGCTACTCGCAGCCGCTTGTACACTAGGGCTAATCATAGTTAATGCAGCGGTAGTAACTAGTGATAAGGGCAGCCATTTATTGCTGGCCATTCCCAGGCTAGCGTTGGCTACTAGCTGTGAATTTGCAGTGACAGATACTAGTGAAGTCATTGACTTTGATGAGTGCGCTTGCATAATAATCCCTTAGTAGTCAGTACGCTTTTTTCTATACTATCGCTTTTCTAAACCCTTTGCCATCCATTGCATGCTAATGATGTCCGTGAGCGTAAAATTTGTTATGATAGTCAGCATTTTATTATCCATATTATGATGCCCTTATGATGATTCACCCACAGTATGATCCTGTAGCTCTATCCATGGGCCCAGTAGCCGTACATTGGTATGGCCTGATGTATTTATTGGCTTTTGCCGCCGCTTATGGTCTCGCCTGGTATCGCAGTACTAAACGTGATAACTGGTCGAACGATATGGTATCTGACTTAGTGTTTTTTGGTGCACTAGGGGTAATATTGGGTGGCCGTGTTGGTTACGTATTGTTTTATCAGTTTGGCGAATTATTACAGAACCCAGCTTACTTATTTAAAGTTTGGGAAGGTGGCATGTCTTTCCATGGTGGCCTGATTGGCGTTGGTCTTGGCATGCTATATTTTGCCCGTAAATATAAAAAGACGCCTTTTCAAGTACTGGACTTTATCATTCCTTGTGTGCCCACAGGACTGTTGTTTGGACGCATCGGCAACTATATAAATGGTGAGCTGTGGGGACGAGTATCTGATGGGGGCTATAACTGGCTTACTTTTTTTCCACAAGCCGCTCAAGCTGATATTACTTTACTGCAAACCAATCCTACGCTACAAGCTTTAGTTACTGAAGTAAATGGACAATCCCTATTGCCGCGCCATCCTTCACAGCTCTATGAAGCGCTTGCTGAAGGCTTGCTGCTGTTCTTATTCTTATGGTGGTATTCATCGAAGCCACGCCCACGTATGGCGGTTACTGGCGTATTTATGCTAGGTTATGGCTTGAGCCGTTTTATCATTGAATTCTTCCGTCAACCAGATATGGATCAAGGTTTTATCTTATTAGGTTGGATGACTAAAGGGCAAATACTCAGCGCTCCAATGATCCTTATTGGTATCTTCTTGATAGCTTATGCCTATAAGCGTGGTATTTATGATTGGGGCAAACAGGCGGCTTATTAAAGGCTTTGCGCAAGCGAGTATCAAGTAGCTTCTATAAAAGTTAGTAAAGGGTTAAGAGCAGAAAATCTAGCAAAGACTATTTTTCCTGCTCAGCCTATAAGTTATCTTTTCAGTGTTTTCAATTCATCTTTGGCCTACAGCTATCTGCTTATACAGAAAATGGATACGCAATAGGCTCATGGTATTGGTAATCGGTAACTTTAAAATCATCCAATGTGACCCAAGTTTCGATATCTTCAAGAGATTTAATTTCAGGGTTGATATGCAGCTTAGCTGCGGGGTAAGGTTGGCGTTTTAATTGCACATCGCGCATTAACTCTAACTGATCTGCATAAATATGCGCATTTACTATCTTATGATAAGCACTTCCTGCTTCATGGCCGGTAATTTGAGCCATTAAAGCTAATAAGGTAAAAACTTGGATCTGATTAAAGTTTTGACCTAATGGCACATCACATGAACGTTGCGAGGACGTTAAATACAGCTTTCCTCCTAACAATGAAAACGTGTGAGTATGCATACAAGGACGCAAACATCCCATCTCAAACTCACCTGGATTATAGAAAGTTAGAATTTCACCTCGATCATCAATCCCGTTGCGCAGATTGTCGTAAATCTTACGAAGCTGATCGAACTCCTCCCCTACTGAGTTACACCAACGGCGTCCCTGTACACCATAGACTCGGCCCATATCATCCTCACCTTTACGATAAGGATTGGCTAACCAAGCTTCATTATCATTAGCATTGGCATTCCAAGTATTACAGCCAATCGCCCGAAACTGAGCGGCATTATCATATCCACGTATATACCCCAACAGCTCTGCGATAGCTGCTTTCCAATAACTTTTGCGAGTAGTTACTAAAGGGAACTCATTAGCTCCTACATCATATTGCAAATCAGCATTAATAACGGTTAAACAACGCTTTCCAGTTCGTTCATTTTCAACCCATACACCTTCATCGATTATGCGTTGACACAAATCTAGATATTGTTTCATTCAATCACCTTAGTTAGACTAAACTTCTTTCTCATCAGGCTGTGTTTCTATTGCCATGCGGTCACGGCACATTTTACCTGACGAGTTCTTAAGTATTATAAAGTTTGAGACTTGATTGTACAAACCTGTGGGTGAAATCAGCGATCTATCTGCTCAACTAGTATCACATCGCCTGCATGATCTTCATCAATCAGCTGCATTAACTGGGGTCGCACCAAAGTAGCTCCTGATAAGTTTTCAACATAGCAGGTGGCAATTTTGTAGTCACTATCTTTGGCAAATGCTATGAGTTCGCTTTTGGCACGCTTAGCATTTTGTTCTTTGGTAGACGCTCGTAGATACGCTCTGATAAACATAAACACCTAAAATAGTCTGTTATAAGTGGTTCCATTATAGCAGTCTGTTTTAAGTAGTCTGTTAATAGGTTTATAGCGTAAAATAGATGGTTCCCTTGGGGTATACCCAATCTAGGCAAAAAATAAATGTACTGCTCATTTCTACAGGAAAACTTCATACTAAGGGCTCGAATAACTATTATTTGAGCTTCAAAGCATCAATGACGGCTCGTAGCGCAGGTGACACATTGTGATGCGGATAATATAAATGAAAACCGCTAAAGGTATGACTGAACTCTCTCAATATATGAATAAGCTTGCCGTTTTTTAGCTCATTTTTAATCATATCGATAGGCACATAACCAATACCCAGTCCTCGTTTTGCAGCATCAATCACTGAATAATCAGTCGAAAACACCCATTGTCCTTGCGTCTTTAATTTATATGGCTGCCCATCAACCATAAAGTCCCAGTGATAAATGCCGCCACTCATAAATCGATAGCCCAAACAATTATGATCGTTTAAATCCATTGGGGTTTTAGGAAGGCCAAACTCATTGAAGTAGTCTGGCGAACCGACCACAGCAATCTCCTCATCATAATCGATACGTACTGATATCATGCCTTCAGTAACTAAGCTACCAAAGCGAACGCCGGCATCAAATTGTGTGCTGACAATATCCGACAACGCAGTATCGCTTATCAATTCCAATTCAATATCAGGATATAGCTGTTTGAATTTGGCCAGCTTTGGTAACAGCACTTTATCAATAGCATACTGACCAGCACTGATGCGCACCAACCCTGCAGGCGTTTCGCGTAAATGCTTGAGTCCATCCAACTTCCTATCTAACGAGCCAAAACTCTGCTCAGCGGTCACAAATAACTGCTCACCTGCCTGTGTCAAAGACAAGCTACGTGTGGTTCTCGTGAATAACTGTAGACCTAAGCGCTGCTCTAATAACTTGATAGAGCGGCTCAGTGCGGATTGTGATATCCCAAGTTTGACAGCGGCCTTAGTAAAACTGCTTTCTTGAGCAACCAATAAGAAAGCATGCAGCTCATTATAATTCTCTTGTTGTCGCATATTCAGAACCTGAGTGAATAAATAAAAGTTAAAAAATGGGTATTATCACTAGAATCGTAGAAGTATAAGATAATCTCATGACTTCAAAGAATATATTTTAAAAAACTTTGTCTTGTTTAGAACACGGCTATTCCCTCTCACATATGATAAGTAATCATGAGCTAAGTGATTATTTATTATCAAAAAGGAAGTCCAATGACCTTACCATCAATGTTAAAAAAGTTTAGCTTGGGATTACTTGTCAGCTCAACCATTCTTGGAGCGAATCATATGGCACATGCAGCCACATCTACCGTCCCACTCGTACAAAAATGGGATAAAACCTTTACTAAAAGTGACAGCGTCACACATCAAAAAGTAACGTTCAAAAACCGTTATGGCATTACGCTTGCCGCAGATCTTTATATACCAAAAAATTATAAGGGTAAAAAGCTGTCAGCATTGGCTGTTGGTGGGCCTTTTGGCGCTGTGAAAGAACAGTCATCAGGATTATATGCCCAAAAAATGGCAGAACAGGGCTTTGTCACTATTGCCTTTGACCCTTCGTATACGGGCGAAAGCAGCGGTCAGCTTAGAAATGTAGCCTCACCAGATATCAATACTGAAGATTTTAGTGCGGCAATAGATTACTTAGGATTACGTCCTGAAGTTGATAGAAATCGGATTGGCATTATTGGTATCTGTGGCTGGGGCGGCATGGGACTGAATGCGGCGGCGATGGATACACGCATCAAAGCGGTCGCCACGACCAGCATGTACGATATGAGCCGTGCGATGGGACATAGGGTAGGTGACGGTAATGATCGCTATGATGCGGACGATCGTCAAGCGGTATTAAAACACCTCAATCAACAACGCTGGGTAGACGCAGAAAAAGGCCAACCTGCGACAGCCAATCATGACCTCTATGTGGACGATAACGGTAAAGTGACCACGGCGGATCGTATTTTGCCTAAAGCGTTAGATAGCAATCCAAACCCTGTACAAAAAGAGTTTTTTGATTACTACCGCACGGCTCGGGGTTTTCATAAAAACTCAGTTAATTCCAGTGGAGCATGGACGGCGACGACTCCTTTATCATTTATGAATATGCCACTGCTGAGCTACATCGACGAGATATCTCCGCGTCCTATTCTAATCATTGCTGGTGAGGATGCCCACTCGCTTTATTTTAGTCAAGATGCTTATCAAAAAGCCAAACAACCAAAAGAGCTACTCATTTTACCAAATACGAACCATGTCGATTTATACGACCGCATGGATAAAATTCCCTTTGACAAGTTAACAGACTTTTTTAACAAAAATTTGAAATAAAAAAGCAAGATAGTGAGTTATAAAGACAACCGGCTACGTGGTAGCCGGTTTTTGGTTTGGTTTAAAATCCGTTTTTTTAATAGAGTCTCAATACAATATCGAGAGTGTGTATGTTAAGCACCAAAGAAGTAGACAAGAATATAGAACAGCCCGCTTACTGGAGTGGGGTCTTTGCCATGACCTTATGCGTTTTTGCATTGATTGCATCAGAGTTTATGCCGGTGAGTCTACTCACGCCGATCGCAGTAGATCTTAAAATCAGTGAAGGGATGGTGGGTCAAGGTATTGCCATTTCAGGTGCTTTTGCGGTTATCACAAGTTTGACGGTCTCTCGTGTAGCAGGTAGCATGAATCGTAAAACGCTATTGTTGCTTTTAACCGCCATTATGGCTATATCAGGAGCCATTGTTGCGCTTGCGCAAAATTATATGGTTTACATGATAGGCCGAGCTTTGCTTGGGATGGTTATCGGCGGTTTTTGGTCAATGTCGGCGGCGATGGCAATGCGTTTAGTACCCAGCTCAGATGTACCTCGTGCAATGGCCATTTTTAACAGTGGCAACGCCTTGGCAATGGTCATTGCTGCCCCTTTAGGGAGTTATCTTGGCTCAATCATTGGTTGGCGCGGCGCTTTTCTTTGTCTGGTTCCTGTCGCCATACTGGCATTTATTTGGCAGTGGATCAGTTTACCTTCCATGCAAGTCACCATAGATCAAACAGAAAAACCTCCCTCTATTTTGGGGTTGCTCCGTAATCCTGTCGTGATGATTGGTATGTTGGCAGTCAGTTTGTTTTTTATGGGGCAGTTCTCGCTTTTTACTTATATAAGACCTTTTCTAGAGACCGTTACCCAAGTTGGTATTTCTACCTTGTCATTGATTTTGCTTGGCATTGGCGTGATGGGTTTTATTGGCACGTGTGTGATTACCATTTTCTTGGAGCGGCGTTTTTATGCAACTTTGATTGTGATTCCTATTCTCATGGCGGCAATTGCAGCGACGCTGATATTTTTTGGTACATCGACCATGATTGTGGCTGTATTGCTCGGCATGTGGGGGTTTTTAGGAACAGCAGCACCCGTTGGGTGGTGGGCTTGGCTTGCTCGAACGCTACCAGAAAATGCAGAAGCAGGTGGTGGATTAATGGTAGCGGTAGTTCAGCTGGCTATTGCTTCGGGTTCAACATTGGGTGGTGTACTTTTTGATCATAGCGGTTATCAAGCAACGTTTGTGTTTAGTGCAATTATTTTAGTGATTTCTGCGTTCTTAACATTGCGATTGGCCATAAGGTAACTGCTTTAAGGGAGTTTGACAGATGAATGTGAATAACCGCATGATGATCATGATGGCAATTGGTGTCATGTCAGCATTAAGCGCTTGTGCTGACTATCAAAATGGTACATCAAACTCACCCGTTGTGCATCAAGACGTGACACAAAACACAAGCCACAATAATACGGTGCAACCGATATCAGAAAAGGAACAATTGAGGATGTGGATGAAGGTTAACGGACATCGTTTTGAAGTGACGTTTGAAGACAATGCGACTGCGAACGCTTTTGCGGCACAATTACCCTTAACGTTAAATATGGAAGACTTGCACAGTAACGAGAAGCATACCCAGTTACCAAATGCAGTGCCAACGAATGCCAGTCGTGCAAATACCATTCATAATGGTGACATCATGTTATATGGCTCATCAACGTTAGTGGTATTTTATAAGAATTTCTCCTCATCATATTCTTATACGCGTATTGGTAGAGTGAACCAGCCTGATAAATTAGCCGATATATTTGGGCAAGATAATGTGCAAATTGCATTTAGTCGTGACTGACGCTGATTGATACCAATCATCCTACAATCGAAGGTTTAAATTCTCACTATGTTGGCGCTCCTTGTTCCCATAACGGTGATTATGTTAAAAAGAAATTCGCTGAATATATTATTGAAGATAACCTACAGCTAAAACAGAAGATAAAGCAGTCTTAAGAGACATGATTTCAATTTACGGATTCGTTGATTGATAGGGTTTTAGGGTAACTTCTAAGCTAGGATTAAGTGTTTTTACGTGTATTGATAAAACATAACATATCTTGCTTATGTCGTTGAGCATTGATTACTACTAATCCCAATGTTAGACCACTAAAATATTGCCTATAGAAATCCTAACAATGCCATTTAACCGTGCCAGCTACGCTGTGAGCTAGCAAGATACTACTATCGATAATTATTAGTCATATGCGGTTATTAAGCCTGAATTAATAATAACAGTATAAACGCCACTTATAACTACTATTTTTGCTAGTGTCTATGCTAGTATTTATACCATGCTGTTTTTACTAAGCCATTTTTTATTAATGATCAAGGATATTCCATGAGTTATGCCAATACCCAAGTGGCCCAAATCGCCGCTATTAGTAACAATCGCTGTATCGGTAAAGGCAATGATTTACCTTGGCATATCTCAGCCGATTTGCAGCATTTTAAACAGCTAACTACTGCAGAAACCGTCAATGCCATAAAAGGCATCGTTATTATGGGTCGCAAAACTTTTGAATCTATGGGCAGCAAGCCTTTACCTAAGCGGGTTAGCTTTATTATTACTAGCCAGCTAGATTATGCCCAGCAACAAGGCTTAGAGGGCAAAGACAACGCTTACGTAGTGCATAACTTAGATGATGCTTTGACCCAAGCTGCCAGTCTAGCGCATGGTGCACATTTAGAGACTATTTGGGTTATCGGTGGTGAAAAAGTATTTAGCGACGCCTTACTCTATACTGATCGCATTGAGCTGACTCATGTTGATACTGAGATTGAGGCTGGTGATGCTTTTTATCCTCAGCTACCTAGTGACTTCACTGTAGCGCAGCAGTCTGAGCAAATGCATGATGACAAAAGCAGTTTAGACTTTAAATTTGTGACTTACCAAAGAAAAGCCACTAATTAATAGTGGCTTATTGGCTACCGCTATCAGGTTTTGCATCAGTGGTTTATGTCAATCAAGCCACTGATTTGTAGATTACTCATGCAACACTTTATAGACGGTCTTGGCTAGTATTGGCCCTATACCTTGCACCCCTGCCAGCTCTTGCTGCGAGGCACCTAGTAACTGCTGTAAACCACCGAAATGATTGAGTAAGTCACGGCGACGCTTCTCCCCTAGCCCAGGGATCACTTCTAATACTGACGATGAGCGACGCTTGTCACGCTTTTTACGATGGGCAGTAATCGCAAATCTATGCGCTTCATCGCGAATATGCATCAGTAAATGCAGCGCTTTGCTATCCATAGGCAAGTCGAGCGGCTCGTGATCTAAGAAATGCAGCACTTCTAGCCCTGCTTTACGCCCCTCACCTTTGGCAACGCCAATTAATAGCGTATCACCCAAGATATTGAGTTCTACCAATACCTCTTTGGCCATACTTAACTGGCCTTTGCCACCATCGATCAACAGTAAATCTGGCAACGGCTGCTTTTTATAGCGGCGGGTCAGTACTTGCTTCATCGCCGCATAATCATCACCGCCAACGATATCATGAATGGCATACTGCCGATAGTCACGACGCCTTGAGCCCCCTTGGTCAAACACTACGCAGCTACCAATAGTCGCCTCACCCATAGTGTGCGAAATATCAAAGCATTCGATACGATCGATCACTCGATCACTTACTGAGGCTAGTACATCCTTCAACGCGCCAAAGCGAGCATGCAGCTCTAAATAATCACCCAGCTTAGTCTTCAAAGCATTATTGGTATTGAGCGTTGCTAAATCTAACCATTCAGCACGGTGCTCACGTACGCTATTTTTTATTACCACTTTACTACCGAAATGGGTTGCCAAGGCTTCAGCGACAGCACTTTGATCCGGTAACTTGTGGCTTAAAATAATCTCGCCCGGCAAATCATCGGTTACTTGGAAATAAAACGACATTATAAAAGCTGATAGATTATCTTCTAGTGGCAGACTACTATCTACATCAGGGAAGTAGTTCTTACCGCCAAGTACGCGTCCGCCGCGTACCGTCAGCACATTCACTGTGGTCATACCCGCTTGGCTGGCAATGGCGATCACATCTGCCTCACCTTCTATAGTATAAACTGCTTGTCGCGCCTGCACTTCGCGTAGCATCGATAGCTGATCTCGATAAAAAACCGCTTTTTCAAAATCCAGCTCTTCAGCCGCACCTTCCATCTTTTCAATCAAGGCACTATGAATATCGCTAGAATCGCCTTTAAGAAAGCGAATAGTATTATTCACATCCTCGATATAATCCTCAGGGGTCACTAAACCCACGCAAGGGGCACGGCAACGCTTGATCTGATACTCTAAACAGGGGCGCTTACGTTGTTTGAAAAAGCTATTAGTACACTGGCGCATCTGAAACATTTTTTGCATCAGTACTAAAGTTTCTTTAGCCGCATGTGCCGAAGGAAATGGCCCAAAAAACTTACCCTTTTGATGATTGCCTTTGCCACGACCATAAGCCAAGCGTGGATAAGGTTTATCGGCGGAAATAAACACATAGAGATAAGATTTATCGTCACGCAACATGACGTTATAAGGCGGACGATGCTCCTTAATCAGATTTTGCTCAAGCAATAGCGCTTCAGTCTCGCTCCGAGTAATAATGGTTTCGATATTATGAATACGAGCCACTAGCGCACGAGTTTTTGGATGATCAATGGTCTTAGCGAAGTAGCTATTAACCCGACTTTTCAGCGATTTAGCCTTGCCTACATAGAGAATATCACCATTTTTGCCCAGCATTTTGTAGACCCCTGGCAAGTTTGGCAGGCGTTTAATAAGATGCTTTAGACGAGCTTGCTTATCCTCTTTATCGATGGCTATCTTTTTATTATCGATATGCTTTTCATCGTCAACAACGCTTGATTTTGAATCAGTGACCATAGTGAACTGTACTCTCAGAAAATGCTGTAATGCATTTATTTATGGGGCAATTCTACTGTTATTGCAACAACGCATCAGGGTAAAGCGGTAGCAAAACCACATTAAAGCGACATTACAACTATAAGTCCATCTATAACTATAAAGATCTTAACCTTAAATAATAGTAAGCTCACTATACGAGATACTAATACCTTATGCCAAAGTAAGTGGGCAAGTAAATGGCAAGTAAGTGGTCAAGTAAAGATAGGTTTGACTGGTTTTGAATGCGCATCTAGTACCTACAAAATCCAGATGCAGCAGTAGTTAATAACTTATAGCCTACTTTTTCTAATACAAAATCTTAGTTTAGTCCTAAAGGGCGCACAAAAGTAGCAGCAATAGTGCCGACCGTTACTACTTTACCAGTAGTTGCTGCCATCTTCACCGCAATAGTATCTACATACCCAAAAACGATAACCCCGAAATGCTAAGGTGATACGCTAGCGCTTGGCTTGCATCAGCGCTCATTCATGCTTAAGATAAGCATTGCTTTAATTACCCTTTAAGACTGGCTAGTGCTGCTATTTTTAACTATTATGGTTATCTTTTGCGCAGCTAAAGCTTAGATAACCGCTATAATTATAAAAAACAACAGGACAACCCTATGAACCTATTACCAAAGAATTTTGAGTCGTTCAAGCGTAAGACTAAAAAAAACATTATGCCGCTGTTGTCTCCTCATTTGCTTAAATTGCGTATTAATACTTATGCGCCTTATGTTGGTGCCGGTATTAAAGTTGAGCATGTCAATCTTGATCATGGCTTATGCGTAGTTAGCATGGGACTCAATGCGATGAATAAAAATATCGTTGGCACCCAGTTTGGCGGTAGCCTGTATTCGATGGTTGATCCTTTTTATATGACTATGTTGATGCACCAGCTTGGTAGTAGCTATGTGGTTTGGGACAAAAGCTCACATATTGAGTTTATCGCCCCTGGCAAAACTAGAGTCACCGCACGTATGAAGATCCCTAATGATGAGATAGCCACTATCCGTGACCTAGCAGAGCAGGGTGAAGCGGTATTTCGTGACTATAAGACCGACATCGTCGATGATCAACAAAAAATTATCGCTACTGTGACTAAAACGGTTTATATTCGTCTGCGTAAGCACAGCAAATCTAAAAACCAGAGCAGTCCATTAGATACTGTTGATTAAGTGACTAATAGATTAGCAGCTTGACTAATATTAAAGTCTATAGATACAAAAACCCCAATCTGGCATCAGCAAGATTGGGGTTTTGTCTTTTTTGGTACGCCTACTTATTAATATGATAAACCTATGAATAAGGGCTTGTAGCGAGCACTAAGTCTACTGATTTACTTCAACCTATCCATCAATGAATGAAGCTGAAGTAACGGTAGTCTTAAATAAGTGCTTAGATACCTGGTGCAGTATCGGCTGGAACGTTAGCATCAGTCTTTTTCTGAGCGACTTTTTTAACTGGACGAGCGCCAAGTTTTTCACGGATACGTGCTGATTTACCAGAACGCTCACGTAAGTAGTACAGTTTCGCACGACGAACAGCGCCGCGACGTTTCACTTCAATGCTATCAACGATAGGTGAATGCAATTGGAAAGCACGCTCAACACCAACACCGCTCGAAATTTTACGAACAGTAAATGCTGAGTTTAGACCGCGGTTACGCTTAGCGATAACAACGCCTTCAAAGGCCTGTAAACGCTCACGATCGCCTTCACGTACTTTTACTTGAACCACGACAGTATCGCCTGGGCTGAAGCTTGGGTGCTCACGTAGTTGGGCATTTTCGATGACTTGAACTAATGGATGCTTGTTGCTCATGAGAGTTATCTCCTCACATTAGATAATAGAGGCTAAGCGCATATCACCTGTTTGTAATAATTAATTATATCTGTAATAAGATACAAGGTAAGGGTTATACAAACGGCCATTATGGTATGACCTGTTTTGTTATTGCGCAAAATTTTAACGATTAACTATTTTTTAACGGTTATTGCTGTCTGCTTTTGCTAAGGCTTTTAGCCACTTCGCTTGCTGAACATTGGGAGTAAACGCTTGCCATAAGTCTGGACGCCGCGCTTGCGTACGTTCAACTTGCTGACTAAAACGCCACTTGGCAATGTTGGCATGATGACCTGAAAGTAGCACTTCCGGGACAGCCATACCTGCAAACTCATGCGGCTTAGTATAGTGTGGGCAGTCAAGCAAGCCATCGACGAACGAGTCTTGCTCAGCTGATTGATCATCACCCATAGTATCTGGTAGACGACGAATCACACTATCCATTAGTACCATCGCTGGCAGCTCGCCACCAGTAAGCACATAATCACCAACTGACACTTCGCTATCAACATATTGTGCTAATAAGCGCTCATCTATGCCTTCGTAACGACCGCACAATATAATCATGCCGTCATACTCAGCCATATCGAGCACTTTACTCTCACTCAGCGTTTGCCCTTGTGGTGACATATAAATCACCGGACAATGCGCTTTGTCAATACGACAGCCATGTAAGCTAGCTCGCTGACGAGCATCATCAATAGCTTGCGCTAAAGGTTCAGCCATCATGACCATGCCAGGACCACCACCATAAGGACGTTCGTCAATACGGCGGTAGTTATCAGTAGTATAATCACGCGGGTTAATGCACTCTATAGTGACCTGATTCTGAGTCACTGCTCGCCCCGTAATACCAAAATCACGAATCGATGCAAACATCTCAGGAAAAATACTAATCACTGCAAAATACATCTTAGGCCCGCTTGTTTAACTACTCAGCTTAGTGTCATCACCTTAACTTATTAGAGGTAAATGACGGCTACTCACACTGAACTAACAGTCTGTTATTAGTAGTCGCTTGGCCAATCTACAGTTACCGTTTTGCTAGTCTTATCGACTTGCACTACGGTTTGCTTATGCCAAGGTATCAGACGCTCTTCACCATCTATACTGTCTGAAGTAACGGCTACACGCATAATATCATGGGCACCCGTTTCAAACATTTCGGTGATATCACCTAGATACTCATCTTGCTCGTTTATGACTCGCATACCTACCAAATCTGACCAATAAAACTCATCAGCAGCAGTCTCTGGTAGTATATCTTGCTCAACCCAAACGGTAACTCCGTTCATAGTCTCAGCGACGTTACGGTCAGGAACTTGCTCAAACTGAGCAACTATCCCTGTACCTTGCTGACGCCAAGCTTTGACAGTCAACGGCTTCATACCAGTAGCGGTTTTCATCCACCACGGCTGCATGCCAAATATGTCTTCGCGATTATCAGTTTCACTAAATAACCATAACCAGCCTTTAATGCCGTAAGGCTTTTTGAGCTGGGCAATTTTCATGAGGGATTTAGCGTCTGGAGCAGATGACATAACAGCGAACCTAGCTTTGTATAAGCACTTATTAATGTGAACATCAACAGCCACTTAAAACAGCAATAAACAGTTAATGGCGTAGCCTGGTTAGACCAGTTACGCTATGTTTTAAAGCGGGCTAATAAAAATGAATGATTAAATAACTGACGCTGTTTAATCATTTACTTATCTAATTAGCCGATAAACTAATACTTAAGCTTTAGCTTCGGTAGTAGCTGCTTTGTTATAAGACTTTACTAAAGAAGCAACGCGATCTGAAGGTTGTGCACCTTTCTCGATCCAAGACTTGTACGCTTCCATGTTTACGCGTACTGCTTCTTCTGAATCTTTAGCTAGCGGATTAAAAAAGCCAATATTTTCGATGTAACGGCCATCACGCGCGCGGCGTTGATCTGCTACTACTACTTGATAAAATGGGCGTTTCTTGGCACCGCCCCGTGCTAAACGAATAACAACCATGTGAATTCTCTCTTTCGCAGGTATACCAAAAAGGGCGTAATTATAACATAGTATTTTATTATTAAACACCTAAACTAGGTTTATTTAATGCTTTTATAACCGTGACTTAACGCTAATCACTCTGACGAATGGCTGCCGATTCTTAGAGCTGGCGTTTGGTTAGTGAAAAGTCTAGTAGTGCCCATAGCACCTGAATAACTATTGCACTATACTTCATACATTATTACCTATTGTCCAGAGCCACAACTGCTTATGATATCTCCGAATCCACGCTCACGCCGTCAAGGCTGGTTTACTCGCTCCTATTCCAATAGTTGGAAAACCACGATGATGGTTACTTTTATTGTAATCATTAGCGTTAGCTTATCGATATGGTTTTTTTGGCGCAGTCTTTATTTACCAGAGCTCAAAAGCCATGCACGCTATTTGACTAGTGAGCTGCGTCTGATGAATAGTGTCAAACGTGACTGGCGAGATAATCCACAAATGCAGCAGTGGGTCTATCAGCACTCACATGTGGCAGTAGTGAATAACCCTAGCGACTTCCCAAAGGTGGAAGATAAAGCTTTTGTAGGCTTATTCACTGACGTGCTGCAACATGAGATTGGGGCTCAACTTGGGCGTCCTGTAGCGGTGTATTTTAAATTTAAACCTACTCCCCAGTTGTGGGTACAAGACAGTCGTGATACTAGCTTTTGGATTCGCGAGTCGGTGGTCTATTACTCACAGTACAGTCCAGTATTACTAATATTATTTTTGTTTGGCTTACCAATATTGACCTTATTGACTATTATTTTATTAGCGCGTCAGCTTAATCGTCCACTGCGTTACTTGCAGCGGGCAGCAAACAATTATATCCGTCTGGGTCATGCGACTACTTTGCCAACGAATAGTGGCCCTACTGAGATTCGGCAAGTAAACACCGCGTTTAATCGTCTGTTCACTACCCTTAACCAAGCACAAAAAGAGCGTACTATTATGCTCGCTGGAATTTCTCACGATCTGCGTACTCCTCTGACCCGCATGCGCCTAACTGCTGAGATGCTGCCGGATGACTTTTTCCGTGAAGGGCTTATTTATGATGTAGAGGACATGGATGCGATCTTAGAGCAGTTTATCTCATTTATGAAAGATGGCTCTGATGAACCAGTGCGCTTAACCAACTTAGACACTATATTTAAAGAGATTATGGTGCAGTTTGCGCCAATGAAGTTTATCTATCAGTCTGAATGTAATAACGCCGTTCCCGTACGCCCTTTATCAATCAAACGCCTGATCATCAACTTAGTTAACAACGCTAACCGTTATGGTAAGCCACCGATCTATTTATCGGCTAAGGTAGTACCCATTCTTAGCGAGGCTGAGCTGGAAGAAGATAGTGAGATAGGTGGAGAAAGCCAAGTGAATAAAGAGGCTAATGAGCAATTAGTGATTTGTGTACGTGACTGTGGTGAAGGCGTCGCAGAGGATCAGTTGGAGCGTATTATGCAGCCCTTTGAGCGCGGAGAGACAGCACGAACTACCCAAGGTAGCGGCTTAGGCTTGGCGATTGTTAGTCGTATTGCCCGCCTACATCATGGGAAAGTCGAAGCTATTAATCATCCTGATGGTGGCTTAGAGGTTTGTGTGCGTATTCCACTAATCTCTAAAGTTACTGGGGACGAAGCCTCAGCTGGTGACGCTAAAATTATTGCTGATAATACAATAGCAGGGCAATAAATACTGCTGGCTACTCTACTTTACCAACAGGCGGTGCGATATATGTGGCGCTATTGGTAAAAGCCAGTGGCTGTATTATCTCAGCTTCAACCAACTTTAGACTGTCAGTAACTGACGGCTGCGGTATAAATAAGTAGTAGGCTAAAGTGATAGCGTTTATTAATACTAAACCGCCAAATAGATAACGCATTGTTTGTGCTCCTGTATTTCAAACAGTAAGGCCCATCCCCTTCACTATCTTCAACTCATTAATAAGTTTGTTGATAACCAACTGCTGCCTAGCCAGCTATGTTTACATTCAGACTTATGCTTAGCTAAAAATTTATGCGAATGACAGGCTGCTAATACTGATAGCTGTTTTTACAGTACATAAAAACTCTGCGAGCTACTCTAACTGCTATTCTTTAGCCTCTACTATTTGGATCGAAAATTTGCATCGATACCTTGGATATAATATTAGCTATCAAAACTACGATTGCTTTGCTCTTGAGTGATTTGATCAGCAGAGATAGTTTGAGTCAAAGGCTTAATCGGCCAAGTCATGGCAAAGCGCGCGCCACCCAGCTCCGGGCTTTCGTCTACAGACATACTACCATTAAACCAAAAAGCAATGCGCGATACAATAGATAAGCCTAAACCATAGCCACCTGAAGCACGGGTTCGGCTGTCATCTAAGCGTGAAAAAGGAATGAACACCTTTTCACGATCAGACTCTGCTATGCCATGACCATCATCTTCAACGATAACGAAAGCATCGCCTTTTTTTACCCCAGCACTGATAATGATAGTACTCTCTGCATAGCGTAATGCATTACCAGCTAGATTTTGAATGACTCGATGTAGATAGCGACGATCAGCAATGGCTGTCACTTTAGCATTAGGCGGATTACCAACGATTTTGATATCTTTACCTAACGCATTAGTCTCACGGACCACCTGCTCGATTAGCTCTTTAAGATTTACCGCTTCTAGATCTAGCTTAGGTGAGCCTTCTTCTAGCTTGGCATAAGTCAACATCTCATCAATCAAACCGTTCAGCGATTCAATATCTTCATCTATGAAATCGCGCTGCTTAAAACGCGATTCCTCATCCTCTGTATCAGCCAGCATATCAACCGCAAAACGAATACGAGCGACTGGCGTACGCAGCTCATGAGACACCGCCCGAGTTAACTCACGCTGTGATTCAATCAGACGCTTGATATGCGATGTCATAGCATTAAAAGTCGCTGACAAACGGGCGATTTCGTCTTGACCGATAACTTGTACTTGAATATCAAGATTGCCCTCGCTGACCTCATTAACCCCGACTTGGATTAATTGTAGCTTACGCTCGAGTGGGAATATAAGGGCGTAGACGCCTAAACTGATTAAGAACATGCTAATCAGTACCATACTGATGATTAGATTTAGTGGAAACCAGTTAAATAAAGGTACTGGCCCCATCACTATCACCATATCGTTAATTTCAGAAGGCACAATTATTTTTATCGAAGAGCCACCTTGGTTGGAGCTAGTATCTTGAAACAATATCACTACTTCATCACGGCGTAATCGTGCCATTTGGTCACTGTCTAGACTTAAGCTATTAATACCTTTTAATTTTAATGGGAAAGCAAATTTTTCTGATAGTTGCGCTAGACGACTGCTTTTCGCTGATAGCGTCGAATAGTAGGACAAGTCGTCCAAAAGAAATACCGCCATAGCACGCACTTGCTGCTCAGTAACTTGTGAGATTCGCACTGTCAATACGCTTTTGCCATCTGGCAATCGATGATAAACATCAGCATAAGTAGGCTGCGTAACATAGCGAACCACTGTTTCACCGTTATCAAAACGGCGCAATTCACTAGAGCTGAAACCAACCTCTTTGATCGGCAGTATCTTAAACGTGGAGCCGAACAGACTGCTAGCATCAGATAACCAATACTCACGCTGGGCCTCACTATCCTGATGACCAATGCCTTCACTTACTAAGTAAAACGCCCCAGTCGCCATGTTTTCACGGTAGGATTGCACCCGCTCTTTATTGATAGTATCCATCAATAACTGCGCAAATAAGGCTACGCATAGACAAACTATTAATAGTCCACCATAAATGCGTACGAAGATACTGTGTTTTAACGAGGAGACTAATGACATACGTGCCGTGACCAAACCGTTGAATGATGACTGAATAATAGGGGCTGAGCAAGAACTGCTAGCTAAAAGTAACTTATTGCACTGACTATAGCAGCTAATTAAACCATAGAACGCTATGCATAAGGTCAAAAAGTTAAAATTTATACCAAGAAAAACCAGCATAATGCTGGTTTTTCTAAATAACTGACTATGCTCAATCTACAATAAGTCTAAATGCAGACTTAGTTGCCTTCTTTGACGAAGAGATAGCCTTTGCTACGTACCGTTTTGATACGCTTTGGATTCTCAGGATCATCACCAATCTTTGGACGAATACGTGAGATACGTACATCAATTGAACGATCTTGTCCGTCATACTCGATACCACGTAGACGCTCAAAGATATCTTCACGCGATAAGATACGACCAGCATTAGAAGCCAACAACCATAGTAAGTCATATTCGGCGCTAGTAAAATCAACTAACTCTTCACCCAGCATTACTGAACGACCACCATTATCAATGACCAGCTCGCCAAACTCTAAGCGTTGTGGCACATCTTCAGAAGGGGCGTTTTCAGAACGACGCAATAAAGCACGAATACGCGCTAACAATACGCGTGGTTGAGCAGGCTTAGCGACATAGTCATCAGCGCCCATCTCTAACCCTAATACTTGATCCATATCTTCGGTGCGGGCTGTCAACATCAAGATAGGGTTCTGATAGTGTGGACGTACTTCACGGCAAACTGTCAAGCCATCGCTACCTGGTAACATGACATCAAGTACTACTAAATCTGGCTGCTCGCTAACGATACGACGAATCGCGCGATTACCATCTGTTTCGATCGCTACTTCTAGGCCATTTTTTACCAAGTAATCTTGGGTTAACATGGCAAGACGCTCATCGTCCTCGACAATCAAAATTCGAGGGGTATTGTCGTCATCAGTTGCTGTCATTGCTATATCCTCTAGTACATCTGAGTTAAAAGTAATAAAATTAGAAATTAATAGCACCGTGAAGTGGCATAATTTATAAGTATTATAGTCATCTATTTATGTTTATTTGAGTTTTTCAGTTTTGTGGGCTTGCTTACTATACTAGCAAATCTACTACCATCTATACTATAGCTCATTGTCATTAACAAAACCTATAAACAATATGGGCTAAAACTTTAGTTAACGTCCGAAAATCATAAGTGTCCACTATTATAACTATTGCTTATGCACAGTTCTGCCCTGCTGAATGCATTTAGCTTAAGCTGGCCTGCTAGTAAGTCGCTTTAAGTCTACTGTTGATAAAGTTAGTAGTACCGTAATATAACTAAATATCACTGATATCGCTAGTGTCTTTTGGGATAAATAACTATTATTTATTAATACTTTGCAAAGGATGTATATATAGGGTAATAAGCCATAAAAAAACAGCCCACTATGGACTGTCGTTTATAAGATATTGTTATTAGCAGTAATAATCTAACGCTTACTGATTGTCTTAGCTTCGATTCTGATACTTACGTATAGTCTGTAGCTGAGCCACTGATTCTGCTAGTGAGGCTAATGCTGCGTTAGTTTGCAGAGTATCAGACTGATTAACTAGCATTTGCTCAGCTTTTCTACGAGCTTCAACGATTTTGCTCTCGTCCAGATTATGAGCACGCATAGCAGTATCAGCTAGGATAGTAACCATCTTTGGCTGTACTTCTAAAACCCCACCTGAAACGTAAATAACTTCTTCTTCGCCATTAGCTTTTTGTAAGCGCATTGCACCCGGTTTTAGCAAAGTAATTAGTGGCGTATGGCCTGGCAACACCCCAATCTCGCCTTCGCTACCGGTTGCGATTAGCATACTAATCTCCCCTGAATACAACTCTTCACGGGCACTTACTACACGACATTGTAACGTTGCCATACTTAATTCCTTATTGTAAAAGCAGTAGTTTCCAACAGCAGTTATTTTTATAGAATACTAAAAGCAGTAAAGCTATTATAGAAATAACTATTAAATTCATACGGCGTATGAGTGGATAAACTGGTTAAAGCTTATGCACTCACTAGCTCAGCAATTGATCTGCTTAGGCTGCAGTAGATTTCATTTTTTCTGCTTTTGCGACGACTTCATCAATACCACCAGCCATATAGAAGGCTTGCTCTGGTAAATCATCATATTCACCAGCGATGATTGCTTTAAAGCTAGCAATAGTATCGCGTAGTGGCACATATTTACCAGGTGCACCAGTGAAGATTTCAGCAACGTGGAAAGGCTGTGATAAGAAACGCTGAATCTTACGAGCACGATAAACGGTTAGTTTATCTTCTTCAGACAGCTCATCCATCCCTAGAATAGCGATGATGTCTTTTAGTTCTTTATAGCTCTGCAACACTTCTTGCACGCCGCGAGCAACATTATAATGCTCTTCGCCGATCACTTGTGGATCAAGCTGACGTGACGTTGAATCTAGTGGATCAACCGCAGGATAGATACCTTGTGAGGCAATATCACGGCTTAATACTACAGTGGCGTCTAAGTGAGCAAAAGTAGTAGCAGGTGATGGATCGGTCAAGTCATCTGCTGGTACATAAACCGCTTGTACTGAAGTGATTGAACCTGACTGCGTTGAAGTAATACGCTCTTGCAGCATACCCATCTCTTCAGCTAGAGTTGGCTGATAACCAACAGCTGATGGCATACGACCTAGTAGTGCTGATACTTCAGTACCGGCCAAGGTATAACGATAGATATTATCAACGAACAGTAGTACGTCACGACCTTTGCCAGTGGCAGGATCTTTAGTATCACGGAAGTATTCAGCCATCGTCAAACCAGATAAGGCAACACGTAAACGGTTACCCGGTGGCTCATTCATCTGACCATATACCATCGCTACTTTAGATTTGCTAAAGTCTTCGGTATTCACAACGCCAGCATCTTGCATTTCGTGATAGAAATCATTACCTTCACGAGTACGTTCGCCAACACCAGCAAATACTGATAGGCCTTCGTGCTTAAGAGCGATGTTGTTGATCAATTCCATCATGTTGACGGTTTTACCAACCCCAGCACCACCGAACAGACCAACTTTACCACCTTTAGCGAACGGGCAAAGTAGATCGATAACTTTAATACCAGTCTCTAACAGCTCAGTACTATTTGACTGTTCAGCATAGCTTGGTGCTTCACGGTGAATTGACCAGCGCTCATCAGCTATTACTGGACCTTCTTCATCGATAGGACGGCCTAGGACATCCATGATGCGACCTAAAGTACCAATACCAACAGGCACAGAAATAGGAGCGCCAGTGTTAGTAACTGGTAAGTTACGTTTCAGGCCTTCAGTTGAGCCCATAGCGATGGTACGTACAATACCATCACCTAACTGTTGCTGTACTTCTAAAGTGGTCTCGGTGCCGTCAACTTGCAAGGCATCATAAATCTGTGGAACTTCGTTACGGTTGAACTCAACGTCAAGAACCGCGCCAATAATCTGTACAATACGACCGCTACTCATTGCGTTCTCCTTTAACTTCTATATATGGGGGCTTCATAAAAACAATTATAGACAAACAGTAATTATGAAACAGCAGCAGCACCGCCAACGATTTCCGAGATTTCTCGAGTAATCGCCGCTTGACGCAGCTTGTTATAAACCAACTGTAAATCGTTAATTAAGTCACCAGCATTATCCGTTGCTGCTTTCATAGCAACCATACGGGAAGACTGCTCAGAGGCAATGTTTTCCATAACCGCTTGGTAGACGATAGATTCGATATAACGTCCTAGCAGATCGTCAATCAAGGTCTTGATGTCAGGCTCGTAGATATAATCCCAGCTCAACTCAGTCTGCATGCCACTTTCGTCATCACTAAAGGCACCTTCTGGTAGAGGTACTAACTGATTGACAGTCGGTTTCTGAGTCATCGCATTGATAAACTGGTTATATACTAAGTAGATACGATCTATCTTGCCATGATTATAGTCATCAAGCATCGCTTGCACTGGCGCATTTATCTGCTCAAAGGTTGGCTTATCACCATAATCAGTAACAGCAGAGGTGACTTTGCCACCGAAGCTTTTAAAGAAACTGACGCCTTTAGCACCGATAACAGCGTACTCAGCGGCTACCGATTGTTGCTGGTATTGCTGAATGCTTTTTGATAGCGCTTTAAATAAATTGATATTTAAACCACCCGCTAAACCTCGATCAGAGGTGATAACGATATAGCCCACTTTATTAACTGGGCGCGTTACCATATACGGATGTTTGTAGTCTGATGAGGCATGCACCAAATGTGAAATAACCCGGCGCATACTATCAGCATACGGGCGACCCACGCTCATGCGTTCTTGGGCACGGCGCATCTTACTCGCAGCCACCATTTGCATGGCACGAGTAATTTTTTGGGTGCTTTTAATACTGGTGACTTTGGCACGTATCTCTTTTAAGCTTGCCATAATGATTCCAATATAAGAGGGTTAAAAAAGCATTGGCACATGCTACAAGGTAGTAATAGAAAAAGTATTGTCTTGTGGCATTATGCAATCACGTGTCAGTAATGGCGGCTGATAGCGGCACTAATATCTGCGACTACTGTTAAAGTAAAGTCTTAACAATATCCTATTGATATTATTGAGAGCTACTAATAACTTCGATATTAGGCCTCTATCACAGCGCCTTTAACCAACTTAACCCGTTAAATTAATAACTGTGGTTTTGTTTAAAAGTCTCAAGTGACGACTTTAAACGACCTGCAATATCATCATTATAATTTGCAGTGTCATCGATCTCTTTCATCAGCTCAGATTGCTCATCATGCATATAACGCAAGTAGCTTTCTTCAAAAGAACCAATCTTCTCGACTGGAACGTCTGCTAAGAAGCCTTCGTTTGAGGCATAGATAACCGCAGCTTGCTCAGCGATAGACATTGGCTGATACTGTTTTTGTTTCATCAGTTCAGTTACACGTTCACCATGATCCAACTGTTCACGAGTCGCATCATCAAGGTCAGAGGCGAACTGAGCAAATGCTGCCAATTCACGATACTGAGCTAGGGCAGTACGAATACCACCAGAGAGCTTTTTGATAATCTTAGTCTGAGCCGCACCACCAACTCGCGATACCGAAATACCAGCGTTCACTGCTGGACGGATACCTGAGTTAAATAGGCTTGATTCTAAGAATATCTGACCATCAGTAATTGAAATTACGTTAGTCGGTACGAATGCTGAAACGTCACCAGCTTGGGTTTCAATAATCGGTAAGGCGGTTAAAGAACCAGTTTTACCAACAACTTCACCATTAGTGAACTTTTCTACATACGCCGCGTTTACGCGTGATGCACGCTCTAATAGACGTGAATGGAGATAGAATACATCACCAGGATAAGCTTCACGACCTGGCGGACGACGTAACAACAGCGATATCTGACGATAAGCAACTGCCTGTTTTGATAAATCATCAAAAACAATCAATGCATCTTCGCCACGGTCACGGAAGTATTCACCCATCGTACAACCTGAGTACGGTGCAATGTACTGTAGTGCTGCTGGCTCTGATGCTGAAGCAACTACTACTGTAGTATATTCAAGGGCACCAGTTTGCTCAAGTTTGCGTACCACGTTGGCGATAGTAGAGCGTTTTTGACCAATGGCCACATACACACACTTAATGCCAGATGATTTTTGCGCAATGATCGCATCGATAGCCATTGCCGTTTTACCGGTTTGGCGGTCACCAATGATAAGCTCACGCTGACCACGACCGATTGGGATCATAGTATCAACGGCTTTATAACCCGTCATAACAGGTTGATCTACTGACTGACGATCAATAACGCCTGGAGCAATCTTTTCGACTTTGTCAGTCATTTTGGCATTGATAGGACCTTTGCCATCAATAGGATTACCTAAAGCATCAACAACACGGCCTAATAGCTCAGGACCTACGGGTACTTCAAGAATACGACCAGTACAATATGCTTTTTGGCCTTCTTGTAATTTTAAGAAGTCGCCCAATACTACTGCACCAACAGAATCACGCTCTAAGTTCAGCGCCATTCCATATATTTCGCCTTCAAATTCAATCATTTCGCCGTACATAGCGTCTTCAAGACCATGAATCTGCACGATACCGTCAGATACTTTGACAATCGTGCCTTCATTCTTTGCAGTTGCACCCGCATCAAGGTCTTGAATACGCTGCTTGATCAGACTACTGATTTCCGCTGGATTCAATTGTTGCATTGCCTGGTTTCCTTTAATTTATGATACCGCCCACTGACTCAAACACTCTCACTAGCACACCCTACTCATTCAGTAGGGTATTGTCTATCAGTAGTATTAGGCCGTTAGCTGTGTTTTTAACTGTTTTAACTTACCGCGCATTGAATCATCGATGACTTTGTCACCGACTTTTATAGTAGCGCCTGCTAAAAGACTAGAATCAACTGTTTCGTGAATCACTACACTGGCATTAAGCGAGGCAGCAAGACGTGTTTGTAACATCTCACGCTGCTCGTCAGTCAATGGATAGGCGGTAGTCACGTAAGCATCAAGCTGCTTCAGACTTATCGCTTTATGACGACGATAATGCTTATAAACTTCAGGTAGCAGGGCCAAACGTTCTTGCTCTGCTAGCTGGTTTACAAAGTTATTAAGCGCAGTTGATACTTTTGGATAGCTGACACTACTGTTATGAATCTGCTCACTGCGACCATGGGTAGCACCCAATAGTTGCTTAAAGGCAGAATCACTAGCACTAGCTACTTGCGTATCATAAAGATCAGTCAGAGCGGCTGACTTATGCTCAGCAGAAACAGCTGGATTGTCTAGCAAGGTGTGAAAAGATTTATCATTGACAATCGTACTGGCAACGAATAAAAAATCTTCCCACTCGTTTACTATCCCGTTCTCATTGGCATAGTCAAACGCGGCTTTCGCGTAGGGTCGTGCTAAGGTTGATAAGTCAGCCATTATATCCTCACAATTACAGCTTCGCCGCCAGCTGATTTAACATGCTGGCATGTTTTTGCACATCGACTCTATCTTGCAAAATCTTCTCAGCACCAAGGACTGCAAGTTCTGCAACTTGGGCACGTAATGATTCACGCGCTTGATTGATTTCCTGATCGATTGCCGCTTGTGCTTGTTGACGAATACGCTCGCCTTCTACTTGTGCTTGCGACTTGGCATCTTCAATGAGTTGATTAGCACTCTTGTTCGCTTGCTCAATTAAGGCAGCAGCTTTAGTCTTAGCCAGATTAAGCTCCTGCTGTACATCTTGCTCCGCGGTGGCCAAATCTGCTTTTGCTTTTTCTGCGGCATCTAAGCCTTCAGCGATTTTGCGCTGACGGTCATTGATAGCACCGATAAGTGGTGGCCACACGAACTTCATGCAGAACATCACAAAGATTGCAAAAGCAATGGCTTGACCGATGAGGGTAGAATTGATATTCACGTGATCACCTCTTTGTTAATGAAAAATCAGTTTCATTGACCATGTTTGATAGTCAAAATTTGACTAAATTTATTGGTAACAATCTTTTAGAAAAACCTTGAAAATCAAACATTTACAACTGAGCTTTCTGATTAACCTGCTAGAGGGTTCGCGAACAACAATAGCATAGCAATACCAACACCGATCATCGGGATAGCATCAAGTAGACCTGCCACGATGAACATACGAGTTTGCAATTGTGAACCAAGCTCTGGTTGACGTGCAACGCCTTCTAGGAATTTGCCACCTAAGATTGCAAAGCCAATGCCTGTACCTAGTGCACCTAAACCGATAAGTAGTGCTACTGCGATAACTGTGTAACCACCTAATACTGGATCCATGGATGTATCCTCATTTACCTATTGAATGTCTAATTAATGTTCAGTTGATGATGCAAGTGACATATAAACTATAGTCAGCATCATAAATACGAACGCTTGGAGGGTAATAATTAAGATGTGGAAAATAGCCCACGGTACTGACAACGCCCACTGAATCCAAAATGGCATTAGGGCAATCAGTATGAAAATCAACTCACCAGCATACATGTTACCGAATAGTCGTAAACCTAAAGAAATAGGCTTAGCTATTAGAGTAACAAACTCTAAGATAAAGTTGATGGGTATTAAAATAATTTGTATGATAGGGTTTTTAGCGCTAAACGGATGCAGCGTTAGCTCGCCAATAAAGCCGCCTAAACCTTTTTCTTTGATACTATAAAATAGAATCAATATAAAGACTGAAAAGGACATACCAAGGGTGATATTAGGATCAGTGGTTGGTACAATCTTAAAGAACACATGATGCGGATCATGTCCCATCATGGCGCCGATTTGTCCAGCAATCATAGGAATAAAATCAACGGGTAGTAAATCCATCAAGTTCATTAAGAAAATCCATACAAAGATAGTTAACGCCAAAGGCGCTACTAGCTTTGAGGTACCACTATAAGAGTCGCGAACGTTGTTATCAACGAACTCAACGATCATCTCAACAGCGGCTTGTAGTTTACCCGGCACACCTGAAGTGACTTTTCTAGCAACCATCCAAAAGATAGCGCAGAAAACAATACCTAAACCAATTGACCAAAGCATAGAATCAAGGTGGATAGCTTTAAAGCCCATTGCACTTGCTTCTTCAGCAGTGTAGGCAACTTTCCAACCTTCGCCCGGCAGATAGCCGTACGTCCAGTTCGTTAAGTGGTGAGAGATATATTCTGTTGTTGTTTGCTCGCCTGCCATAATATAAGCTTCTTATTAATCAACGATTTACTCAACTACCAAAAATATGATTGTCATCTGATGAGACTTAAGTACGAATATTTACTGCGCTGATATAGCCCATAAACAAACCCTACTTTAGCATCCCAATAATCAATAACAGCCACCCTATTTTAACTTGTACTCTGCATGCAAATGCTTGTTTTCATTAGCTTTTCATAAAACGTAGCTATAAAAAAAGGGCTTATGAGTAATAACTACTAGCCCTTAGTATTCACATATAAATATATTATATGTTCGTCTGCCTGTATCCATTCGGCGAGACTGTCGCTCAATTAAGTACGGTTGAGCAAAACAATTAGTTGTGTATATTAATGCAGCGTTGTATTCGTGTAAAGGCAATTATTCGTTTTTTATCCACTATATGACTAACTTAATGGCTAACAGCTTTGCTAGCATGGCTTTACGTCGATAATTAAATTGTAAGATTTTATTTTTAAATGTTGTTTTTAATAAAAATTAGGTGTATTACGGCTGCTGTTAGTTTATAGCATTATCTAATACGACCCAACATTAGCACATGACTTATTTTCATAACGATAAATCCAAGCAACAAGGCTGGCGCAGATATTGGTTTTATAGTGATAAAAATAAAAGCAAAACCAAACACTGTTAGCAGCCATTTTAGCGCCTGCCCTCTAAAAAATTGGCTAACAATGCGGTTACGCGCCTGGTACCCGCTATGACTAAACATAAAGACAGCAAATACCATTTGGGTCACAAAGCTCAACAAGCCACCGATAGCGGCACTTTTTGCTACTACTAATTCGCCATTGAACCAACTGTTATCTATCAGCCAAGCTGCAACGATTACTAGCAGTAACGCCCAAGTCTGTCGCTTAAGATAAACTCTTATTTGTTGTTTTTGGCTGCGTTTGGCAGGTTGGGTCATTAGCTATCCTAAAGTGTAAAATATCAGTGCGATATTCCCTTATTCATCTAAATAAAATCCCAGTCATGATAAGGGCTAAGCTGTATTGAAGCAAGGAGAATAATGGGTGCTATCAAGTGTTTAGCTTTGCCTCCTTACCCTATCAGTTTATACAACTGCGTATTTGCTGCGCCATATCTTGCCATCCTTGTACAAAATCTTTACTCGCACTCATATCCTCCAGCTGTACAGTACTAGTCACTGGTTGCAGCTTAGCCAACAAGCCTTTCGCCACTTTACCTTGAGTCACTAAGCACATTGACTTGGCAGGGCGCTGTTCATTTAGCCAACGTAACTGGCTAGCTTTGGGGGCTAAATGTTCATCCACACTCAAGCTACCAATAAGCTTTAGCTTTGCCGCTTGCTCTATATACTGATAAGCGTCGTGATAAGCCCAGTAAGGTTGCTGCTTTGAAACCTTATTTTGGTTTGCTACTGCTTGATCCATACGCTGAGCGAATTTTTTTGCATTGGCTTGATAGAGCGACTTGTATTGCGGATTGGCATGACTGTGAATCACAGCTAGTGCACGAGTAATAGCTTTAGCATTTTCTGGATCGAGCCAAATATGCGGATCTAGAGTATTAGCAATAGGCTTACCTTGTACTTCACGTAATGGATGTCTAGTAAAGGCCTTAAAAGCAAATAAGGAGATAGCATTGGGCGCTTTTTCTAAACTAGCTGCCAAGTTATTCTCTAAAGGGGCACCAAACCAAACTACAAATTTGCTGTCTTGAATGGCTTTAATATCACCAGGGCTGATGCTACCATGATGCCCCACCTCGCCTGCATGTAGCAGTTGCTTAGCTGACGGCGCGCCTGCGGTCACAGCTTCACTTAACAGAAAAAGTGGATAATTACTAACACTGACCGTTGCCGCTTGTGCATTGCTCACTATTACTGAGCTTAACAGCATAGCTATTAAAACTGCTGACATTGATAATGCTTTTGCTGGCCAAAACTTGAGCCTTAGCACTAGCGATGAGAGGTTGCTCAACAGCCATGTCACTCGTTGCTTATTTAGGATATTAGCAAAAATTTGTTGATTGTCAGACATGTGGGGTTTTGTCCTATAACTATTTTGTAAAATGCTTTTTTATGAACATTTTTTGATAAATGATAAGAAAAATTATAATGCTATGAGCGCATAATTTTATCTATCATTATGTTATACTATAACAATTGAATATGCACTATTATTTTGGAGGTCTGTAAGGTGTCCCCTACTATTTCTAATTATACTATGACTTCTTGCGCTACTAGATGTGTCGATACCGACCATCTGCATGATGTACAGCAATCCACAGCAGAAGATGTTGCTCAACGCTTAGCCAGCGCAAAAGAGGACTGCCGTAAGCGTGGCGTACGTTTCACCCTATTGCGTCAGCAGATATATCAGCTAGTCTTAACCGCCAATCAGCCGGTTGGTGCTTACGATTTGATCACTCAGCTGCAGCAAATGCGCTTCTCAGACACCGCTGCTGATAGCACAGATGGTAGCTTAGACAAGCAAACGCCAAAAAACGTAGCACCACCAACGGTTTATCGCAGTTTAGAGTTTTTATTGAGCGAAGGCTTAATTCATCAACTGACCTCGATCAACGCTTATGTGCCTTGCTGTCATCCACGGGCGCAACATACTGCCGCTTTTCTTATCTGTGAGCAGTGTCAACGGGTGCAGGAATGTAGCAGCCTGCCTATCCAAGAAATGATGATTTTTGCAGAGCAAGATGTGGGCTTTAAGGTTGCCCGTAGTGTTATTGAATTGAGCGGGCATTGCCAAGCTTGCCAATAACCTTATCAGGAACATTAGCTGCTTTTTAAGCTTGAACTTGGTAAGTTACTGTTAAATTGTAGTAACTCATCATTATTCGTTAATCACTATTCATTAACCGTTAGCAGTCATACCATGAAACAGTCTATTACCCCTCAGCATCTTGCCATTAATTCTGCTCGAGCGCTTGACGCTAGTATAAGTGACCAAAAGCTCGAAGCTAGCCCTAAGCTACTCAGCCTAGAAAATGTCAGCTACGAGATTGGCCCACAGCGTTTGGTATCCCATATTAATATCGATATCGCTGTCAATGAGACTCTTAGCCTCATCGGCCCTAATGGGGCTGGCAAGTCCACGCTAGTTAAGCTTATTTTAGGTCTACTCAAGCCTAGCAAAGGCCAAATCGTCACTCATCAACCGCTACAATTAGGGTATGTGCCACAGCGTTTTGCCGTACCGCCTATTTTGCCATTACGAGTAAAAGATTTATTAGCGCAAGCAGACCAGCGCCGTCTAAATGCTGAACAGCGGCAGTTTATTTTTGACAACTTATCCCTAAATCATTTATTACTACGGCAAATGCTGCATCTATCTGGTGGCGAGACTCAGCGAGTGCTGCTTGCTAGAGCTTTATTAGATAAGCCTAACTTACTGATTTTGGATGAGCCTATGCAAGGCCTTGATCCCGATACTGAGCTTTGGCTGTATCAGTTTATCGATGAGTTACCAGATTTTTTACGCTGTGCCATGCTAGTAGTCTCTCATGATCTACATTGGGTGATGAAAGGCAGTCGCCGAGTGATATGCCTTAACAAGCATATTTGCTGCGAAGGTCAACCTAGCGAGCTGGCGGTCACGGCTGAATTTCAAAAGCTGTTTGGTCATCACTATGAGCAGCCGTATGTCCATCAGCCTCACGCCTGTGAGCATCATGCGCCAAGCGCAATGTCGAGGTAGATAAATCGCTGCCTAGCTACTTTTAGCTAAGGTTAGTTGTTAGTAACATTTGGCTTTTGGCTTTTAATAAAATTTAATGGACGATATTAGTTATGACTGCTTGGTTAGCTATCATTGCTCCGGCTTGGATTGCCGGTAGTATTTTAGGGTTGCTCTCAGCACCGCTTGGCTGTTTGGTATTATGGCGACGCATGGCTTTTTTTGCCGATGCTCTAGCGCACGGAACGTTACTGGGCGTCGCTCTAGCGGTTTGGTGGCAGTTACCAATGGGTATAGGCGTAGCTTTAGTCAGCATTGTAGTGGTGTTGGGACTAGTATTGGTCGATGATGAGCGCTTGCCAGTCGATGCCGTATTAGCAGTAGTAGCCGTCACGCTATTGTGTTTAGGCTTATTAACTTTGACGCAGCTGACTGATCAACAAGCCAATATTTTGGGCTTCTTATTCGGTAACTTATTAGATCTTGATTGGGCCGATTTACCATTACTTGGCGTCAGTGTAGCGCTAGGCTTAGCCTTGCTAGTTTATATTTGGCCAGCACAAGTCAAGTTAGCGACTCATGAAGCATTAGCACGTATTCAAGGAATCGACCCTACTCGCCAGCGCCTATTCTTTATGGGGCTATTGGCCGGGTTTTGTGCGATTGCACTCCAAGCAGTGGGTAGCTTATTGATTAGCGGTTTATTAGTCTTGCCAGCCTTAACCGCACGCTTGTATTCAGCAGCACCTAAGCAAATGGTAATACTGGCTTTAGTAGTAGCACAATTGGGAGTTACTTTAGGAGTTTGGGGTAGTATTTTATTTGATATTCAAACTGGACTGGCCATTGTATTAGTGCTGGCAATCATATTCTTTACCGCTCTTATAGTTTCTAAGGTTCTAGCGGCAAGGTCATCAAGTGGTAGTTAGTGCTAGAGTATTAATAGAGCAGCACTACAGCTGAGTCATCGTCAAAGCTTGTATTACTATCAGGAACTAAAAATTTAATAACCAAAGTATTTTGTTGAACATTATTTTAGTTTTTTGCTAAATGATATTGAGTTTGTTACAGAATCCATGCTATAAATGCGACCTGTATAGAAGATATAAGCCTATACAACTGGTCTTTTAGGAATCTTGGGCATTGACTGATGACCTGAAAAATAGATTCATCAGCTGTCGTTTATTGGTATAATCAGCGCTTACTGACGAGTGCATGAACTGCTGAATATTAATTTTTGACTCGCTGATACCAGCATTATTTCGGCTTAATGAGGAGTTGATCTTATTCCGACTAACCTTGTCTACCCCATCAGAACACCGAGCAAGCATTTAAGTATTTTGCAAATTACTGATTTGCATATATCAACCCATCCGACTGCTAATGATAACCCAGCCTCTACACCGAGCTGTCAGTACGGCTTTGAATCGGTTGTAAAGCAAGCCCTTAATCAACGAAGTGACTGTGACTTAATTTTAGTCACTGGCGACTTAGTAAATAAAGTCGAACCCGCTATCTACGACTATATCTATCAGGTGTTGAATGCTACCGGCATCCCTTTTGCTTGTATCGCAGGCAACCACGATGTGACCGATGAAGTAGGAGAAGAGCTGCCTTTTGATCAGCGATATCTAGTCGCTCAACCTGCTGATTCACGTCTGCTAAGTCGCCAAGTCATCAATACTGCTTACTGGCAATTACTATTAATAAACTCGGCTATTCCTGGCGAAATCGCTGGTGAAATTAGTAGCGACGATATTGATTGGCTATGCGAACAATTAACCCATTGCCATAAACCAACATTATTGGCTTTGCATCATCACGTTATACCCATGCAATCAGACTGGATAGATAGACATATCGTAAAAAATACTGATACGTTTTGGCAACGCATGGCAAACTTTGAACATTTACGAGTGATTATTAACGGTCACACCCATCAAGAACAAATCCAACATCATAATGGGGTTACGGTCTACACTACGCCATCAACTTGTTATCAGTATAAACCCTTTGAAGAGAGCTTTACTTATGATGACAATGCTCGTCCTGGTTATCGTTGGTTGCAATTAGCCAACAATGGGCAGGTTGCAAGCTGGGTCGAAAGGTTGGATACTTGAGCGCCAATATTGTTCGTATAATACTATGGATGTAACTAAATATCGGCTATGATAGCTGATATAGGAATAAAAATACGGCTACCCTCCCTATAATGACAAAGAACTTAAGGGTGAATAAATAGCCAGACAAGCTGTATTGATTGCGTTACCCAGTGGTAAAACGTTTTGCAGGAAGACAGCGTTTAGCTTTCTATAACAGTGGTAATATTTTGTCTTTTGAGAAAGCGTTTTGTTGGATTAATTTGAAAAAATAGGATACCCATATGAGCACCCTAACCACAAATCCGAGTGATGTAAAATTTAGCCCTTATGTGCCAGCCAAAGACGAAGAGTATATGTCTGAGGCACAATTAGAGCATTTTAAAGCCATCTTGCTAGACTGGAAAGGTCAGTTAATAGGTGAGGCGGACCGCACTAAAACTTATATTCAAGATGAGTCCAGCTCTATGCCGGATATCAATGATCGCGCTACGCAAGAAGAAGAGTTCGCTTTAGCTCTTCGTACTCGCGATCGTGAACGTAAACTTATCCGCAAAATCGATAAGTCTATGTCAGAGATTGAAAACGATGACTATGGCTTTTGTGAAACTTGTGGCGTAGAAATTGGCTTGCGTCGTTTAGAAGCTCGCCCAACAGCGACTCAGTGTATCGATTGCAAGACTTTATCTGAGATGAAAGAGCGTCAAAACCAAGGTCACACCTAGACCCTTAGTATTAGCTAGGTAACCTCTTAAACTAACTGTTAAAAAAGCGACCTTATCTTAGGTCGCTTTTTGCGTTATAGCAGCCGATATTTCTATAGGCTGTTTTCAGCGCTGTTAGCAGATCAGTCACAAAACAGCTGTATTTAAGGAATATCTTTTTAGCTTTATTTTACTTATCCTAGCTGGCTCATTCTGCTACTTCTGACAGTTGCTTATTTTGATTGCTAATAATTATATTACTAGTGCTTATACTGCTAGCACTGCACTTCCAGCTACGACTACTCAAGCGCTGCCGCGTCCTATTGGTCGCTTTGCACCCTCGCCTACGGGTGAGTTGCACCTTGGCTCTTTGACTACAGCGCTAGCTAGCTTTTGCCATATCAAGTCTTTGGGTGGGGACTGGCTCTTACGTATGGAAAATACTGATACTGAGCGTTGTGATGCCCAGTTTAGTGAGCAGATACTATTAGATTTAGAGGCTTTAAGTTTGCACTGGGATGGCGACGTTATCTATCAGTCTGAGCGTACTGACATCTATAACGATTATCTAGCATCGAACCTGCGTCCGCTAACTTATGGCTGTCAGTGCTCGCGTAAAAGCCTAGAAAATTTTTGGGCACAGCAGCAATCAACAGCTACTCCACTTAATGATAAATACTCAATCGATAGTTCTATGAGCCTTCATCAGCCTGATCGGCAGCGCTACCCTCGCTGTTGCATCACTGCTGATCTTGATGAGCATCAGCATAAGCTGCGTATACAATTACCCGATTATGACATGGGTTTTATGGATCATATTCAAGGGCTACAATGGGCTAATCCCCAGCAAACCTTAGGCGACATGGTGGTGCGTCGACAAGACGGTCTGATTAACTATATCTTAGCGGCTAGTATTGATGATGGCTTGCAGCAAGTGACTCATGTGATGCGTGGCCTCGATATCTTACCGATGACTACAGCGCAGATAGCTATCATGCAGGCAGCTAAGTTGCCAGCTATTGATCACTGGTATCATTTGCCATTGATATTCAACGCTGAAGGTCAAAAGCTCTCTAAGCAGAATTTGGCACAGCCTATAGATACTAGCCAGCCTAGTGAGTTACTAGCCACTGCCTTACGCTTACTGCAACAACCCGCTGTGGATAGAGATACCCCTGCACGTATGTTAGCGCAAGCCGTTACCCAATGGGATAATGTACCGCTACTAGGCCAACAGCAATTGGCTGTAGTTGAAGACTAAAAGTGTGCTGAAAAAAAACGCCGCTATTAACAATAGCGACATTTTTTGATAAGGATCTGGTTTTTCTTTATAGCGTTATAGATAGAAAATTAAAAGGGAAAAAAGTAGTGCTGAAATTAGAAATAACGGCACTGGCTTTTTTCTATCTCCGGGCTTTCTTTATAAATCTTTAATAATAACGCTACCATCACTAAGCTGATCAACATGGAAGAGCCGCCGTAACTGAAGAATGGCATAGTCAGACCTTTAGTTGGCATCGCACCCATGTTCATCGCCGCATTAATAATGGTCTGAGCAATAAAAATAACCCCAATACCAAAAGCGGTATAGCTCATACGCATCTGCCGACGTTTAAGGGCGTTATAACTGATACGCATAGCGCTACCAATGATCAGCGCTTCGAGTAACAGCACCATAGTCACCCCAACGAAGCCTAACTCCTCACCAGTAATCGCTAACAAGAAATCCGTATGAGCTTCAGGCAAATGCGATAGCTTCTGTACGCTCTCACCATAACCTACGCCAGTGAACTGACCACGACCAAAAGCGATAAGGCTACGTGCCAACTGATAATCAGTATCTTGAATATCGTCAAAAGGGTCTAAAAACGATAGAGCGCGCGTGAGTCGATACTGCACTAAGGTTACGGCCAAGACGCCAAGAGCTCCAACTACCGCACCTAGTGCTAAGAACTGCTTATAAGGTGCACCAGCGATATAAAAAATCGCAAACACAGTGCCCACTATAACTACCAATGAGCCAAAATCAGGTTGCAACAGTAATAGCAAAGTTAACATGCCTATGACTAAGGATATACGCAAAAACCCATCCCAACCGTTGCGCACTTCAAAAGAACGTCGAACCACAAAATCAGAGACAAAAACAATAACCACTAACTTAGCAAGCTCAGCAACCTGAAAGTTGATAAACACTAAATTAAGCCAACGTTTAGAGCCATTAATAGGCGTACCGAATAAGGTGGCTACTAATAGCAAGGCCGTTATGCCCAACAAGATAAATTGAGTTCCTGTCTGATATAAGGTCTTTAGCGGCACTAGATAATAGGTCAACACCGCTGAGAACACGCCTATACCCATATATAGCAGCTGACGATCAAAGAAATGCAACTCAGTCATACCACGGCTTAGCGCAAAAGGTATCGAAGCAGACGCTACCATGAGTAGGCTCAACACCATAATACAGCCAACGCTAGATAGCAGTATAGAACGTACTGACGGCAGCGAAAGGACACCATCTGAGCCAGTGGTTGCTTGAGATTTAGAAAATTTATTAAGAAAGGAGAGCGCCATAATATTTAAACACACTAACGAACGAACGAAGAACACGGCGCCTAGCCTATGTAAGAAAAAGACGCCACCGTTTAACGATAAACAACCTGCTTGCTGCTAAAAGCCGTTTTTGAGAGCCAACGATCTTTGCTACAGCATAGCTCTGGGGATAACACCGTCTTTAAAGCACAGTAGCAGTAATAGCTTGGCAAAACAATGGTTTATGCTAATACAATGCTACTAGCTACTCATATACCACTATGCCTTAGTAGTATCAGTTGTTGCAGGCAAGCTGCTTGACCAGCTTTGCAAAATACTCACCGCGTGCTGCATAGCCACTAAACTGATCAAAGCTGGCGCAGGCAGGAGATAATAATACGGCTTGTACTTGCGATAGACTACTCTCAGTCAGCTGCTGGATAATAATAAAAGCGTTGTCCAAAGTTTGACACTGATGCAATCTAACCTCGTCACTGAGCTTGGCGGCGCGCAACTCCTGTTCGATCCGAGCACTATCTTCACCGATGCATAAAACTTGGCTAACATACTTATTGATATGAGGACTCAACTCACCAAACTGCTGCGCCTTGCCTTGACCGCCTAATATCAAAAGTAACTTGCCATCTTTGGGCGCATATACTGCACCTAAGCCTTCGATAGCAGCTATTGTTGAACCTATATTTGTACCTTTAGAATCATTGAAATAGTCAATACCTGCTACGGTTGCTAAGTACTGACAACGATGCTCAAGGCCAGTGAACTGCTGCAGAGTATTAAGCATACTCTCTAAGGGTAGACCTGCCAGCTCACCGAGCGCTAGCGCCGCTTGCGCATTAAGCAAATTATGCCGACCTTTGATCCGCAGCTTATCTGCTGATAACAGCAGTTCAGTGCCGCGTGCCAAATAAATCTGTCCATCAGGCTCAGTAATAAGTCCAAAGTGGTTTTGGTCAGGCGCATGAATACCCGTACTTATACGTGGTAAATTGTCCGCTACTAACGGACGAGTTAATGCATCCTCACGATTAATCACTACTGACTTTGCGCCTTGAAAGATACGGTGCTTGGCTTGATGATAGCCGAGCATATCACCATGGCGATCCAGATGGTCAGGCGACATGTTAAGCACAGTGGCTACTTGTGCGCCTAGATTAGTCACTGTCTCCAACTGGAAGCTGGACAACTCAAGTACTGCTAACTGCATATTAGCATTGGCTAATAGGGTCAGTGCTGGTACACCGATATTGCCACCCACTCCAACATCAACACCAGCATCAGCAGCCATTTGTCCTACTAAAGTAGTTACTGTGCTCTTAGCATTAGAGCCAGTAATAGCTACTATAGGTACATTACAAGCTTCGCAAAAAAGCTGTATATCGCTGACAACAGGAATATTAGCTTGACGAGCAGCAGCAACCGCAGCCGTAGCTAGTGAAATACCAGGGCTAATGATGATACGTGCTGCCTGTAGCAGTAATTCAGCATCGATCTCTCCAAACTGACGTATTTCGACTGCTGCGGGCAATTGATCGGCCAGTTTTGGTGCACTTTGGTTGTCAGTTACTGCCACTCGATAGCCTTGTTCGGCTAGATAACGTGCTGTCGAGAGCCCTGACTGCCCTAAACCAACTACTACTTGTAGGCCACCGCCTTTTTGAATTAGAGTCTCTGTTGTGGCAAGGCTAGTCATATTTTATCCTTTTATACTGCTGGTTATACTACTAGTTGGGTCTTATTGCTCCGTTGCATGGCATCATAACGCTATCGTTCATGTTTCGATACTGCTTTTTTGCCACTTTATGCTATTATGCGCATACTTTTATGGCCAATCGACAGCCATTAATTACTTCTCTATTAATACTTTCATTATGTATGGCTGACACCCTGTTTTAGCCTACTTCGTCATAGCTACTTACGCTTCATCATATTTTATCATTAAATATACTGTAACGACTCAGTAGCTATAGTCATTATTTAGGCTTTATGCTAGTTAATCATGCTTTATCATTGGTCTTAGCATTATTAGTCTAAATGATCTTGCCCTAGTGCTCGATAGTATTGATCTATTGAGCTACGTGGTAGCTTATTGAAGGCGGGCCATCCTCTATGATGGATCATCGCTCGCTGTCAATAATGATTACTTTTTTTGCCTTTAACTCTATGCAGTTTACTTATGACATCTTATATTGATAGCTTACGTGACGAATGGTTTTCTAATGTACGTGGTGATATTTTATCAGGCACTGTGGTTGCATTAGCGCTGATTCCAGAGGCCATCGCCTTCTCTATTATCGCTGGCGTTGATCCAAAAGTAGGCTTATATGCTTCGTTCTGTATCGCTGTAGTCATTAGCTTTGTAGGTGGCCGACCAGGGATGATCTCAGCGGCAACTGGAGCTATGGCTTTAGTGATGGTTGATCTAGTCGCTGATTATGGCTTACAGTATCTATTAGCCGCCACCTTACTGTGCGGTGCTATGCAGATTGTAATGGGTATCCTAAAGCTTGGCAACTTAATGCGTTTTGTCTCACGCTCAGTAGTGATAGGTTTCGTCAATGCTCTGGCGATTTTGATCTTCGCCGCCCAGATACCAGAACTAAATCCGATGACTGAGCGAGTAGGCTTGACGGTCTATATCATGACCGCTGCCGGGTTAGCTATTATCTATCTGTTTCCGTTGATTCCTAAAATCGGTCGTGTGCTGCCCTCCCCCTTAGTATGTATTGTCGGGCTTACCGCAGTCGCTATGTACCTGAATTTGGACATTCGTAATGTGGGCAGTATGGGTGAATTACCTGATTCGCTGCCTATGTTTTTGTTGCCTGATATTCCTCTAAATTTAAATACCTTACTAATCATTGCTCCTTATTCTATTACCCTAGCGATTATTGGTCTACTTGAGTCTATGATGACGGCTACTATTGTTGATGAGTTGACTGATACACCTAGTAATAAGAACCGTGAATGCCGTGGTCAAGGTATCGCCAACGTAGTTGCTGGCTTCTTCGGTGGTATGGCGGGCTGCGCGATGATTGGTCAGTCAATGATCAACGTAAAATCAGGGGGACGCACGCGCCTATCAGCTTTGATAGCTGGTGTGGTACTTTTGATTATGGTGGTATTCTTAAGCAAATGGGTCAGTCAAATACCGATGGCCGCTTTAGTAGCTGTAATGATTATGGTATCGATTGGCACTTTTAATTGGCAATCTATTCGCGAGTTTAAAACCCATCCGATGTCTTTTAATATCGTTATGTTAGCGACGGTGTTGACTACTGTGTTCACCCACAATTTAGCTTATGGTGTAGGCGTGGGTGTATTGTTATCTGCCTTGTCATTCGCTAATAAAATAGGTCAGTTCTTAACGGTCTTTAGTGAATATGATGATAGTAGCAACACTCGCTATTACTATGTGCAAGGACAAGTATTCTTCGCTTCAACGACTCAGTTTTTGCATAGTTTTGATACTAAAGAAGCCTTAGACCATATCGAGATCGATGTAAGCCAAGCACACTTTTGGGATATTAGCGCTGTCGATACTTTGGATAAGCTAGTGATACGCTTGCAACGTGAAGGCATTGATGTCAAAGTAGTAGGGCTTAATAATGCTAGCCGTACTTTGATTGATCGCTTTTCTATCCATGATCGTCGGGACATCGGCTTGCTTGATTAACAGCTATTAATGAATGGGCGTATATGAGCGCTACGGTTTGCCTGTATTTACCTTGCCAGATGATGTGATGGTGTTATGAGTAGTTTAAAAATAGATAGCGTTATCGCTTGTTTAGATTGTCCTGATCATGTGCAGTCAGTGTTGGATGCTAGTATGTGGGCATCTAAGCGTATGCAAGCGCCGATAGGTCTGCTCCATGCAGTGCCTAGTATGCAACAAAAAGCAGCCATCAACTATTCCGGTTGTCTAAATGTCAATGATGAAAGCTACTTGCTCGATCAGTTTGCTAGTAAAGAGCATCTCAGTAACAGTGAGCTAAAAGCCCACGGTAGGCTGTTGTTGTACCAAGCAGCGTCTTATTGCCTAGAGCATCAACCTAAACGTCAGACTTATACTTTGCATAGGCACGAAAATCTAAGTGAGAGTATCGATTATATCGATGACATAGCCCAGCTGGTAGTTATTGGTCATCAAGTCACTTGTAAATCGACCTTATGCCAACTGATTCGTCTTAGCCACTGCCCTATTTTGGTGACTCCTGCACCATTTTTGCCCCCAACTAGCGCCTTATTTGCTTTTGACAATCGTCCTACTACTCATAAAATGCTCAATTGGCTGTGTAAAACGCCATTAGTGCGCACGCTGACTATACATATCGTTATGGTCGGCAAAGAGAATTCTGAAAACTGTGATGCTTTAAGAGAAGCCTATGCTCGTCTCAAGCAAGCGGGCCTTAGTTGTAAGAAAAAGCTATTAGACTGCCGCGATGTCAGCGCTGCTCTTACCTATTATCAAAGCGAACATAATATAGGTCTGCTAATGACTGGCGCCTTTGGACAGTCACGCTTTCGCGAGCTACTGCAAGGTAGTGATACTAAAAAACTGCTAGGCAGCACTAAAACTCCTTATCTACTCTTCCCAAAATCTTAGTACTGTAAACACTGTTAATAATTTCAGCTTTATACCCTCTTCACTTCGATGCTGTCTTTTGATAAGCTCGTTTGATACCCTTTTTTGATAAGCGCTCAATAATAATCAACCCCTAGTAGCACTTATTTCTATGCTGCTATGGTTGCCCCTATTAGCAATTGATCAGCGGCCAGCTAGCAAACGATCAGCAACCAGCTAGCAATCGATCAATGACCAGCGTCTGCTATTATTAACCGTCCAGCTAAAGCTTTGCTTGCTCTAGATTATTATCCGCTCTAATGTTCAAGCCCTAGTACTGGACAATCAGCCCTGCCTCTACCTGAATAGTAAGTTGAACGCCTACCATTAAGCGCTTGCACTCATAATCAGCTTTTTATCCAGTATCTATTTTTAGCAAATCATCACAGGATACCCTCGCAAAAAGTTACTAAAGTTGGTTATAATAAAACCTTCGCTCGGGGACTGCCGGCGATAGATCAACCGTATTTTCATAGCACTCGTACCCTTTAAAATGCCGTTATAGGCATTTTATGCTGTTATTACTAAAATAATTTAAGACTGCTTAGTTCAAACGTACTCACCCCTTTTGAGCATGTTTGGCACAATTCTTGAATGAATTATAGTGAGCACAGTGGCGGTACGATGCACTAAAGCGCAAGCATCAGCCTGCGACATCACTTAGATAAGGAAATTCTCATGAAGCTAATCACTGCTATTTTAAAACCTTTTAAACTCGACGATGTGCGTGAAGCTTTGTCTGACATTGGCGTAAAAGGCGTTACTGTCACTGAAGTTAAAGGTTTTGGTCGCCAAAAAGGACATACCGAGCTTTATCGTGGCGCAGAATATGTGGTGGACTTTTTACCGAAAGTAAAAGTCGAAGTGGCGGTAATTGACGAAATGGTTGAGCCTGCTATCGAAGCCATCACTCGCATCGCTAGTACTGGCAAGATCGGTGACGGCAAAATATTCGTGACGGCGCTTGAGCAAGTTATTCGTATTCGTACCGGTGAGTCAGGTCCTGACGCTATCTAACAGCATTAACTATTTCTGAGCTTACTCTATAGCGCTTATTACAGTCCACTAATAAGCCCCTATAAGTAGTAGCTCTTGGCTGCGATCAGCCATCGATCTTACTATCGATAGCAATCCCAGCACCGAACACTGCATTGACAATTCAAGGGGGAATTAATATGCAAAGTCAGATTTTCGAACTACAGTACGCGCTTGATACGTTTTATTTCTTAATATGTGGCGCCTTAGTAATGTGGATGGCTGCTGGCTTTTCTATGTTAGAGGCTGGCCTAGTACGCTCCAAGAACACTGTTGAGATCTTAACCAAAAATATCGCACTTTTCGCTACGGCTTGTACTATGTACATGATCTGTGGGTATGCCATTATGTATGGTGGTGAGCTATTTTTGAGTGGCATTGCTGGCGATGAGAGCTTAGTTGCTGATGCCTTGACTCAGTCAGCGAGCAGCGGTTTTGCTGGTGACTCAGTATATTCAGTAGCCGCTGACTTTTTCTTCCAAGTGGTTTTTGTGGCGACTTGCATGTCTATCGTTTCAGGAGCTGTTGCTGAGCGCATGAAGCTCTGGTCGTTCTTATTATTCACGGTAGCTATGACTGGCTTTATCTATCCTTTAGAGGGCAGTTGGACTTGGGGTGGTAAGGATGTCTTTGGCTTATTCAATTTAGCTGATATCGGCTTTTCCGATTTTGCCGGCTCTGGTATCGTTCATATGGCTGGTGCTGCTGCCGCACTCTCAGGGGTATTGCTGTTAGGGGCACGTAAAGGTAAGTACGGATCTAGAGGAGAAATACGAGCGATCCCTGGAGCTAATCTACCGTTAGCGGCGCTTGGTACGCTCATCCTATGGATGGGTTGGTTCGGCTTCAACGGTGGCTCAGTACTGAAACTAGGTGATATCGCTAGCGCCAATACTGTAGCTATGGTGTTCCTAAATACTAATGCGGCGGCAGCGGGAGGCGCTATCGGCTCTCTGCTACTGGCTCGTATCATTTTCGGTAAAGCTGATCTAACTATGCTCTTAAATGGTGCATTGGCAGGTCTAGTGGCTATTACTGCAGAGCCGGCAACGCCATCAGCATTACAAGCAACGCTGTTCGGTGTAGCAGCTGGAATCATCGTAGTATTAGCTATCCTTGCTTTGGACAAAATGAAAATAGACGATCCTGTAGGGGCTATTTCAGTACATGGGGTGACAGGCCTGTTTGGGCTATTAATTGTACCCCTCACTAATCCGGCAGCGACATTTATAGGTCAGTTCGTTGGCGCTATTACTATTTTTACTTGGGTATATGTAGCCAGCTTAGTAGTTTGGGTAATCATTAAGGCCCTAGTAGGTCTGCGCATCTCCGAAGAGCACGAGTATGAAGGGGCAGATATAGCGGAATGTGGCATGGAAGCCTATCCTGAATTTACTAAATAGGCTGCAACGATTGTAATTAGACCATAAGGCATAAACAAAAACCCCGCTAGACCTATAGGTTTAGCGGGGTTTTAATCATTACCATCTAAATAAGTAAACTTTAAATAAGCAAAATCTAAATAGACCTATTACTTATTTCTTTTTCCAAGTTTGGCTACGAGAGAACGGTCCAATATAACCTTTTAGATCTAAAGTATTACCTTTTAGATTAGCAGTCATACGGTAAGTTTTGTTTTTAGCAGGATCAGTAATGTTACCACCACTGTATTTGCCATTACCGTCTGCCTTCAAACCTGTGATTACAGTAGTACCAATATATTGTTTGGCCTTCTCTGTTGAACCACCAACTAGCTTACCCGTTAACACGCCATTAGATTCGGTGATTTTGACTAGACCTTTAGGTTGGCCTTCATCAAAAGTTTGCCAAGTAGTATTGTGCAACGGGTCAGCGGCAAATGCCATAGTAGCCATACTGATTCCAGCCACTGCTAACACAGATTTCGTAAATAATTTCATAAATCGACTCCTTTCGTAAGATGATTATTCAAAATGTTAACTTTTAAAACAGGGTTATACGCTTATTATATCCTTTGCCATCTTCTAATTATCGATCAGTCATCTATTAGTTGTTTATTAAAACGCCTAATAATAATTAAAATAATGAGCTACATAAACGTTGGACTAATTCATTATAAGCAAAATTATAACTTTGCCTAGTAATTTTTTTATAGAATATTATTACTACAAAATCAAAACTATATCAAATAGTTACATAAAAGGATTATCTATATTTACGTCTGATCGGTCACTTTTTAATTTTGACATTGACTCGTCATTACTGTTTTTATCAGAATCTGAGAAAGCTTGTAGGATTTTCTCCGTTAAGCGATGCAATTGCTCCGCTTGCTCACGTCCAAGCTCATTCAAATGCAAATCAAGGTCGCCATAAATAATAATTTTGTCCATTTGGTTTTCGATAACTAGCTCACCAATTTGCATACTTTGATGATCATTAGCAAAAGGGTCAATCATTATTTTCTCCTATCCATTAAGCTATTAATCAATAACTTGTCGTTAAAAGTATCGCAACACTTGGCTTGGCTTTACGGGTTCAGTATTGCCATTACTAGCCTTTAAAAACGGCCTTTAGCTGCTCACTGTCCTCATGGACTTTGAGTACCTACCTTTAGTTAAGGGTCTATTTTTAATAGTATGGTTAAGCCAGTTGAAGACGTGACCTTACTCCTAAAAACTAAGCGGTTTTATTTTAACTATATTCTAGCAGGTGTCAATATTAATAGACAATTATTGAATACTAAGCCTTTAATTGCGTTAATAGCCAGTCGATAATAACCATGACAAACACCATCCATTCAGGATCTTTATTCACAGTATTAGCATCGTTGCCATTATCGTTATTGTTATTATTGCTATTAGCAGGATCCATTTCATTACCTGCCTTCAATGGCAAATCCAAGGCTTTTGACTTGGTTTGATGATCTAGCAGTGGCATAACGTCAATACCTGTCTGCGCTGTCAGCTCATCTAAACTGATAACCTCTATGCGCTCAGACTCATCATTAGGAGCGTAATAAACCCCCGCTTGGTTGATAGCTGGAATATAGACTGCTTTGTAAAAATGACTAGGTACTAAGACTCGCTGTTCAAGTTGCTTAGCTTTTTTATCGGTGAACGCCACCCCAGTAATGCTATAAACCTCGCCATACTGTTGGGTTAGATAACGAGTAGCCGATTCAATATTACGCCAAATATAACGATTATTACGCGGTGACTGCGGGGCAATGTTAGCCAGACTAAAGCTGTCATACTGCTGACTGCGATTGGCCATATCTCCATTGGGCGCTAGATGACCTCGGTCATAGCCTGAACCTGAATAGTCAGCGAGTTTGGCACGCATAGAATTTGGTAAGCGGCTCTCTTCATGAAAGCTGTCATCACGATCGATCAGCTTCGCTTGCGTCAAACGCTCACGAGTCAGATATTCAGCTGACCATAACGGTGTTCGTGAGATGCCAGAATACATCACCGCAAAACCATCGAAGCATAACGCTTGAGTATTTTTGCTAAGTTTACTATTTTCAGTAAATTCAGGATAAATCCCAGCGTAGAAAGACTGGTTACACTGCACCAAGTCATCAGCATGCGCCACCGATAACCCTGATAGGGCAACGATGGTTATGCTCATAGTGCTGATTTTAAGAGTTGCTGTAAGCTCAGTTACAGTGCTTTTTTTACGGTTTACGGTTATTAGCTTACTGTTGGTCGTCATCTAACTCTCTATCTCTCTATCGCTGTTCACACTTAGGGCCTATCCTAGCAGGCGCTGACCAATAAAGAAAGATAAGCGCTATTAATCAAAATCACTGTCCTCAAAACCGTGACATTGTGGCTGCTATCGGCTATACTAAGCCGTCTAAAAACGGTGAAGTGGGTGAGTGGCTGAAACCGCACGCCTGGAAAGTGTGTATGCGTTAATAGCGTATCGAGGGTTCGAATCCCTCCTTCACCGCCATATCTTTTTCTGCTTAATCCAAAACTCTGCTTTACTCTTCTGCTTTGCCTAAAAAACATTATTTGAAACCTTTGACAGTCTAAAACCTTTGCTAGTAAGACTTCTAGTCTCTGCTTATTGCATTATGCTGTCTGAAATATTGCTGTTTAATGCTATTTATCCTACCTGTTTTATTTATCTACTTGTTCATTATATCCACAGGCTAAACGGTGGCAAGATTGGTAAGCTTAAACCGACTGTTATAGCTAATGTAATATAAAGCCAGGTTTATCAAACCGTTTTCAATATATTTAAAAAAGCTAATACAGACTTCTGACAAGCAAAAAAGCAAAAACCGACGCTAATAGCATCGGTTTTATACTTATACATTGATAGTTTTTACATACCAATTTGAGTGACTATAAAATAAATAATTGTGCCTACGTAATTGCCAATCACATAACCTACAGTACCAATAACTAGGATCGGGCCTACTAGATTAGTCCAACCCTTACTGATAGCTAAAGCTGCTGCAGTGGTAGGACCACCGATATTAGCATTGCAAGCTAGTACCACCTCTTCAACATTAAACTTAAATAATTTACCTATACCCATAGTAATAGCTAAATTAACCATAGCAATTATAAATACAAACACAAATAATAGCGGGGCTTTAGTGACAATCAAACTAATCGATGCCGGAATACCAATGACTACAAAGAACAGATAGATACAGTAAGTACCGAGTTCTTGACTGCCATTAAGATTCTCAAAAGAGTTTTTAAAAATAGAAACTACTACGAATGTTATAGTTGTTAATAACAGATATTTATCAGTGATCAAACTGATGATAAGGCCAAGCACAATATTATCACTAGTACCCAACACCGCCTGTAAAAATGCTGATAGTTTGAATGAAATCAATACGATTAACATTGATGATGCTAAGCAAATTGCAATATCTTTTAAAGAGATGAGGTTGGGTTTCCAGAACGCTTCTGACAACGTGCGACTGTTTAGCATTTCTGGATTTTTTTCAATTGCATCCGTATGCGGCGAACCCCATACGCGGCGTATAATAGGTATACCCGCTAAGCCAATAAGTATTAAGAAGTAAAAGGCCATCATCATATTGTCAGCTACGATAGTAGCGGCATTAATGCTCTCACTTGGCGCTAATTTAGCCGACATGGCGGCGTAATTCACCCCACCACCACTATAGGATGCTGAAATCATACCACTAACTTTATCTAGTTCTGGAATATAGTGACGTAAAGCCAAAAATGCTAAAACAGTACCGATCATGGTAGCTATCGAAGACGTTAAAAATAGTAGTAGAAGCTTCCAACTTTCTTTAACCAGAGACTGTATGTTTGTTTTGAACAATAGTAAAGGTATGGCTAAAGGAACGATATAACCCCAAACGATGTCGTATGTAGGGGCATCTATTGGAATAATTTTCATGTTCGATGCCGCAATCGCAATCAATAGTGCGATGACAGCGCCTGGAATTTTACTAGCCCACTTATAGCGCTGTTCAATGAAAATAGCAGAAGTTGCGGCAACCATAACGAATGTCCACAACGCTAAATGATCATCAGCCTGTATTAATGTTTCCATCATGTTCTTCCTTAAACCTGATATGTAAGTTTCTCACAACTAGTAATTATTATGCATTAGGTAGATACAATATCTCAATGAGCTGCACTGTAAATTGCATGTTTTTGCTTGTCGTTATAGGCCCAAAGCCGATTACCATAATCAAAGTGCCGCCATTGAGTGGTTAAGGTAGTAAAACCAACTTGAGTCATGACCGCATATAGCAAACCAATACTATCTATTTATCTATAGGACGAGTTAAATAAAATATACTCCATCTTAAGCTAAGACTCTTATCTAAAATCCAGACTTATATATCTTAATAAATCACTCTCAACTATCTTCACTCATTCAAATAAAGCTCAGCCATCCCATCAAGCCTAGCCTTGACCTCTTTCCAATTCGGCATCACTTGCGTTAGTAAGCGCCAAAATTGCTCGCTGTGATTGTGCTCAGCGATATGACATAGCTCATGCAGAATGACGTAATCGATGCATTCCTTTGGCGCTTTGACTAAATGCGGATTGAGTATGAGAGTGCCTTTTGTCGAACAACTACCCCATTGTTTCTTCATTGCCAGCAGTCTAAATGATGGTATCTCTTCAACCCATGAAGCTTTGGTGAGCATAGCTTTAAGCCTAGCATGAAAGAGATTTTTTGCTTTATCTTGATACCATTGATCAATAAGGCTTTTTACCTTGTTCGCTCGTTCTTCAGCTTCTAGTTCAGCATCGCTTTGCGAAAATTCTACATTCAGCTTGCCGCGACTAAGCTTAACAGGGCTATTTATAACCTCGTTATTTTCTACATTGATGAGCACTTTTAACACATAACGACGACCTAGATAAAACTGGGTTTCACCGCTGACATAACGCTTAGGTAGCACATGATCTTGCTGCTTGGCGAAGTCTTGTAGGCTTTGCCATATCCAGCGTGCACGCTTTATCATCGCATCATATATTATTGCATCTGTAGCATCGATAGGAGCAGTAGCAACCACACGTTGATCAGGATGTACTTTGATAACGATTTTACGAGGTTTACTCGGTTTGCTTTTTCCGCTAATAAGCGTATCGTTTTTATACTGCTCTTTTACGGCTTTATGCACGACTTCATAGTGAATTTTTTCTTCACCATAATAAATTACGCCGCTTTTAACCATTAGCCATCACCCTCTTGTTGCTTTGGAGATTTTGGTCTCTCTTGAGAGTCCAAGACGGGTAATCTTCAGCACGGCTTCTATAAGCTGTTGCGCTTTATCAATACCTAAGTCAGCAAATAGCATCGGCAGTAATTTGACGCTGATAGCGTTCTCAATCTGCGCCGGATTGATAGAATACTCAGCTACTGCGGTATTCACTACCTCATCAATCTTAAAGGCGTAAGCAACCAGCTGCTCATTATCAACATCTTTTTCGGCAAACGTAGCATCGCTATCGTCGTTAAATAGCTGTTTAAACAAACCAAAATACGCCTGCGCATGTTTGTTTAAATTGCCAGAGTCATCAATAAACTCATTCGGTATATCAGCGACTTTACGCTCATCAACTTGTTGCTCAAGACCGAAAAACATCATGTATTGCTTCACTGGTGCATCGAACATTGCTTTGGCATCTTCAATCGCTTGCTTAAGTAGCTTAGAAAAATATTCTTGCGCATAGGGATCATCAGCCAAATCTTGCTCAATCATTCTAGTGACACGACCAGTGATCTTATCGGTTTGATTACGGGCTTCATCGTCACTTATTGCCTCAGGCTGAATGTCTTTTTCCACCTTGCCGGCATTGCCTAGGCCATCGACTAAGTAAACACCTTTTGCCTCACGCACTTCAAGCCCCGCTATATGCTTATCGAGCAAGCTGCGAATATCCGCTTCATATTCATCATAATCAATGGTTTCATCAGCGTCCGCGCGTACTTGTTTGCGCAGATTAACAAAGGCTTTTAGATCGGCTTTGTAGCGATCACGCTTACTATCAAATGAGCTGTCTGCAAAAAAAGACGCTGATTGCAAAGCAATTTTCATAGCATTAGAAAAGTTAGTTAAGGCGGCATAAAAGTCATCACGTTCTTTAAGCCTAGTATCGACTACTCTGCCATCGATATCTTGCATCTTAGGGGCTAGCACTTGTCGCAACGCTGGACCGTCTTGCTTGTTCTTTACTGATGAGAAGATAGCCCACAGCTCACTATGCAGCTTTGGTAGTTGCTTGTACTCAGTGTCCATGCTGTTATACATGCCCTTAAGGTCCTCAATATCGAAGCCCCCTTGCGTACGCTCGGCAAGATCCTGGTACTTCTCAATGGTGATATCCAGCTCTTTTAAGATGCCGCGATAATCAATCAGATAGCCAAAGCGCTTCTTCTCATGCAAGCGGTTTACTCGTGCAATGGCCTGAATGAGATTGTGCTGTTTTAACGGCTTATCGATATACAGCACGGTATTCTTCGGTTCATCAAAGCCCGTTAACAGCTTATCAACGACGATCATAATGTCAGGACCATCATCTTGACTAAAGGCTTCGATAATAGCTTTGGTATAAGCTTTTTCATCACCACCATAGGTAGGTGCAACATTGGCTTGCCACCAGTTTTGCACGATGTCTTTTGATTCAGCATCGACCGTGTCATGGCCTTCACGAGTATCAGGTGATGATATAGCCACCACCGATGACACTTTGCCAATCTTGTCTAAGGCGATCTTATAACGGATGGCAGAGGCTTTAGACTCACAAGCCAACTGACCTTTTAGATGCTGCTGTTTAAAGTTTTGAAAGTGATCAGAGATGTCATGAGCGATCAGTTCAATACGACCTTCAGTTTGGTAGATTTGACCCTTTTGCGAGAACTTACGCTTGAGATCGGTCCTTTGATCGCTAGTGAGCTTTTGGGTGATACGATCAAACCAGCTATCTATGGCTTGATCATTGGTATTGAGCTCAGGGATACGCTCTTCGTATAACAGTGGGGTGACGGTTTTATCTTTCACCGCTTGCTGCATAGTGTAGGAGTGAATAATGCTACCGAATTTATTTTCAGTCTTATCGTCTTTAAGCAGGGGCGTACCCGTAAAAGCAATGAAGGCGGCGTTTGGCAGGGCTTGGCTCATACGAATATTGTTCTCACCGTTTTGGCTACGGTGACCCTCATCGACCATGACAATGATATTTGGGCTATCGTTATAGCACTCATCATACTTAACGGCTGAGCCAAACTTATTAATAATAGAGAAAATAACCCGCTCATTACCATGCCCGATTTGCTGAGCTAGACGGCGACCAGAGGTTGCCATGGCGTCTGTTTTGTCGCGATCACTTAATACACCGCCTGAGGCAAAGGTTTGGCTGAGCTGGGTCTCAAGATCGACACGGTCAGTGACCACAATCACCCGGCACTGTGCCAATGCTTCTAACCAAATAAGCGCTTTGGAGAAGAACACCATGGTAAAAGATTTACCACTACCGGTGGTATGCCAAATCACCCCACCCTCACGACTGCCCTTTTCATCGAAACTGCTAATACGTTTAATCAGGGCTTTGATACCAAAGACTTGCTGATAACGGGCAACAATTTTGCCCGCCTTTTTATCAAACAAGGTAAACATGCGCGTCATCTCAAGCAGACGCTCAGGCTTTAATAAGCTAATGATTAAGCGGTCTTGATCGGTAACCACTAGATCACCGCCATCAATTAACGCCTGATATTCATTTTTAATAGACGCAGGACGATGATCAAACAGACAATCAATCTGCTCAGGGCTGAGCGCTTGATTTTTTAAGCGATTAAACTCAGGCTCTTGGATGTCTTCTTCGACCCATTTTGCCCAGAACTTCTCAGGCGTTTTGCACGTTCCATAAAGACCGTCATGACCATTGACTGCTAGCAATAGCTGGCTATAAGCGAATAGATGCGGAATTTGTTTTTGACCTTGATTACGGATGTGCTGGGAGATAGCTTGAGCGTTAGTCGATTGCCCTTCTCTATTAGAGTCAGGGCGTTTGGCTTCAATGACCACTAAAGGCAGACCATTCACAAAGCAGACGATATCAGGAATGACGTTACCTGTACCCTCGCTATTTTGTACTACAAACTCTTCGGTAAAGTGAAAGCTATTATTGTCGATATGCTCCCAATCTATCAGACTGATAGTTTGCGAAGTCTTTTTACCGTCGATAAATTCGGTCACGGTCACGCCATAGAGCATGGCGTTATACAGTGCCTCGTTTGCTGCCTGCAAGCCTAAGTTCATGGCTGGGTTTAGCTCGTGCATGATTTTATCAACGGCGCTGTCCGATAAAGGATGCGCCTGACCTTCAAACATAAAGGTTTGCTTGGCTAAAAACGCCCGCATAATAGGTAGTAACACCACTTGGTTGGTGGCTTTATTTGAAGTCATCTTCGAGCGCATGGAGTTGCATTGGCTTGGCGGAATAAACTGATAGCCCAGTGTGGTGAGTAAGGTTAAGGCAGGAATCTTTGAGCTGAATTCTTCGGCGAAGTTGATGCTGGGGTTGATCATATCTGCCCACTTTAGACATAGCGTTTGTTTGTTTGATTACTTGTTTGGTTTTATTGATTGTAGCCTAAAACCCTATGAAAGACTCTGTAAAAAAGGCAAAGCAAAACCGCCACCGTTGCTGATTAATTAAACAGCGCTCAGCGTGACGGTTGTATTAGCTATATATTGGTTGATTGCTTGGTCTAGGGTAATACGACTATTTGCAGATATTTGCACAAATGAGCACAGTAACTCACCTCTATTACTTCCGTTAATTATCTGACCTATTTAAATGCTATAGAGAGCTTTTTAAGTAATATAAACTGGATTACAAACCTGTTCTACTCGTTGAAAACTGTGACTCTCATTTAAAGCGAATATATATGGCAATATGGACGTTTACTAATGTTTTTCATACGGTAAGCTTGAATAAAAACTTTAAAATAGTAAGATTGATAGCCGTAAAAAACACGGCATAATACTTGGGATGACTGTACATATATGAGCATAGCCAGTTACGACATGCTAGATGAGTCTATGAAAGATGTCCTTTCAGACTCTCTGATAAGATTAATATATATTAGTGGATTAAACACTACTAGTGACTCTGTATTTAAGCATATACAGAGTCACTCAGAATCTTTTAATAAAGATAATAATATCGCAGGATTTTTGTGCAATAACGACCAAAGCTTTTTGCAATGTTTAGAGGGTACAAAGGATATTGTGTCTTCGCTTATGCAGAGAATCTTTAAAGACGAAAACCACAAAGATGTGACTGTTGTTTTTGCTAAAAAGGTGGGTGGTTATAGTTTTACAGATTGGCGTATGCACAGTCTCAATTTAGATAATGATAATTGGGAAAAGTTTTCAAACTATACCAAGGTAAGTGATATCTCACCATTCAAACCACAGCATTGGCCCTCTTGGTTCATTGAACATTTCATCGAAACTGTAAAAAAAATCGATTACTCTGACATAAATCAGAGCTATATTACCTTTGATACTCTAGGGTATTCCGCTATTAAAAAGAAGCTGGCTCGTGATAATGTTTTGTTTTATATATTTCTTGGTTTACTAATTTGCTCTGCAACGGTAATCTTATTGTTTAGACATAATGTTATTTTTTGATGTTTATAATGATAACTATCACTCATTATAGACTGGGTTTTTAACCCAGCGTTGTAATTTTGCAAAGTCTTGAAGCTGGGTTAAAAACCCAGCCTACGCATCGCACTGACCCAACCTACACACCACAACCTTGCTTATAGCGCAAATTATTTCAATCATGATAAAGAGTAAATCTATCATCTATATCGCTATAGCTCCAACCTTTGGGATATAGGCCATCGGATATTAATTTATGAATGGTTGAATACTTCCATTCTGTTGGCTGTGAACAATAACCATGTTTTACAGGGTTGTAATGAATGTAGTCAACGTGCTGTTTATAGTCATTATCGTCGCGAATACGATGTTCCCAAAACCGACGTTGCCAAAGTCCACGCTCTTTCTTATCTGCTCTTGATGGCGATATGTTTTCAGACTCTAATTTGGGTATTTGACGAGAGAAGTTTGCTTTTAAATTCGCTACAATATTGGCATAGTTGTCATTATCATCAGCTAGGGTTATCAATAAGTGTACATGGTCAGGTAATACGACCATCGCATTTAACTCAAACGACTGACGCTGCTTAGTTTTTTTAAACGCCTGACGAAATTCATTAATATGCGTTGTCAGCAGCTGTGACTGACGATCTTGTAAGTTAAAAGTGAGAAAATAACATCCGCCTTTGGTTTTGTCTCGAATATAATTTCTCATGATTGAGGTCATCCCAAAGCTAAATTATTTCACAAACTAAATCTTATCTTAATTTGAGACTCGTTGTAGGCTAGATTGGTTTGGGAGGCTGTTTTTT